>NZ_BPES01000002.1:0-501410 GCF_019654895.1 Roseobacter sp. OBYS 0001
TTACTTGGAGAACAGGCTAACTCAAAACACCGGACTTTTCAGGGGAGCAGGTCAGGACATATCGCGGGAGCATGCACGAAAGGTTCGTGACCACATGTCGTCTCCGGGAAAAGCAAGGTGGCAACGGGAAAAGGTCGCTCCCTTGTCGGTCAAAAAAGAGCTGGGAATGCTCGGAAGGGTCATTGATTTCGGTGGCTTTGAACTTGGCCTCCGAGACTACAATAACCCGTTCCACAAACGAGCGGTTGAAGACCCGAAAAGGGGATTTCTCCGCAAAGAGCATACGTGCGTTCACTGCGTTGAAGATTGAAGCCAGCGAAAACACAACCGACAGCAGGCCAGAAGGTATAAGGGCCGCCGCGTTGCGTAGCGCGACGAAGTTTAGACTGAACAAGCAGATCGCTTGAAGGATCACAAACCACCATGGGGCAGGCAACGTGAGCCGTTTAGTGGCTGCGAGGACTGCGAGCAGAAGCGGCGCCGCTAATGTCATTGGATAGAAGACTGAAACGCCGACCGATACGGGACCAATTTGAAGCGCTATCGAAACGCAGCTTGTTCCCCAAATCAGCACCGCAATGAAGAGCAGGGCGGCGGTGTTCGTCTCTCAGAACTATGAGTTTGTGAATATTTGGGCGTTAATCGCCCGCATCAGGTGCTCGGGGTTAACGCTGAAGACCGAGTTTGGAGTGCCTGCGGCAGCCCAGACTTGCTTGTGATTGAGCAGGTTCGCATCAATCCACGCCTCAGGTGTCTCAAGGTGTCCAATTGGTGCAACACCACCAATGGCAAAACCCGTCTCAGACCGTACACGCTTTGGATCAGCGCGCGTCAACGGTTCGCCGAAGATTTCCTTGGCTTTCTTCAGATCGAGATCGTGATGACCACCCAAAAGAACCAATTTGAGTGCGTTGGAGTTCTCACCCTCAAAAATCAAAGACTTCACAATCTGACCGACTTCACAATTACAAGCATTGGCCGCGTCGGCAGCGCTTCTGGTGGAATCAGGCATCGTTTGAATCGATATATTCAGACCTAGTGTTTGCGCTGCTTCAGTTACACGTTTGACACTCTTTGACATTTGACCTCCCTACGGTTTGCGCGAAAACAAGCGACGGCGATCATCAACGGACCGTCTCATTAATAGTATGCTATCGGTCACCAATGAGCGACCCACATTGAATTTCGACGATATCATTGCTCAACAGCTTCTGGCTTGCTCGATCTTGCGGTTTTCTGTGCTCAAGCTTTCGCTTCACCAGCGTGGGCAGTTTTTCTTGATTGCAATGAACTATGCCAACCACCGTGTCAGATTACTTGGAGCTTTCCCCGACTGCTTTCGCATATAGCCAACTCGATCTCGGCTTGGGCCGCACAGTGACAATCTGGCAAAACAACAACGACCGAATTCTCTATGACAAGCCACGTGGCCACATTCAGGCTATACTTGCAGGGGGGAACAGGAACACGCAGGTTCGATGCCGGTGGCATTTCTGGTCGCCGAGGAGCAATCTGTGTCGTGCCAAAAAACTAGACATCCGATTGGCAAATCATATCGCCGTGCCGGTTCCTGCATGTCGTCCGGCCGGATGAACCTCTTCGCGCGTGGCTTTCCCGAATTCATGATCGAGATGCCCGAGCCTTCGATCTGATCGAATTTATGTATGAGGATGCGCCCACAGTCTCCGCTCCTTTGAAGCAACGCATGCGTGCCGTGCGGCGAATGATCTGCTTACGGCGGATAGTGCATTGGCGGAGCTGATCTATAGCCTGCCGGAACGACAGAAAGCACTGCGACGGGGGCTCGCGCCGCATCAGGTGAGGCGCACAAAGGTGCACTGTTTGGAAACAACGGCATTGCCGAGATCGCTGCAGACTGTGGGTTTTCTTGCCAGAGCCATCTGACACGGACGTTTAAGGCTCAAACTGGAATGACGCCTGCGGCATATTGTGAGCGGGCATCAAGCAACTGATGATCGAATAATTGCCACAGCTTGCACTTGGATGGTCTAGCCAGTTCATGGGCGTTCTATCACCGGGGCCTGCCATCAGGTTAATTCTGGCCATTGCAACGCGCCAAGGCCAATTTCCTTCTCTCGTGACAGCTTTCGGCATCGCGTGCGCCTCCATCGCCCTTTCAACGGCGACTGCCTATGGGCTGGCGGCGATTATGGCCCAGATGAGCGATGTGATGACCTAAGTGCGGTTGACCGGCGCAGCCTATCTCATCTGCCTTGCCTACAAAGCATTGCGTACAGCGGTTCGACACGCAGAGATGTCTAAGCGCATCAGACCAGCCTCAAGTGCATGGCGCGCTGGCCTCATTCGCTGCGATTGCGAAATCAGAGTTCAAGTCAAACAACAGTTCGCGAACAAAACGGACCCATGCAGGTGCAGCTATTGCTGGCGCAGAAGCCTTATGCACACTCGGGGCGAGAACCGTTGCTGAGCGGGAAATTTGCCAAGAAGGGACGTTCAACCATGGCAATACTGGTGGATTCCAAATGGATCTTTCGCCGTAACCGGGATCGATCATAGGAGAGTGGGGAGAGTTGCCTTTGGCCGTTCCATTTTCGCTGAAGCAGCATACACAAGCGGACTTGTTAACGAATGCGGCTTTAAATGTGCGCCGATCAAGGCCCTTCCGGGCGGTCCAATGTCTTTTCGCACAATTTGTTAACGGCTGCGTGCAGCAGGACCGTCAGAACTGCAAGCACGATCAGGGCGGCAAACATAAGGTCTGTTTTGGCCCGGCCATTGGCCAAAAGCATAAGATACCCCAAGCCCTTTGAGGCACCGACCCATTCACCAATGATCGCACCGATGGGGGCGTAAACCGCCGCGAGCCTCAAGCCGGATGCAAATCCTGGTAAGGCTGCGGGAATCCTGATGTGCCACATAATGCGCGCTGGACTTGCGCCCATCACCTTGGCCAAACCGATCCAGTCGCGGTTCGTGCGCATCAGGGCGTCAAAAAAGGACGACGTGACGGGAAAGTAAATGATGATTATGGCCATCGTGACCTTGGACCAAAGACCGAAGCCCAGCCAAAGGGTCAAGATAGGTGCCAATGCAAACACCGGCACTGCTTGGCTGAACACCAAGATAGGACGCACCAGCGCGCGTGCCGTTGGGGATGCGACCAGCCCGATGGCTGACACGAACCCAAGTGCGGCACCCAGCATGAGGCCGATGAGCACTTCGGCCATCGTGACCAACGCATGCTCCGTCAGAAGTGCGCGGCTTTCCCAGATTGTCTGCCCGACCAGCGCAGGGGGCGGCAAGATGAAACGGGCGACACCCGTGGCCCAGATCACCGCCTGCCAGAGCACCAACACCAGACATGTCGCCGCCAGGCCTGCCCGCCATCTGGTCATTTTGCGACCACAAAGCCAGCCCAGGAGGCATCAAAGAACGCGCGCTCCAAACGCACCGCTTCGGTGAAGGTCGCAGTGACATCTTCGCGGGCGTCATCGTCAAGCGCCTCCCAAACAATATCCAGTTGATCGCGCAAATAGGCGACGACCTGCGCAAATCCATCGCCTGAATGCAGGGTTATCCACTCACCCAGCCAAAACGGCAGATCATCTGCGCGGCCTTCAACCGGGGTGGCCCAATCAAGATAAATCCATTCGGCAACCACGAGAACCGACAGCATAATCTCATAGCGGCCCGAGCGGCGGGCTTGATCCATCAGCTGTTGAAACGCGATCGTCTCAGGGGCTGCCGGCGCACTCAGCGAAATCTCCAAGGCTTGTGAAGATCGCAGAAAATAGGTGTTTTCCGGTCCGCAGATCACGCCTAGAAATTGCGCACCGGGCACGGCATCTTGCAGTGTGGGCGCATGGGCCACGGCGGATGCCAAAAGCCGCACAAACCCATCGATGAACTGGTAGTCCTGTTGCAAATAACCTGCCATCTTTTCACGCCTCAGGGTCCCATCGGCCAAGGCATTGGTGAACGCGTGATGTGTAGCGGCGTGCCAATCCTGTGCCACAAGCGATTGCAGATATTGTGTTGCGCTCATGTCGGTCTCCGAAGTTGATCAAACAGATCTGTTTGCGTGCGCACGACATCCGGTGCGTAGATGTCGCGCGGAATGGTGGTGTGGGGGGCAGCAACCTCGACAAGGCATGATGGGGTCATGATGAGGATTTTCTGGCCCAATCGCGCGGCTTCGTTCGGGTCATGGGTGACCAGCAACACTGTGCGGCCCGTCAACAGCTCTGCTGTCAGTTCCTGCATCTGCGCACGGGTCAGCGCGTCGAGCGCTGAAAACGGTTCGTCCAGCAACACAACCGGGCGGTCCTCCATCAAGGTACGGGCCAATGCCACCCGTTGACGTTGGCCGCCTGACAGGGCGCGTGGCAGTTTGTCAGCATGATCTGCCAAGCCCACTTGAACAAGCCTGTCGCGGGCTCGGTCCTTGTCCGGACGCTCCCCCCGCAATCGCGCGCCAAGCATGACATTGTCCAACACGCTCAGCCAGGGCATCAACAAATCTTGCTGCGCCATCATGGCAACGCGACCGGGATCGCTGAGGGTCCCGTCAAAGGTAACGCCCTCGGCCAGCCCCGCAAAGAGGCGCAGCACCGTGGATTTGCCCACGCCACTTGCTCCCAACAGGCAGGTCCAGCTCTGCGGTGTCAGGGTCAAGTCGAGCTGCGTAAAGATCGGCGTACCGTCGATCGTCGCCGATCCTGCCATTCGCAAGGGCTGGTTCACGGATCAAGTCCCATATCCCAAAACCCGACCTCCAGCTGTGTCGCCATCGCGAACCGCGCCTGAAGACTGGCCCAACGGGGGCTGGTCGCCGGATCATTGCCGATGCGCCGCGCAACTGCCCCATCAATCAGCAAGCCCACATCGTGGCAAACCTGCTGGTACTCGGCACTGGCATAGGTGTTGATCCAGTCGGCGTAGGTGTCCGAAGTCTTGGTGGCGGCCAAATGAGTGCCGATTTCACCGTAGCCCATGACACAAGGGGCCAAGGCCGCCAGCAAGTCCAACAGATCGCCGGAATGGCCCGCATCCAACACATAGCGGGTGTACGCCAGATTTCCCTGCCGTTCCTGCGTGGCAAACAGCGTCGCCTCATCAATTCCAGCCTCTGCGCAGATTTTGACATGCAGCGCGAGTTCCTCATTGATCAACCCGTTCACCGTACCAGCAGCCAAACGCATTTCCGCGACCGTATCTGCCTTGGTCACCGCCAGAGCCCAAGCGCGCGAAAAGTGGATCAGAAAGACGTAATCCTGTTTCAGATAATGCAGGAAGGCGGCGTGAGGCAGCGTACCGTCGCCCAAGCCCTGCACAAATGCATGACGGGTATAGGCGGGCCAGACAGGCGTGTTATCCCGCAAGGCCGCGAAGGTTTTACCGTAGGTCATTCTGCCCCCAGATCGACGGCAAGGGCCGAGACAGGGCGCGTGCCCTCAACCAGACCACTCTCGGCAAGAAACGCTTCGAACCGTGTATAGCGCCCTTCATCCAGCGCTTCAGGGCGCAGTGCGAAACGCGGCAGCGTGTCAACCCACGCCTTTGCGTTCAGTTCGTCGTCCAGCTCAGGCGCGTAGCCTTTGAACAGCTCCCACGATGCCTGCGGGTTATTGACGATATATTGTGTCGCCAGTTCCGTCGCACGCAAAAAGCGGCGGATCTGATCGGTATCCATCCGGTCGGGGTTCGCCACGTAGATCAATTCGTCATAGGTCGGTACGCCCTCTTCCTCGACATAAAAACAGCGCCCCTCAACGCCCTCAATCTCCATCTGGTTCAGCTCAAAATTGCGGTAGGCTCCGATGACCGCGTCAACCTGACCCGACATCAACGACGGGCTGAGCGAGAAGTTCACATTGACCATCTCAACATCATCCAGCGTGACACCGTGGCGACCCAGCATCGCACTTAGAACCGCCTCTTCGACGCCCGCGACGGAAAAACCGATCGTGCCGCCTTTGAGCTGGCTGATCTCCTTGATGGGGCCGTCTTTCAGAACCAACAGGCAGTTGAGCGGCGTTGCCACCAAGGTGCCCACACGGATCAACGGCAGACCTTCGGCCACGTGCAGATGTTGGCTGGGTTGGTAGCTGACGGCGATGTCGCCTTGGCCAGCCGCCACGAGTTTCGGCGGGGCAGATGGATCAGCGGGGGGGATGATCTCGACCTCAAGGCCTTGATCGGCGAAATAGCCCAGCTCTTCGGCCACGATGATCGGACCGTGATCGGGGTTGATGAACCAATCCAGCAGCAGGGTCATCTTGTCTTGAGCGAAGGCTGGTGTCGCGACACATAGCGCCGCTGCGGTGATGAGGTATTTCATAGGGGTTTCCTTACTCTCCGAGAGCGAGAAGTTTGATCTCGCCCTGCCAGTGTTGTGAAAGCCGGTCCGCCGCCTGCCAGGCACGCAGGCCTGACCGACAGGCCAGAACGGCACGTTGGTTTGCGTCAGGTGTGGGGCCATGTGGCCCAAAATCGGACACGGCATGGCGCGTTGCCTGGCGCAGGATTGGCCCCTTTTCATCTTTTGCGCGCAGGTCGATCAGAAAATCAGTCGCAGCGATGTCGCGCGGGGCGATAAAGGCGGGATTGGGCGCAGGGTCTGATGCCGTGTCAAAGCGGAAGCCCCCAAACCGCATCCCGCCCGCGTCAAAGGTGACAAGCTGCCCCAAGACGTGCGGATCGCCCGTCAGGACTGCGATCGCCATCTGCGCCTGAAGGCTGCCGATCACACCGACACTTGGCCCCAGTACACCGTCTGTATCACAAGACCCAAGCTGATCCGGCAGATCGGGAAAAACCGCGCGCAACCCCGGTTTACCGCCACAAAAGCCACCGACATAACCGTCGCGACCCACGACGCTGGCGCTGACAAGGGGCTGACCTGTCCCAAGGCAATAATCAGACGCGATATAGCTGACCGCGAAACTGTCTGCACAATCCAGGATCAGTGTCATACCCTCGCAAAGGGTTGCAATATTGGCTGGATCGACGCGCTGGCGAATGGGTTCAATGGTCGTGTCAGGGTTTAATGCAGCCATCGCCTTTGCAATCACATCGACTTTTGGCAAGCCGATGTCAGCCTCGCGAAACAACGTTTGGCGGTGCAGGTTGGACAGGCTTATGACATCTGCATCCGCAATTCGGATTTGGCCGACACCCGCACCCACAAGGTATTGCATCACAGGGGCGGCCAGACCACCGCCACCGATAACAAGGACAGACGACCCTGCCAGCTTATCCTGCGCGGCATGTCCCAGTACCGCAGTCTGGCGGGCATAGCGGCTCATCCGCAGACCTCCAGCCATTCCCTGACGCGGCCCTCTGGATCGTCGTGCAGCGTAATGTCCGTAACGGCCGAGACAACATCCGCCCCGGCGTCAAATGCCCCCGGTGCGCGGTCCGTGCTCATCCCGCCGATGGCGACAAGGGGGATATCGCCCACACGGTTTCTCCATTCGCTGAGCTTCTCAACGCCCTGCTGATGCCATTTCATCTTTTTCAGGATCGTCGGATAGATCGGGCCCAATGCAACATAGTCTGGTTTCAACGCCAACGCGCGTGCCAGTTCAGCTTTGTCATGGGTCGAATTCCCAAGCTTGAGTCCGGCGGAACGGATCGCCCCCACATCGGCCGCATCAAGGTCTTCCTGACCCAAATGTACCCAGTCGCAGCCCAGATCAATGGCCAGCTGCCAGTGATCATTCACCACCAGCAGTGCACCATGGGCACGGCACAACTCGCGGCTTTCGGTCAGTTGGGCGCGCAGTGCATCTTGCGGCTGGTCTTTGATGCGCAGTTGCACGAGCTTGACCCCCAAGGGCAGCATGCGCCGCAGCCAGGCCACATCATCAAAAATCGGGTAAAAGCGGGGCAGCGTCATAGCATGGCCTTTCCAAAGACGGGCGTGGACGGCGCCGCCATGTCGCGTGCATCCATGGGATCAGCACCGGCGGCCAGCGCGCCTGCTTCGACCGCCAGAGCAAAGGCGCGCGCCATCGCCGCTGGATCACCCGCTTTTGAAACGGCTGTATTCAACAGAACCGCGTCATAGCCCAATTCCATCGCTTGGGCCGCATGGGAGGGCAGTCCAAGACCTGCATCCACGACCAGTGGCGTATCAGGAAAATGGGCGCGCAGGCTGCGCAGACCGTAGATATTATTCAGGCCCAAGCCGGTGCCGATGGGCGCGCCCCATGGCATCAAAACCTTGCAGCCGACCTCAACCAGCCGCTCGCACAGCACCAAATCTTCGGTGCAATAAGGGAACACCTCAAACCCGTCCTCGGCCAGTTGTGCGGCTGCTTCGACCAGACCGAAGGGATCAGGTTGCAAGGTGTCGGCGTGGCCGATGACCTCAAGCTTGATCCAGTTGGTGTCGAACAAATCGCGGGCCATCTGAGCAGTGGTCACGGCCTCGCGCACCGAATAACAGCCTGCGGTGTTGGGAAGCACGGCGACACCCAGATCCCGGATCAACGCCCAGAAATCCTGCCCCGCCTGATCACCACCCGCCTCGCGCCGCACTGAAACCGTGGCAATCCCTGCGTCCGAGCGGCGAAAAGCATCCGCCAGAATTGCGGGCGACGGGTATTGCGCGGTGCCCAGCATCAGCTGGGATGTCACTTCTGTGCCGTAGAAAGTTGGCATTCTATCCTCCTTGTCGAGGGGCCACAATTTCGACGCGGTCCCCCTCTCGCAGAGTATGTTCTGCGCGCTGATGCTTGGACACGAACGTCTCGTTAAGCGAGGTGGCCACTTTGGCCTCACCCTTCCCCAGGGCATCCAAGAGCGCGGCCAGTGTGAGCGCGCCGGTCTCAAGTGCTTCACCGTTCACGATGATCTTCATACCAAACCTCCGGTATCTTGCCCTTTAGCAACAGGTCCGAGGTCATCTGCGCCAATGCAGGTGCAAGCAGAAAACCGTGCCGAAACAGACCGTTTACATAAATCACATCACCAATCCGCCGGATGCGCGGCTGGTTGTCTGGAAAGGCAGGGCGCGCATCAACGCCAATTTCCAATAGCTCTGCCTCACCAAAAGCGGGGTGCAGTGCGTAGGCCGCATTCATCAATTCCATAACAGACCGCAGCGTCGCGCGCCCGCGTTCGCCGGTTTCGATCTGGGTTGCGCCCAACATGAAGACACTGTCACCACGCGGCACGATATACAGCGGGACTCGCGGATGAAGCAGTCGGACGGGGCGCGACAGCGTCGCGTCGGGGCAGCGGACCACAAGCATCTCGCCCTTCACGCCGCGCAAATCTGTGAGGGTATCGCGCGCAGCAAGCCCGCGGCAGTCAATCACCTGACCTTTGATGTTACCGCCAAACCCCACGCCTCTTTGCTCCAACCGCGCATGCAGCGCGGTCAGTGTCGCGCGAGGGTCAAGATGTCCCTCATCTGCCAAGAACAGCGCCTTGGAATAGCGTTCGGCCAGAAGCGGCTCGCACTCAGCGATCTGCGTTTTTGACAGCGATGTCGCGGTCGGCGCGCGGCGCGCAAAAGTTGCCAGATCGCTTTGATCGCGATTAAGTGCGACAACGAGCGTGCCCTCGTGATGTACAATCCCGCCTTGGCTTTCCCACCACCTTGCAGCTTTGCGGCCTTGGCACACGATCTCGGGCTCTGCGCTCACGCCTTCACAATCGGGCGCCAGCATGCCGCCGGCCCACCAAGAACAGGCATGATCGCCCGGCGCGCCTTTGGGATCAATGAGCGTGACCTGCGCGCCGCGTGACGACAATTCTGCCGTCACTGCCAACCCGCAAACGCCGCCGCCCAGAATGGTGAATGGGCCGCTCACTTCCAAAACGCATGAAAGTGATGAACGGGCCCATGACCCCGCCCGACGTGCAATTCATCGGCACGCAAAATCGCTTGATGTAGCCAGGTGTGCGCACGCGATACCGCATCACTCAACGCCATACCCTGCGCCAGGCCCGCAGCGATTGCAGAGGAATAGGAACATCCCGTGCCGTGGGTGTTGCGGGTATTCACTCGTGGGGCCGAGAAGGCTTGCGTTCCCGTTTGCCAGACAAGATGATCGGTGCAGGTCTCTGCGTCGGCATGTCCGCCTTTCATCAAAACTGCACCGACGCCAAGTTCGAGAAGGGCGGACGCCTGCGACTGCGTGCTGCCCTCGCCGACCAGCTTAGCTGCTTCAGGTAGGTTGGGTGTAAGCAGGGTCGCGCGTCCGAAAAGTGAAGATTTCAACGCATTTATCGCGCTATCGGCCAGCAAAGTATCGCCTGATTTAGCAACCATCACGGGATCAAGCACAACTGGCCCATCATAGCCCGCCAGCGCATCCGCCACCGCTGCAATCAGTGACGGTGTGCCCAGCATTCCGATCTTGACCACGTCAATATCGATATCATCCAGAACGGCTTTGATCTGCGCAGCAACGACCTCATCCGGGATCGGATGAATGGCTGTGACAGCATTGGTGTTCTGTGCGGTAACCGCCGTCACAACAGAAGCAGCATAAACACCCATTGCGGAAAAAGCCTTGAGATCGGCCTGAATACCAGCCCCACCACCAGAGTCGGAGCCAGCAATCGTTAACGCCTTTGCTACCACGTCATAGCCCCTCGGTTTAAGGGTCAGGAAGCTAAAGGGCGCAGGACATCACGGATGCGAGTTCCGCGAGCTGTTCCCTCCGCCGGTCCTAACCGGTTCAGGTTCAATGGGTTCGCAGCTTGTGCATCTCAGCCCGGTTAAAGGCACCCCAACAGATATAGATCTACGTGTAAGTTGATCGCGCAGAAGCGTCAAATGGTTAAAAGGATCTCAGGAGAATTGTTCTGAATGTTTACGAAATTGAGCTTCGAAAGAGAAAGGGCCGCGACCGTCCATGTTCTGTCACGCGACGCCAAACGGTTTCCTAAAGCTGACACGGATGACCGCTTTTTGCACTGCCTCGCAACGCAGATCTTTTCGTGCATGCAGAATTTTTCACGCTACAAACACGCCCAGTACAACTCTAGCATGTCGGCTGCGAGCTCAAACCTGTCGTCGGCACCTTCGCAGCATCGACGATACGCAATGATGAAGGGCCTTTGAGAACGGCCCCAACCAGCCGTTCATCGCGAGAACCGTTGCCGTATTGCAGCTTCCCCGGAGCGGCGTTGATCGATTGCGCAGCATTTCCAACATTAACGTGCACTCATCGCACAAAACGAACTCTCGCAAGCGTAGCTTTAATTACTGCCATGCGACCTCACTTGCTCCGGGTTCGGCGCATTTACACCTGTCAATCGCCGCTACCTCGGCGCTTCGCAACGTCCGTGAGACCCCGAGCCAGCAGGTCGAATACGATCCGGATACGGCGGCTGGTCTGTAACTCCCGATGGGTAACCAGCCAGATTGGAAACTCAAGCGAGGGGAAATCCGACAAGACCTTTTCTAAGCCCGGTTCAGCCTCACCTAACGTTTCGGGCTGCATCGAGACGCCATAGCCCGCTTTTACCAGTTCCCATGCGACGACACCGCTCTCGCTCGACATCACAAAGCTCTCTGCGCGAACGGGCACGCCCATGTTATGCAGCGGGGCCATCAGGCGCTCAGGATCAGCATTTCCGACGAAATCGAGGGTCGCCACATCACGCGGCGTATGCGGGCGACCTGCGCGATCGAGATAGTCAGTCGCGGCATAGAGATTGGCGCGAAAGTCGCCCAAATGCCGTGCAATCAGGTCCGGCTGATCTGGGCGGACGTGGCGTATCGCGATGTCCGCCTCGCGCTGTGTCAAATTCTGCATCTCGCTTGATGCATGGATGCGGACGCGGATGCCGGGCGCCGTCTGTCGCAACGGCTTGAGTGCGCCGGGCAGGATTGCTGCGGACAAGAGGTCTGTGCCCGTTACAGTAACTTCACCCGAGACTTCCTGTGATTTACCGTCGGCCACCATCGAGATGAGCGTCGCAGCCTCACCCATGGTACGCGTGTGCTCAATCAGGTCGCGCCCTGCTTCCGTCAAGGTAAGACCACGGACGCTGCGCTCCACCAGCGTCACGCCAAGTGCCTCCTCCAATGCACCGATCTGCCGTCCTATCGTCGGCTGCGTTGTCTTCAACACGCGCGCCGCGCCGCTGAACGAGCCCTCCTCAGCTGCCGCGAGGAAGGCGCGCACCTGATTCCAATCGAAGGAGATAGCCTGCCAGTTCATCCATCAGCGTATAGCAGGTGGACGAATTTAGGCAATCGACCTTTCACGAGCGCATGGATGATACCGACTGCGAAACGAGATCAACCCGGTCTTAGCCATTGAAAGCGACACAATGTACTTCGCAGTTTTTCTGACTGGCGCATCCGCGCTGCTTCAAACCTGAAGTGCAACACGCAATGGATTCCGACATGACTGCCGAAGCCTTCTGGGACCGGCATGCGCCCAAGTACGCGAATAAGCCCATCGCTGATGTCTCCGCCTTCAAAGAAAAGCTGGAATGCGTCACCGCGCTTCTTCAAGCGACCGATCGGGTTCTTGAAATCGGCTGCGGGACAGGCGCCACGGCGAGCAAGATCGCGCCTGTCGTCGCTCATGTGACCGCAACCGACCTCTCTGCCGAGATGATCCGGGTCGCCCGATCACGATCAGGCGGAGATGGCGCGGGAAAACCGGAATTCCTTCAGGCGGAGGCGGCGCAGCACATTCCTGGCCAACCGTTCGAGATCATTCGCGCGTTCAGCCTGCTGCATCTGGTGGATGACATACCCACCGTGCTGGATGCAGTATTCCACCAAATGAAAACCGGCGGTCACTTCATTTCAAAAACGGTTTGCCTGAAGGACGCGCCGCGCTGGATGCGCGCCATGGTTCGCGTGCTCATGGCCGTGCGGATCGCGCCTAATGTGATCATCTTGAGCAGCGCTGAGTTGACGCGGCACCTGATCCGGGCCGGGTTCGAAATCGAGCAGACGCGGTACTTCGGAAAGAACCGACTGAGCCCCTTTATCGTCGCGCGCAAGCCCGCCTGAGGCAGACCGACACCTTATTCTGAGAGACCGAAGCATGCACTTTATCAGCCGTCGCGAATGGGCGTTCCTTACCCTCGTGTTCCTCTACTCTTTCATCCCGGCAGTCGTCGGTCTGATCCGGCTTCCGGAACTTCTCGGCGCTCCGGCGATCATCCCGTCTAACCCGCGTGCGGTGATCGATCCCCTCCCGATCACATTGCATATCCTCGGCAGTTCAGTCTTCTGCCTTGTGGGGGCTGTTCAGTTCCTGCCGAGCCTGAGGCGCTATCGCCCTGCCCTGCACAGGATGCTCGGGCGGATCGTGGCAGCAGCGGGGTGCATCAGCGCACTCACCGGTCTCTGGATGACCGTGGCCTATGCATTTCCCGACGCCCTGCAGGGACCACTGCTTTACGCGGCAAGGGTCACGCTCAGCCTCGCGATGGTCGCCTTTATCGCATGGGCGATCGTTGCAATCTGGTCGCGAAAAGTCGCCGCGCACCGCACTGCGATGTTGCGCGCCTATGCCATCGGCCAGGGCGCCTCAACGCAGACTGCGCTCTTTCTGTGCGCGATGGCCCTCTTTGACACCGAACTGCAGGGGTTTTCACGAGACCTCCTGATGGTTGGGGCGTGGACCATCAACCTTGCGATTGCGGAACTTCTAATCCGCCGCACCTTTGCGGCGCGCATATCCGACGCCGTGATTTGAACCCGACCGTGCTGCCGGCCAAATACCGGAAAACTCCCAAAACAAAGAAAGAAGACACCGAAATGAAGCAGCTCAAACTCCATTTTCGTCTCTCGGTCCTGTGACTGTTCATACTGGTCAACATCATCTTTCGCGCCACTCACCAGTTTGTCCTCGCGTCCCATATCGAGATGCTGCTGACAGGCCTCTACAACGGCATCGAGATCGCCGAAGGGCTGCTGCTTCTGGGCGGTTTCCTCGTCCAAGTGCCGATTGCGATGGTGCTCTCTTCTCTCCCGCTACCCCGCAGGGTCGGTCGTCCTGTCACCTTTCTTGCAGCGATTGTCACGACGGGTACTCTCCTTTCCTCGCCCCCCCACCGACATGGATGACACCTTTCCCTTCGTCATCGAGCTGGCAGCCATTGTTGGGATCCTCTGGACCGTGTGGACGTGGCCCAAGCATGAACATGCCGTGCCGCACTCCGACGCAAGTTCTTCGTAAAAATGTGTGCGCACCGCAGACATTCCGAATGAGTACCGGAAACAACAAGATGTTGGCAAAAACGCCTTTAGGCGATGCGGTTGATCTTTAAGACAAACTCGCGCCTCGTTATGACAAACTTCATCATCACTGGCTGCGGCACCGGTAATCTGGCACGTGCATTGATTGCCGAGGGTATGCCCCCGAAGCTGATGACCCTTCTTGGACCCGCCCTCGGCCATGCTTGCATGCTGCTGTTTGAGCCGTCAGACGTTGCAGCGCGGCGACCAAGGCAATGACGCTGAGGATACCGCCCACGATGACTTGCATAACGATTTGTGTGAACAGCATGGCGGTAGTGATCTCGTTGAGTGATGGCCATGCCGCTGGACCAAGCGCCAAGACGGCGAACATAACTCCAAAGGAAGCGATCACGCTTGTGCCTTCGAATAGAGGGACCTGCCAAAGGCGAAGCAAACCTGTACATCCACCCCATATGATCCCCGCGGCGACAAACAGGCAGGTGCCGACGAGCCAATTGTTATGCGCTCCAGTGGTTTCGACACCCACTAGCACGGAAAGCCCGCCACAGCGATCAGACCTAGCAGCGGCCCCCAAAATTGCGAGGATACAAAACTTGTAAACAGACAGGCGGCCGCCCCTCGTGCGGTGCCGTAACCAAATCAGAAGTGGAATGGTAGCCAAACCGAGGGTCACCGAGGACAAGGCGTCTTTCCATCTGCGCGGCAATCATAGGATCACCTTTGAAGCCGACGGAACTGCCACGATGGTCAGCCACGGCTACGCATGGAACCAGATGGAACGCGGTGCCCTGCCCGAGAATGGCGGCAATGCAATTTAGGAAGTGTGGGGCACCTACGAGCACAGTTTCACCCAGACCGAAGACGGTTGGCGCGTGAACGGTATCAGCTTCTTTGCCACTGCCGAACGCGGCAACGACTTTGTCCGCGACACGCCGGGCAGCTGAGTGCCACCACTCACCCCGCAACACAGATAATTCAAGGAGACATCCGATGACAAACTCGAAGGAAAACATCAATCAAAACCGCCGTGCCTTTCTCGCCGGTATTCCAGCCACTGCGGCAACCGTTGCACTGGGCGCATCGCAGGTTGCCGCCCAAACATCGCCACGCGTTGCCACCGGACGCAGACTGTTGGGAAATCTGGAAGTGTCCGAGCGGGGGCTTGGCGTCCAGAACATGCACCGGACGTTCTACACCATCGTGCCGGACCGTGACGAGATGATCCGCTTGATCCGGTCAGCCAATAAGCATGGGGTGACCTTCTTTGATTGTGCAGAAGTCTATGGACCCTTCGCGTGCGAACGCATCCTTGGAGAGGCCATGGTACCGTTTCGCAATGACATTCAGGTCACCACCAAGTTTGGCTTTGGCGTCGACCCCGAAACTGGTGTGTGGGACTTTGCAGTCACAAGCCAGCCAGAGCGTTTTCGTCGCCCCGTTGAAGGGTCGTTGAAACGTCTTGGCACGGATCGCATTGATCTGCTGTACCAGCACCGCGTTGACCAGCGCATACTCATAGACGAGGCGACTGGCCTCATCGCAAGCGAGACGCTGGAGCTAGGTGTTTTGGGCCGATTTCCGATCCGCGGCGTTGAAGGTCAGCAAGACATTTATACCGTTGCATGAAATTGATGGCCGTTCTCACTCAGATTGGGACGGGTCATCCTTGCCGCGCGCACTGACGGCGAAGGATTGAGCTGCCGTCCACCAAACTGAACGCTGTAGAGACCGCAATATCACGCAAGATAGCAGCGAATTCACACTTTTCCTCCTGCGGCGCTTGCTGTGGTTCCCGCGAAGCGCACTTAGCAAGTCTTGGTTACTACCAATCGAACGGCAAATTTGTCTCGCCGACTGTGATTTAGTAAGGGTCTTGGTGTTGCGCTTGCAGCGAGTGTTCGGCAATCGGGCTACAGCCGCAGCGTTGCGGACGCACATCCAATGTCTCTTATGGGCGGTCCGCAAGAGCCGTTTGAATTGGACCGAGGTGCATGCTGCATCGCCTCTGATGGCCGCTACGAGCACAGCTTGTGAATTTGATTTCTTGCTGTGCACGCTCGCAGTATGGAAAACGCGGCACGCGCATAACTGGATCCGCTGCAATGCGGCGGACAATCCGGTTGATCATACTTTTCGCAGCGAGAACGTAAGTCCCAACTGACCAGAAGCGGGCTTTCGCCGCAGTTGCACTAACGACGGCTTTTGAGCTAACGGCCTAAGATCGACTGTGGTTCTACCTCTAACAAGAACGGTCCTTTTTGAACATGGTTGTATTCAGGCTGACAGCCAATCAAACGTAGCCTTATCTGAAGGCAGAAAGAACTCAATCTGGATTTCTTGAGCAACCGCATCTTCTGGACTACCAAAACTGGCCGTGATGGCAATCAGCCCGATTTCGGCGGCATCGATCCGGTATCGTTCCGGAAATACAGGCATTCCTCGCATGGGTTCGCGAGAACGCGGTGCATATTTTCGGGCAAGCGGGGTCTGCTGGTTCCTGTCTAAAACATGTCTGGCGTCAGCGCTTATGAGAGCGGCCATGTTAAGACGGCGCAACACATGCGGGACTACCTGTTCCGGGTTCAAAAGAAAGCGTCCAATTCCATCGGGCGATAGTGTCAAATCGTAGATGTTTCCGCGCAGCCTGTCCTGCACACCGCCCTTTCCAAGCGCTTGAGTTACCAGAGAGCAGAACGCCTGATTGGATGTCAGGATATCACCAGCGCGATTAACAGCATAGGCTGGGTAGGGCTCCTGCTTTTGAAGGACAGCGGCGACCGGTGAGCGTATTTCGTCAAATGCAACATCTGACCATTCGACCCGAGCGTTCCAATGAAGAAATCCGGCAGCTGCATACAGCGGAGCAGCGTCTTCATAATTAAGTGCCAACGCCTCAGCTAATTTGTCGACGGTCTGCCGCCTTGGGGCTGCACGGCCACTTTCCAAAAAACTGATCTGTCGTTGAGAAATCCCCGACAGCGCCGAAAGCTGAGTCTGAGAGGCGCGAAACCGGCGTCTAGCTTCGGTGAGGGTTTGCCCGAATTTCAAACAGGTCTCCGTTTATGATGTTCTAGTAATAGATTTGATTACCTTCAAACGGCTAATGTTGAAAAGCAAGAATACATTTGAAAGGAACAAGACATGCGACGACAAACGCGGACCATCGCAATTTTCATCGGATTGATGTGTCTGGTTCGTTTCTCACTCGGCGCTGTAGGATATGTTGCACCGGGCTTCCTGATGCTGGAGCTGGGCGCGTTGCCTGATGAAAATTTGCAGATGCCCTATGTCGTGCGCGTGTGGGCCATTCGCGATATGGTTATCACAGTGCTAGTGGTCATTGCCACGCCTGCAACTATCGTCCCACTGCTGATTGGCTGCATCGTCATCGACAGTGTTGATATTTTGACGGCAGTCTTGAGCGGTCAGTCGGGAGCCTATACAGCCAGTGAAACAATCAGCCTGACGATGACCGCCACACTCGCCCTAATCCCAGAGACAATCGCGCTGGTTCTGATTTTACGAAACCGGCGACTGTCCACTATCCGGCAAGTGTAATGATGGCCGACCAAACCTCCGCGCCCCGACCTTAATATGTTCCAAAAAATCCTAACTCTAGAGTATACGTAAGCCACCTTGATCAAAGTAACCAAAAGAAGTGATTCAAAATCCAATCAGCTGTTCGAGGTTTTTGGCTCTTTTGTGATGGCAGACATGCGCTGCGACGCAGAAACGACGCACTCCGGGCTCGCTACCGCCATTGGAGCAAGCGCAGCATCTATGCGCATTTCGCTCGGATGAGGAACGGCCCAAAGCTGCCTCTCGCGTTAAATCGGCCATGCTGAGGTGCGGCCCATCAAACCAGCCATGCGCTGCAACTGCACTATCGGGTTCGCGGTGAACTCACACTATGCGAAACAAACCGGACATTCGATGTTCGACCTTTGCTCACGCACCATTCCCTCGCTGTTGCAGCAGAATTTTTGCTGCATTGCAGCCTCTCGCGTTAAATCGGCCGTTCAATGTGACCAATCCAAGTTGATTTCAATTCGGTGTTTCGCGGTGTCTTAGCGATGCATGCTTGCTTTCAGAGGGGGAAAGCTGAGGACGCGCGTCCAGTCATAAGGTCGCCAAGGCTCTCGTGCCGGCATCATTTGACGTTTGAACGCCAAAGGGCCAACGCACAAAGAGCATGGATTCGCCCGCAATATCATGGACGAGCAAGGTGTGCGCTAAATCACCAAGGGGGCAGTTCAGGACGATTTGTCCCTTTCGCTGGGCTTTTGCGACGACATGAACGTCAAATGGAACATCGGGATGACACGTTTGTAGGTGTGCGACGATTTGGGGGGCTGCGCCAACAGCCATATAGAGAGCGACACATGTACCCGGTTTGATGTCCTTGATCGCATCGGGCACCGTAAATCCGCTTTGGCGGTGCCCTGTGGTCAGCACAAGTGTGTCGATATTGCCTCTTTCCGTGAGGCTTTGGCCGACGCTCGCCGCCGCCGCACAGGCCGCCGTAACACCGGGCACAATTTCAAACGGGATATCGCTGGCTTTGAGGGCATCGGTTTCCTCAGTACTGCGTGCGAATACTCCGGGGTCACCGCATTTCAGGCGCACCACCCTTTGCCCACGTTTGGCGGCAGCGACAAGCGTTTGAGTGATCTTTTCTTGCGGCCAACTATGACACCCCGGAGACTTACCAACATAGATGCGTTCAGCGTCGCGGCGTGCCAGTTCCAGAATTTCGGGATCAAGAAGGCGATCATAATAAATGACATCTGCTTCTTGCAGGCGCTGAACGCCGCGCAGGGTGATTAGATCCTTCGCACCGGGCCCCGCCCCCACAAGGCTAACGCTACCGCCCTTTGTGGCCCCAAAGTCACCTGTCTCGATGGCCGTTTTTATCAGCTTGGCTGCTTCGCGTTCGGCCCCGCCGGAAAACAATTGGCGCGGTGTGTCATTGAACACCCAGCGCCACAAGTCCCGCCGCGCGCGAGGTCCGAGACGCGCCGCCGCCGCCCCGCGCATACGACCCGCAAGGGCCGCAAGATCGCCAAGGCGAGGTTCAAGTGCCTCTTCCAATTTGGTCTTGATTTGGCGCGCCAGCACGGGGGCTGTGCCTTCGGTGCCAATGGCGACAACCACAGGGTCACGATCCACAATTGACGGCGTGATGGCGTCACACAGCCGGGGCTGGTCCACCACATTTACCGTCGCGCCGCCCGCTTTTGCCAGCGCATGCAGCGCCATGTCGATACCGGGGCACCCCGAAGCGATGAACACCAGCGCGGTATCTGAAAACGTGTCGGGCGTAATGGGGCCAGTTTTATGTGTGATCCGCCCCTCAACCACGAGGCCCGACAATTCAGGGTCGAGCGCCGGTGCCCAGATGTCGACCATCGCTTCGGTTTTGAGGATCAGCCTTGTTTTTTGCGCGGCTTGTTCGCCACCACCGATGATGACAACACGGCGACCTGCCATTTGCAGGAACATGGGGAAGGTTCTCATGCGGACAAGCTTTCTGTGTGATGACGCGCGTCCCACAGGTCCTGCGCGATCTGATGTGATTTATCGGGGGTTGGTGCCGCCTTTGGCGTCCAAAGCGCAAGCCCGGCCTCTCCGATGGCCGCGACCTGCGCCTGACGGTTGCGGTCGGACGGATGAAACGTGCCTTGCACCGCGGCAGGTGCGGCGCTCCGCGTCAGGATCGACGCCATCGCACCTTGCGTGGCAACCGTCATTGTCCACGCACGGCCCTTGCCACGTGTCAGGACCTGAACAAAGGGCGCGAGGGTCATTCTGCCGCCATCGGAAGGTGAGCCTGCGCCAGGAGAGCGGTCAATTCAGGCTTACAGGATCCACAGTTGGTGCCTGCACAGGTTGCTTCGCCCAAAGCGGCAACACTGTGCGCGCCATTCGCAACGGCAGCCAACAGAGTATTTCGGCCCACGTTGAAACATGCACAAACGGTTGCGCCCACATCTGGCCGGTCAGAGGGACTGCGTCCTGCCAGAGCGACAAGCGGTGGTATCTGTGTGCCGATCATATCAACGATCGCCATGCGCGACACGACAACAGGGGTCGGCGCGGCAAAGAGCAGCGCTGTGATTTGGCCGTTCTGCGTTATGGCGATGCGTGTATTTCCAGTGGCGGGGTCCGTTTGGATGGATGCATCGCCCCCCGGCTGTCCACTTAGATCCCGCACCTCGGTTTCCCAATCGCTTGGGGTTTTTGCGCTCGCCAGTTCCACCTGCCAGCCCGTTTGCGTGCGCGCGATGGCAGCGTAGGGTGTTTGGGGGTCGGGCTCATTGATACAGGCCAAAAACCCGTACCACTTCGCCTTATATAGCTGCGCGGTCACGGCGTTCGATTTCAACGCAGGTTGGCCAGAAAACGGGTCCACCCGTGGCGCCGTGACACTGTTCACGGTCCCTGTTGTCGTGCGTTGACGTGTCCAATGCATCGGCGCGAAAAGCTGTCCTTGCGCCGCGCGGGAGGTGACGAGCGCGCGCAAAATCGCTCGACCATAGATGCTTTCCACTGTCATCAAAGCGCCGGGGGTGACGCCCAATTCAGCCGCGTCAGTGGGGTTTACCTCAACATAGGGTTCGGCGAGATAGGCGCATAACCGCGCCGATTTTCCCGTCCGCGTCATCGTGTGCCACTGGTCACGGTTGCGCCCTGTGTTGAGCGTGAACCGTGGTTTTGACAATACCGGCGCGGTCACCGCGATCATGCGGGCCTTGCCGTCGGGGTGAAAAAAACGACCGTTCGCAAAAAACCGATGATCATTTCGCGGCCACTGTGTCGGGATCAGACGGGCATAATCGGCATCAGCAAAAATGCTCAGATCCAGATCACGCGCGATATGGGAGGCGGCCTTGTCCAGCGCTACGTATTCCGCAAAGATATCGGCAGGTTTTTGGTAATCAAAGGCATCGCCAAACCCCATACGCACCGCCACGTCGCTCAGGATCTTCCAATCGGGCCGCGTACTTCCCGGGGCCGGCAAGAAAGCCCGTTGACGCGAAATACGGCGTTCGGAGTTGGTGACGGTGCCGTCCTTTTCACCCCACCCGGTGGCTGGTAAAAGAACATGAGCAAGATCGTTGGTATCTGTCTTTTCCATGATGTCGGACGTGACGACAAATGGAACCTTGGCGATGGCAGCTGAGACGCCGTCAGAGTCGGGCAAGGACACAGCAGGATTGGTCGATATCACCCAAAGCGCCTTGATTTTCCCGTTCGCACAAGCCTCAAACAGATCGACCGCCTTCAGGCCGGGTTTTGTGCAAATGGTCGGGCTGTCCCAGAATTCCTGCACCACCTGTCGATGCTCTGCGTTGTCCAATTCCAGATGATTTGCCAGCATATTGGCAAGCCCCCCGACTTCGCGACCGCCCATCGCATTGGGTTGACCGGTGACAGAAAAAGGCCCCGCCCCCGGGTGCCCGATGCGGCCCGTCGCCAAATGACAATTCAGGATGGCGTTGACCTTGTCAGTGCCACAGCTGGCTTGGTTCACCCCTTGGGAATAGATTGTAACGACCCGTTTGGTCCTTGCCCAAAGGTTAAAGAAATTCGCCAGTTCCTGAGGGGTCAAACCGGATTGGGACGGATCAGACGCGCGCGCTGCGTCGATCGCAGCAGATGTGCCGTTCACGTGGTTCTTGGTGAATGCCGCATCCAGTTTGTTCGTATCAGCCAGATGCGCAAGCAGCCCATTGAACAGCGCGATATCACCATCAGGCGCAATTTGAAGATGCATGTCCGCAAGGTCCGTCGTGGCAGTGCGGCGCGGGTCGATGTTAACGACATGCATGCCGGGCCGCGCCTCTTTCGCCGCCGCAATGCGCTGATACAACACCGGATGGCACCACGCGAGGTTGGACCCAACCAGCACGATCAGTTCAGCCTGTTCCAAATCAGCGTACGTGCCCGGAACCGTATCCGTGCCAAATGCACGTTTATGTCCGGCGACAGATGACGCCATGCACAACCGCGAGTTGGTGTCGATATTCGCGGCACCAATGAACCCTTTCATCAGCTTGTTGGCGACGTAATAATCCTCGGTCAACAATTGTCCAGAGGCATAAAAAGCCACGCTTTCGGGGCCATGTTCGGCAATCGCAGCACTGAATTTCTGCGCCACCAGATCAAGGGCAGTGTCCCAATCGGCATCCGCGCCGTTCACCTTGGGGTGCAAAAGTCGTCCTTCAAGATCAATCGTTTCCCCTAACGCCGCCCCCTTGGAGCACAGCCGTCCAAAATTCGCCGGATGATCAGGGTCCCCTTTGATCGTGCCATCAGCCCCAGCCAGAACCCCGCAGCCCACGCCGCAATAGGGACATGTGGTGCGGGTCACGCTCATGCGGCCACCCGCGCCCGCAAAAAGGCGCGATCCAGCAGAATGCGCCCGTTCTCAACGCGCGCGGGATAAGTTGCGACGCGGCCCTCGTCCGCGCCCTGTGCGCGCCCGGTTTCCAGCGAAATGACCCAGTTGTGCAGCGGACAGGTCACTGACTTTCCGTGCACGATCCCTTCGGCAAGGGGCCCGGCTTTGTGCGGGCACGCATTGTCGAGTGCAAATACCTCATCCTCAGCCGTCCGAAAAACCGCCACGCATCCAAAAGCGGTCTTTACCATTCGTGCCCCCCGCATCGGAACGTTTTCAAGCGGGGCAATATCAATCCAGTCCGTCATTCTGCGGCCTCCAACGTCAGGTTCGCCAAAGGCTGATAACGATCCGCTTTGGTCTGCGTGTGTTCTGCCCAAGGATCTTTGCGATAGATCGACTGGCTCAATTCAAACCGGTCAACCAAAGCTGGACCTTCGGCCTCAACACGTTCCTTGATCCAATCAAGACCCACTTTGCCCATCCATTTGTAGATACGATCAAGGTATTTGGCGTTCTCACGATAGAGCTGGGTCACAGCCTTGATCACATCAATCGCCGCGTCTTCGGTGGCGACCTGCAACAACAGTTCGGTCTCGCGCACATCCATCCCCGCCGCACCGCCAATGCTGATCTGATATCCGCTGTCGACACAGACAACGCCGATGTCCTTGCACGTTGCCTCCGCGCAATTTCGCGGGCAACCGGACACACCGAGCTTGAGTTTATGTGGTGTCCAAGACCCCCAAAGCTCCCTTTCCAACTTGATCCCAAGACCCGTGGAATCCTGCGTGCCAAAACGGCAATGATCCATCCCGACGCAGGTCTTGACCGTGCGCAAACCTTTGGAATAGGCGTGGCCCGACACCATGCCAGCCGCGTTCAGATCGGCCCAGATATCAGGCAAATCCTCGCCCTTGACACCCAACAGATCGATACGCTGCCCGCCGGTGACTTTTACCGTGGGCACCATGTACTTGTCGGCGGCATCGGCTATCGCGCGCAATTCGTTGGGTGTGGTGATCCCGCCCCACATGCGCGGTACGACACTGAACGTGCCGTCTTTCTGGATGTTGGCGTGTTTGCGTTCGTTGATGAAACGGCTTTGAGGGTCGTCCTGATATTCCAACGGCCAATCAGCCAGCAGATAAAAGTTCAGCGCCGGGCGACACACATGGCACCCGCACGAAGTCTTCCACCCGCATTCTTGCCAGACGGCGGGCATCGACATCAGGCGCTGTGATTTGATCATGCGGCGCACGTCCTCATGGGTCATGTCGGTACAGCCGCAAATGGCCGCGGCCGCGGGCATGACGAAATCATCGCCCAGCGTGACGGCCAGCACCTGTTCAACCAGCCCTGTGCAGGTCCCGCAGGACCCCGATGCCTTGGTGGTTGATCGCACGGCACCCAGATCAGAGGCCCCCGCTGCGATCGCGTCTTCGATTTGTCCTTTACAGATTCCGTTGCAGCCACAGATCTCCGCGTCACGCGGTAAGGCTGCAACAGCTGCTAAAGGGTCCAGGGGGGTCCCCCCTTGATAGGCGGGGCCAAAAATCAGCGTATCGCGCATATCGCTGATATCGACCTTGTCACGGATCAGGCCGAAAAACCAATTGCTGTCAGCGGTATCACCATACATCACCGCGCCCATGATCACGTTGTTTTCAATCACCAAACGGCGATAGACACCGCGCGCCGGATCGCGAAACACAATGTCTTCGCGGCCTTCACCATCCGCGAAATCGCCCGCGCTGAACAAATCACAACCCGTGACCTTCAGCTTGGTAGATAGCTCTTTTTGAACGAATTGCGCAGGTTCCCCGATTAACGTACGCGCCGCCACCTTGGCCTGATCATACAGCGGGGCCACAAGCCCAAAGATCGCCCCGTCGTGTTCCACACACTCGCCCACGGCCAAGACATCCGCGTCAGATGTAATCATCTGATCATCCACATGGATGCCCTTGCCAACGGCCAGTCCGCAGTCTTTGGCGAGCTTGACATTCGGTCGAATACCAACAGCCATAACCAGCAGGTCACAAGGCAATTGCGTCCCGTCATCGAGCAACAGCGCCCTGACGCGGCCATTTTCGCCCAGAATTTCTTTTGAATTTGCGGTGCACTTCACTGTGATCCCTTTGTCCACCAGTGCCTTGCGCAGCAGATAGCCCGCCGCTTCATCCAACTGGCGTTCCATAAGGTGCCCCATGATATGCACCACGGTCACATCAACACCGCGCGCGGCCATACCTGCCGCCGCCTCAAGGCCCAACAACCCACCACCAATAACGACGCACTTGTGATCAGGTCCAAGGTCCATCATCCGCTGCGTGTCTTCCAGATCACGGTAGGCGATAACGCCCTCAAGATCATGTCCGGGCAACGGGATCGTGAACGGGTTCGACCCCGTCCCGAAGACCAGCTTGTCGTAGGCAAATACCTCTCCGGTATCGGTCGTAACCGTCCGGTTTTCGCGGTCAATGTCCTGCACAAAACAACCAAATCGCGTTTTTATGCCGTTCAAATCGTACCATTCGTGGTCGTGGGTGACGATTTCATCGTACGTCTTTTCACCTGACAAGACCGGCGACAACATGATGCGGTTGTAATTCCCGCGCGGCTCGCCGTTGATCAACGTGATGTCGTAATTCGCCTCGGCCTCGATCAAGGTTTCAAGCATCCGCCCCGTGGCCATGCCCGCGCCGATGATGATCAGTTTCTGTGTCATACCGATTACTCCGCTGCAATTGATTTGGGCTTGGGTTTCGCGCCGTGTTCGTATTCCTCAAGAAAATCAAGAACCTCTTGGCGGTAGGCGTAGTAATCTGGATGTTCCAAAAGCGCCTTGCGGGTGCGCGGACGTGGCAATTTGACGTCGGTGATTTTGCCGATTGTGGCCTGCGGCCCGTTGGTCATCATCACCACGCGATCCGCCAGCAAGATTGCTTCGTCGACGTCATGGGTGACGCAGATTGCGGTCACTTTGGTGCGCGACCAGACCTCCATCAGGACTTCTTGCAACTCCCAACGGGTCAAACTGTCGAGCATTCCAAAGGGTTCATCCAGCAGTAACAACTTTGGCGATAATGCAAAAGCACGCGCGATTCCAACACGTTGCTTCATACCGTTTGACAGGGATGCGGCCCCTTTGTTCATGCTGTCGGCCAGACCCACCCGTTCGAGGTAATATTCAACAACATCCTGTCGTTCCGCTTGCGATGCGCGCGGGTAAACTTTGTCCACACCAATCGCGACGTTTTCCTTGGCAGTTAACCATGGAAACAGATTGGGCGATTGAAATACGACGGCACGTTCCGGGTCCGCGCCTTCGACATTCCAGCCATCGAGCCGGATCGCCCCCTTGGAAATCGGGTTGAGGCCCGCAGCCATCGTCAACACCGTGGATTTGCCGCAGCCGGAATGCCCGATGAGCGAAACAAATTCCCCTTTGTTGATCTTGAGGTCGAAATTCTCAACCACCGTAAGTGGCCCCTTGGGCGTCGGATAGACTTTGTCCAATTGCGAGAAATTCAGGAACTTCTCCTCAATTCCGCCGCTCTGCGCTTTAGCAACGGCGGCGGGCAAACCGTGGATGGGTGTCACATTGGGCAAAGCGCGCGTTTCTTCGACTTTTGATGCGATCCCGACGTCCATCAGGTAGGTCGTCACCCGCGCGCGCAACGCCTTAAACGACGCGTCGTTGTTCATCGCGATCCGATCACGCGGGCGGGGAATGTTGACTTTGAATTCATCGCCAAGCGTGCCGTCAGGGTTCAGCGCAATGATCCGGTCGGCCAGAATGATGGCTTCATCCACGTCATTTGTGATCAAAACACAGGTCTTTTTATCCTTGTCCCAGATCGCTTCAATCTCATCCGCCAGATTGGCGCGGGTCAGCGCATCAAGTGCAGACAGCGGCTCGTCCAGCAGCAACACTTCAGGATCCATCGCCAGCGCACGCGCCACGTTGACCCGTTGGCGCATGCCGCCCGACAATTCCGCAGGGCGGCGCGTGGCAGCGTGGCTCAAGCCCACCATGCCAACATAATGGTCGACCTTGGCCGCGCGCTCGGTCTTGGGCAGTTCCGGAAACATCGTATCCACCGCCAGCGCCACGTTGCCGTTCACCGTTAGCCACGGCATCAATGAATAGCTTTGGAAGATCACACCCCGTTCGCGTCCCGGTTCCACGATCGGCGCGCCCTTGAATGTGACCGATCCGGTGGTGGGGTATTCAAGCCCAGCCATCAAGTTAATCAACGTCGTTTTTCCGGTGCCCGAAAACCCGAGGATGACAACGAATTCCCCCTCCGCCACATCAAGGTTAATGTCTTTGAGCACCGGTGTGTCGCCATAGTTCTTGGACACGTTTTTCAGTTGTAGAATGCTCATGCCACTCACCGATTGTTCGAGAATGTGAACATGGATTGAAGCGCATACATGACGCGGTCCAACAGGAACCCGATGATACCAATGGTGAACACTGCGACCATGATACGGGCAAGCGATTGGGACGATCCGTTCTGGAATTCATCCCAGACAAATTTGCCAAGGCCGGGGTTTTGCGCCAACATTTCAGCCGCGATCAGAACCATCCAACCCACACCCAAAGACAATCGCAGCCCCGTGAAGATCAGCGGCAGGGCCGACGGCAGCACCAGCTTGGTGATCTTGGTATATGTGTTCATTTTCAGCACGCGGGACACGCTGACGAGGTCCTTGTCGATGCTGCTGACACCGAGGGCCGTATTGATCAGGGTGGGCCAGAGCGAGCACAGCGTGACCGTAATGGCGGACACAAGAAACGATTTCTCGAACCAACCGTCGTTGGTGGTGTAGACGGCAGACACGATCATGGTGACAATCGGCAACCAGGCCAGCGGGGACACGGGTTTGAAGATTTGGATCAGTGGGTTCAGCGCTGCGTTTGCGGTGACGGAGAGCCCCGCCGCGATGCCCAGTGGAATGGCCACAATCGACGCGATCATGAAGCCGAAAAACACCGTTTTGATCGACGTCCAGATTTGATCGTAATAGGTTGGTTTGCCAGTATAGATACGGTTGCGCACGGCGTCGGTATCGCCGTTTGCGATCGCTTCTGCGTTGCGTGCATCCTGGCGTTCGTAAAACGCAGATTCGCGCTCTCCTTCACGGATCGCGTCTTGACGTAACTCACCCACCTGCTCCCAGACCTGCATGGGTCCCGGCACAGCACCAAGCGATGTCTGCACAGTCGGCGCAAGGGTGGCCCACATTGTCACAAAGACCGCAATCGCAAGCAGGGGCACACCTAACAGACGCCAGATTTCGCCAGCCTGTGCACGCGGATTATCCCCCGCTGCAGCTTTCAAGATGGGTGTTACCCAAGACAGGCCAAGCACGCCAAACCATGCGTCGGCTTTGTTAATGCGAGCAAAGCGGCGTGCACGGCGGGTTTCGGCGTCAAAGGAGGTGGGGTCAATCGCGGTCATATCGGGTGTCCAACTGCTGCTTTTGAAAAATGGGATATGCCCGCCTCACGACGACACAAGGCGGGCTGCTTTGATTTAGCCTTGGATTTCGCCATCCAGAACGGTCTGTCCGGACTTCAGTCCAATTGGCAGGCTGTCGATGTAGGCGTTTGGTGCGCGGCCATCATAGGGAATGGCGTCGATGATATCGCTGGCAGGCGTCGGGTCTTTGAAACCGTCGGTGTCCCACGGGAAATCGGCCTCATTCGCCATGCCCTCATCAACCAGCAGACGCGCAGCCTCGAGGTAGATGTCAGGGCGGTAGACGTTGGCGGCGGTCTCAAAATACCACGCGTCCGGCATGGTTTCCGGGATTTGGCCCCAACGGCGCATCTGCGTCAGATACCAGATCGCGTCCGAATAGAACGGATAGGTCGCGTTATAGCGAAAGAAGACGTTGAAATCTGGTGCGGGGCGCACGTCGCCTTTTTCGAACTCGAAAAAGCCCGTCATGGAATTGGCAATGACTTCGGCATCTGCCCCGACGTATTCAGGCCTCGACAGCATCTCGACCGCTTCTTCGCGGTTTGCGTTGTCGTTTTCATCCAGCCAGATCGCCGCGCGGATCAAGGCCTTGGTCAGGGCGGTCGTGGTGTTGGGGTAATCTGCGGCAAATTCAGCCGTGATGCCGAAAACCTTTTCGGGGTTGTTCTTCCACATGTCGTAATCGGTGATCACTGGAACGCCAATGCCCTTGAACACAGCCTGCTGGTTCCACGGTTCACCGACCGCGTACCCAAAGATCGTGCCTGCTTCCATCGTGGACGGCATTTGTGGCGGCGGTGTTACGGACAACAAAACATCCGCGCCGATTTGACCTGAAATGTCCTGCTCGCTGTAAAACCCGGGCTCAAGTCCACCCGCAGCCAACCAGTAGCGGATTTCGTAGTTGTGAGTGGACACAGGGAACACCATGCCCATGTTGAAGGGCTCACCACGGTCGAGATACTCCTCGACAACAGGCGCCAATGTGCTCGCACTGATGGGATGTTGCGGGTGACCATCGTCCATCAAAGGCACATTCGGGCGCATTTGGTCCCAAATCTCGTTGGAGACCGTGATCGCGTTGCCATTTAAATCCATTGAAAACGGCGTGATGATATGGGCTTCGGTGCCGTAGCCGATTGTTGCTGCCAAGGGCTGACCGGCCAGCATATGCGCGCCGTCCAACTCTCCACTGATCACGCCGTCGAGCAGAACTTTCCAGTTTGCTTGCGCCTCAAGGGTCACGAACAGACCCTCGTCCTCAAAATACCCGAGCTCATATGCCACCGCGAGCGGGGCCATATCCGTTAGTTTGATAAATCCCAGTGTCAGGTCTTCTTTTTCAAGATCCAAAGACTGGGCCACCGCAGTGGAGGCCAACAAGCTGGATGTTGCCAGTAAGATCGCGCGTGTCTTTTTCATCGATTATTCCTTTTCAAAACCCAGGTGGGAAAACAAAAAAGCCGCACGTAGAGATCACGGGGGAGGAGGTCCGTGGTCTATACGAGCGGCTTTGCTCTTGGGAGGTGCGCTACCTACATCGGCCAGCGCGTGTTTGCGGGCGTCGTTGCCCCTTACTCGGATGGTGAACCAGCGAGAGCTGCGAGCGCAATCTTTTTGCTGCGCCGCCGCATGAATTTATACTGCAATGCAGAGATCGCTCAGTATTTAGGCGCTTTGTCTAGGAGAAATCGTAGGTTCTGCCGTCAAAGAAGGCATCAGGAGAAAGAATCATATGACCGCGGCTGGATGCTACTGCCGTTTCAAAGTGCAATGCGCCCTCTTCTTTTTCCGATGCACCGGGCATGTCGGCGCCGATGCCGGCAAGGTTCTGACGATAGAGGTCTGCTCGAAAACATGCCTTGGCTTTTTCTATCCCAACTGCATCCGCCCCAAGTTGGGATGCGATCCATGCGGCCTGACTGCGCCAGGGAAACGTCGCCGCATGTTTATGAAACTGCAAAAAGCGGCCCACTGGTGTGGGAGCCGTGTTTCGTTTGGTTACGATATCACCGGACAATGCGGGATCAATTAAATCCGGCGACATGCTCAGATGTTCGCTGCGAGCTAGAATTTCGACCGCCAAGGGTGTGTTCTTTTTCGCATCAAGCCAGGCAGATGCCTTGTAGACCGCGCGCATCAGTTGCGCAGCGGCATCGCCATTTGCCTCGACCCAATCATGACGCGCGGCGAGAACCTTTTCAGGTGCGAACTGCCAAACATCTTTGCCCGTCATCATCAACTGAGCCACGTCTTGCCCGACCGCGACGCTCCCCCAAGGTTCACCCACCCAGAAAGCATCAACGAACCCGTCCGCGACGGCATCCGCCATTCGTGGCGGCGGCACCGTGATTTCTTCGATCTGCAAGTCAGGTGCGTTGGATGTCCAAAGCGACAACAACAAGCGATGCATGGAATAATGAAAGGGTACTCCGACGCGCAGAGCCGTACCCTTTCGAGTACTTAACGCTGACAAAAGCGCCTTGGCATCGCCAAACGGCACAGCGCCGATGTCTAAAGCCACATCGTTTGAAACGCCAAACACTGTGCCATTCACGGACAAGACCATCAGGGTATCGACACGCGCCGGCAATCCTCCGAGCCCGATGGACATCGCCACAGGCATCGGGGACAGCATTTGCGCGACGTCCAAATGCCCAAGGGCCAACATATCACGCAGCGCAGACCACGAGGGCTGGCGCACGAGGTTAAGCGCCAGCCCTTCCTCGCCCGCAAAACCAAGTTCTTTTGCAATCACCAGCGGGGCGCAATCCACCAACGGTACATAGCCGCAATTCAAGACGGTTTGGCTCACGACAACAGCTCCGCAGCCGTGACAAGGGCATGGGCGACATGGATGACTTTGCGGTTCTGGCTCATTGCGGTTTTGCGCAACAAATTATATGCGTCGTCTTCCGAAAAACCGCGTCGGCGCATCAAAATCCCTTTGGCGCGGTCAATTGTTTTGCGGTCCTCCAGTGCTTGTTTAGCGGCGTCCAGTTCGGATTGCATCTGGCGCATAATCTTGAACCGAGCAATTGCCGTTTCCAGAACCGACTTGATCCTGTCCATCTTGAGGCCATCAACCACATAGGCGCTTACCCCCGCGCTGAGCGCCGCTTGCGTCAGGATGTCATCCGTTTCGTCGACAAACAACGCAACGGCGCGTTTGGATGTCTCTGTCGCATGGGAGATATGTTCAAGCGTGTCACGATCCGGGTTGGCCAGGTCTATGAGCACAATATCGGGTGCAAATTCCTTGACGGTCCGGTCGAGTGCCGACATGTGCCCCAGCGCTTTGACGTCCGACCAGCCTGCATCCTTTAAGGCATCAAAAATCGCCCGCACTCGTTCGGGGTCAGGCTCAACGACCAGAATGCGCAGATCTTGGTTCATGAAACCGTAAAATGTCCTTGCATCGCCGTGGTCAACGCGAATCTCGAGGAACGCCGCTGTCGCAAGAGTTTGCGAGCACTTAAAAGAAGCTTGAAGGCAAGGATGCCCATTTTTTTCGCAGTCTGAAACTTCTGATTCAAGTCAGTTCTCGGACAATCAGTTAGGCAACTCAACGGACAAGCCGGATTTCCACCAAGAAGCAGCCCCCTGAGCGTTGCCGCGTGAAGGTTCTGACAATTCAATTATAGCCTTCGCAGTGCAAGGAGGTCAGACGGAAACAAAGCGGCGCAGCAGATATTTTGTGCAAAAATAACGCAGTCGTTCGCAAGTATTAGATACCCCGCGAACGGCTGTCCTTACCATTTAGTATTTGACGGCCTTCTGGTTTTCTTGGCTGCGAGCATGAACGTCTCGTTTTTCCTCCGCTTGGCGACCAAGAGAATTATGCATTAGCCGCAAATTTCGTCCTGTGAGCGCATGCGGCATGAAAACCGGACGCACAGAATAGGCTCGCTACCGTCTTTGGAGCAAGCACAGCATCTAGGCGTATTTCGCACGCATGAGGCCGGCCCTTAGCGGACTTTGAGCGCGGTCTTCGATTTCTGCAGTCGCAGCGCGCTTGGCTGACATTCACGGCGTACGCCAAACGAAGTAAAGGCTGAACTAACGAAGTGCGGGACGAAGTGAGATTTCACTGCATGCGTGCCAATGGCGGCTTTGGGATAACAAGGTAAAAGCGGTGGATTTCGCCGGTGGCAGAAACGTATGGGTTTTCACGGAATTTTCGACGTAGGTGAAAGCTCACCTTCGTCATGCTACACTTTGAATTGAGAGCTATTTGGAGGACGCGATGGCCATTTATCGAAATACGTTTCCAAAGGTGAATGCTGATTTGTTGTTGGCATATGTCGGCATGGAGACCGATTTGATCTTCAATCGTGGTCTAAACCTGCCTGGTTTTGCCTCTTACCCGCTCTTGGAAACCAAAGAGGGTCGTGAACTTCTCGAAGGGTATCTGAAGGACATGATTGCTTTGGGCAGCGAGATGGGCGCCGGAGTGATACTTGAAAGCCCGACTTGGGTCGCCAATCGAGACCGCGCCGCGGCTCTCGGCTATACGCGCAATTCTCTGAAAGACCTCAATCAGCAAGCAGTCGCCATGATGGCCGAGATGCGCGCCGCCCATGGCGATGTGCCAACGGTAATCAGCGCCAACTTGGGCCCACGCGACGATGCCTATACGCCCGAGGCGCAAATGAGTCCGCAGGACGCAGAACGCTATCATTCCGAACAGATTTCCGCTTTGGCCGACACAGCTGTTGATGTGATCAGTGGGTACACACTCGCGTATCCGGCCGAAGCGATAGGGATTGTGCGCGCAGCGCGGCGTTCTGGCTTACCTGTCGTGATCTCGTTCACCGTCGAGACGGACGGGAAGCTTCCAACCGGCAGTTCATTGGAAGAGGCAATTTTACAGGTAGATGCTGCGACCAACGGCTATGCGGCCTACTTCATGATAAACTGCGCGCACCCTGACCACTTTAGAACAGTGCTTGAAGATCGGCCTTGGATGCAGCGCGTCAGGGGGATCATCGCTAACGCTTCAAGATGCAGCCACGCCGAACTTGATGAAGCCGAAGAACTTGATGCCGGTGATCCAACCGAGTTGGCTCAACAGCTTTCCGAGATCCGTCACACGTTCCCACACATCATGGTCTTGGGCGGATGTTGCGGCACAGACATGCGACATATGGCGAAGATCGCCAATATAAGTGGATCGATATCGGCATTGCCAGTCCGACAATAACCCCTAAAAAACTACCTTGTTAAAGAATGACCGATTTAGTTGAAAAACTCGACATACTAGATGTTGTGTTTGGTTGGAGTGAGCCTTCCCAACCCGCTGTGATTGCGACCGCCTTCGATCAGCTTGAGGAACGTCACCTGAACCGGCTTCGCGAGATATCTCCGACGCTCTGGTTGTCAGAAGACGTTTTCGCCTGTCACGGGACACCGACGAGCGACACGACCTATTGTTTGGAGAGGGTTTCGTCAGAAGGCGAAGTTATCCTCAGATCGCGTAACGAAGCTGCGAGCGAGGCATACGGCGTCAAGGCGAGCCCCCTGCTATGTGGCCATTCTCATCTACCACGTCGAATGGACTTACCTGATGGCCGTATGATTCTGAACCCCGGCAGTGTCAGGTGCTCAGGCTATGTCGACGACACACCAGCGCGTCATGTCGTTCAAACAGGCACCAGCGCAGCCTGCCATGCCGTCGCTGGGAAAACGACTGCCGGATGGGTTACCGCGTTTCGGCATGTGCCTATTGATCCGAGCCGTAGGATAGAATTGGCAAAGGCTTCTGGTCATTCCAATTGGGAAAAACACTGGCTACGGGCTGGGTGAACTGAGCACACCGATTTTCATAAACCGGTCATTCGATCGAAGGAAAACTGTCACGCGTTTCGCATGTTCATGCGCGATGCAGCGAACGTCAGTTTGGATGAGGCCACCGTAACCATTCGGCAACTGCTTTGCGTCGGCGGTACTTTACCGCCTACCTAAAAAACAGATGTGAGTATTCCCTAGTTCCCGCAAGGATCTCTTTTACAACAGAGCTCGGTGTGGGCCAGCTAGGGTGCAAGACGGCTTCAACGGCGTCCGCGTCAAATACGAGCCGCGCGTTATGTTTCGCCGCAAGATGCCGCATCTGGATGTTTTCTTTCAGGCACACCATTTGAATTGTTCGAACGCCCCTGTTCCGGGCGATGATGATTATGTGTTCAAACAAGGCATCGCCGATCCCGATGTTTTGCCATTCAGTCTCAACACAGAACGCAGCTTCGGTCGTTGACGGCCAAGCATGAAAGAGACCATTCAGCTCCACCAGTCCCTTTAGGTGCCCGTCGATAAAAGCGCCACACACGATACTATCGTAGCGAAGGATGTTTTTCGCGTAGTTCAAGACGCCATTGTCACTGGCGGCCCCGCAAAACCTTGACCGCCGCGTTTGGACATCCAGGCGAAGGAAATGATCGCAAATATCTTCCTGATCGCCTGAATGGAGACGGCGGACGACCAGATGTTGTGGGATTCTCCTATCACTCATTTTGCAGGGCTCCTGCCTGACAGAATGGTTTGGGCCAGCACCCTCGGGAGGAGGTGAGGATGCTGGCCTTTGCGTTGGCGCTCCCTGTTGGATTTTCGCCGCGGCTCGTGCTGACTTACTCTGGGAGGAGCGAGAACCAGCACTTTTCGAGGCCCGTTCCGCCTTTGCGGACCGGGCCGTTATTCGTTGTCCATGAGCGTTGCGGCGTATTTCGGGATATCGGATCGTGATATGCCGACCTGCGCAAGCTGGTGGTCACTCATGCTTGAAAGCGTCGACAGCATCCGGGCCATTTGAAGCGCCCTTATGCCAGCATGTACTTTTGCGCCGAGTCTCACCAACAGCGCGAATGGTGCGGCGAAAGCGTGATTGTGCGTCTGCGTACTAACAGCCATAAGCCGCCTCCATCGCCAGTCTTTTGATGTTGCTGCGTGGTATACCAAGGTCTCTCAGGTCTCGGTCGGTAAGTACTGAGAACTCATGATACGTTGCGCGGTAGACCCTACGTTTGGCCTGCGCCCGTCGCATGTGGTCCATTTTTTGATTAAAGAACTTGCGGCCAGCATCGAAAACGGCATCCAGCCCACTATTTGATCGTGTTATTGCCATGATATTACCTCGTCTCTTGCTGCAGTGCAGTATTTATGCTGCAGTGCAGAAGTACGCGCATTTGGTAGCGCTCACAATTAGTCGATTTGGCAAGGGACCCATGCCAGATTGGAACAGGTAGGCGATACAAGATGGATATTTCAGCACAGATGCTGATCTTCGCAACCGTGGTGGAACAGGGAAGCATTTCTGCGGCCGCAAGATCAATGGGGCAGACGCCTTCAGCCGTCAGCAAGCAGATTGGTCTTCTTGAGGATCACGTGCATTACCGCCTGCTGAATCGGACGAGAACCGGTGTTTCGCCAACGCAAGAAGGCCAGGACTTCTACGAAAAATGCAGAGCAATGGCTGAAAAGTTCAAAGAGGCCGAGGCGATGATTCACACTCTTGACGGCGTCGCGCGCGGTACTCTCAAAGTCGCGTCCACCGTTGCCTTCGGAAAATCCCAGCTGATTCCTGCGTTACCTGCCTTCATGGAGGAAAATCCGGAGGTTCAGGTTGCGCTCGATCTGACGGATCGCGAAATTGACCTTCAAAGCGAAGGGTTTGATGTGGCCATATGTTTTGCCGAACAACGCAAGAACCCCGATATTGTCGTCCGGCGCATCATGCAGAGCCGCAGGGTGCTGTGCGCCGCACCAAGCTATCTTGAGCGGTCGGGAACGCCGACAAGTTTTGCCGAGCTGGCCCACCACAATTGCCTGAGGATTGCCGGGAACAGCCGACGGAACGCGTGGAGCGACGGAGATTCGATCAGTTGTGACGGATTTGAAGCCCAAGGCAGCTTTCAGGGAAATAGTACAGATGTCGTCTTTCGAGCGGCGCTTGCTGGGATCGGAATCGCGCGACTGCCCTGTTACATGGCAAATCGAAAGTTTCAATCAGGCGAGCTCGTCCAAGTCATGCCGGAGTATGCACCGCCAAGCACAGATATCGTCGTGATGTTTCCCGAAAAACGTAATCTTGCCCCCAAAACGCGCGCGTTTGTGGATTTTCTAGTACGGCGGTTTCGTGAGGTTCGAGACTATCAGATGACTGGGTAACCGGTGCGGAAACATGATTGATGAGGAAGGAAGAGGTGGCGATTTGACCAAGAACACAACTGACATCGGAAGAAAGCTGTCCGAGCACCTTAACCCGGGGATGGAAGACGCATTGAACGCGCGCTACGGGCATCTGTTGCCTGGCATGGCCGAAGGTGTGGTCGATTTCGCCTATGGTCGCCAATACGCACGGCCTGGCCTTGGTCTTCGTGACAGATACTTGGGAACCATTGCCGCTCTGACGGCCTTGGGGGGCCAAACAATGCCTCAACTCAAGGTGAATATCGCCGGCGGGCGCAAAGCAGGCTTGTCGCAAGAAGAGATTGCAGAAGTAATCTGGCAAATGGCGCTGTATGGTGGGTTCCCGGCGGCGATCAATGCGTTGAACGCGGCGCTGGAGGTTTTTGGCGAAGAAGATAGCTGAGGCGTGGAAGCCCAGTTCCCATACAAAGCGGCGATCAGGACATCTGTTGCGTGAAACCTGAGTTCACAGGTCCACTCCAATCAGGTACCGTCTCAGCAAGAACTGCGAGGCCAGAAAACGGCAAGGTCATACCCCTTGATGCTTGCCCGTCATTTTCGCTGCGAGAAGGACGAACGTCTGGTCCGCGCGTTGCGCTACGGAAAAAAGTCCAATAGGATGCGGAATTATTTGTGTTACAAGCGCACGCAGCGAGATGCCATCACATCCGGTATGGGCTGAGGGTGTGTGAAAACTCTGGATGTTGTATGCTTCTCGTCAAGAATAGGAGGCGTGCATGTCGGGATATATCGAAGGTGCAGATCGAAGTCAGATGACGCTTTTTACCGGACCGGCTGGAAGACTGGATCGACGAGGACAATCCGGTTCGCGTGATTGACCTCTTTGTGGAGGAGATCGACCTTGAGGCGATCGGTTTCCTGCGGACGGCGCCGGCGCGGACAGGGCGGCCCGGCTATCACCCATCTGTCCTGCTTAAGCTGTTTATCTACGGCTATCTGAACCGCGTGCCCTCCAGCCGCGCGCTGGAGCGGGAGGCTGGTCGCAATGTTGAGGTGATGTGGCTGACGCGGCGATTGGTCCCGGACCACAAGACACTCGCTGATTTTCGCCGCGATAACGGTCCCGCCATTCGGCGAACTTGTGCACAGTTCGTCGAACTCTGTCGCCGGATCGGGGTGCTGAAGGGGGATTGTGTTGCCATCGACGGCTCCAAATTCAAGGCGGACAATAATCGAGACAAGAACTTTACCAAGGGCAAGATCGCGAGCCGCACCACCCATCTGATTGCGAGTATCGAGCGCTACCTCGATGAAATGGTCCGGATCGACCGTCAGGAAGAGGGTGAGGTCCGGGCAGAGAAGGTCGCCAATCTGGCACAACGCTGCGAGCGTATCCGGCAGGAGATCGAACGCTTGGTGGACATCGGCCAGGCGCTCAGGGAAAGCCCGGACAGTCAGATATCCCTGACGGATCCGGATGCCCTCTCCATGGCCAACAGCGCCAAGGGCAGCGGTTTTGTTGGCTACAACGCCCAGTCCGCGGTGGATACCGAGACCCATCTGATTGTCACACATGACCTGATCAATGCCGGGCACGACATCAATGCCGGGCACGACCGTGAACAACTGTCGCCGATGGCCAAGGCGGCAAAGGCCGCTCTCAGACGTGACGAAATGAGCGCGGTGGCTCCCTCTCGGGATATTGCTTCGCAATACCCTACCGGGCAGTGGACAAGGGCTACTTCAGCGGCCGCGAAATCCTGGCCTGTCACGAGGATGGCATCACCCCGACCCTCCCCCGGCCCGAGACTTCGGGCAACCGTAAGAAGGGCATGTATGTGAAGGCCGACTTTGCCTATGACGCGGATGCGGATCTTTACCGATGCCCGGCAGGCGAGACGCTGACTTACCGCTATACGACCGAAGAAGGTGGCTTGATCGTGCGACGCTACTGGACCAACGTCTGTCAGACCTGCCCGGTCAAGGCGCGCTGCACCACCGGAAAAGAGCGCCGGATCACACGTTGGGAACACGAACATCTGGTCGACGAGATGCGCGACCGCATGAGCCGCGAACCCACATTGATGAAACTGCGTCGCTCAACAGTCGAGCACCCATTCGGCACGATCAAAGCGTGGATGGGGGCGGCGCACTTCCGGATGCGCACGCTCAAGAATGTCCGCACCGAGATGGCATTCCATGTCCTCGCCTACAACATCAAGCGCATGATCAACCTAATCGGTGTACGTGGGCTTCTGGCCGCCATTCCGGCCTGATGGGCGGCGCTCAGCTCAAATCGTATCGCAGCAAACGTCACAAGTGCGCAGATTCAGCCCTCTCCGGAGCAAAAGGCGCAAAAGTGGCCCAAAATCCGGATACCTCCACAAAATCGGTTGAAACGTCCTCATCGTCGAGAAACCAAGCGAGTTTCCACACACCCTCAGCCCATACCGGAAACTGAGCGCCCTAAAGCGTCATGCGAAAAACCTGAATCACGTAACGCTGCCTGAAATCAAAGATTTCAACGCTTTACGTGATACTTGATGTTTCAGGTATTTCGTCAGACACTCTAATCGAATGCTGCCGTAGCAGCTCGCATTGCTGCCCTTCGCTGCGAGCGCAAAGCACTTTCAAGCATTACAAGGGAATAGTTCAGGTTGCGCGAAACTTGGATATCTGAGGAGGGGCCATAACATTCGTAGATATTGTGATCGCGGGCACCCTCAGAGCGCCCACAACATAGCAATTTCTGCAGTTATCAAGGTATTGGCTTTGTTTGGTAAGTATATTTGTAATTAACAAAGAAAACCTGATTCAGGTCGCCGAACCCGCTCCCGCTCTCTACATGCAAGATGGCTTTTCCGGAAACATTTAGATCAGCCACGATATCCATTCCCGGAACAGGAAATGGTACTGTTGCATCAGGTTCCCGAGGATCGCAGAGTGGTCTATGACCTCTGCGATTATCGGAGTTCACAACGGTGCCTGCTAAAATATAATCGCGCACAATATAGTGCCCGGCAGGCGCATTGAAACCAACGTATGCCGAGAACGTACAACCGCTATCAATCGTTTTTCTACATTCGCCACGGATGGCAACCTCCGTCGCCGTCGGACTGACGGTTGCGGCCAGCAAAGCAATAGGTGCACCAATCGTTTTCTTCGTCAGGTACCAGCTTGATTGTTTGTTGCATCCCAGAACTTTGGAAACATAAAACATATTCTTCCTCCAAATGTGGTGGGCACATGAAAACTGCGCCCATCTCTAATTGTTGCCAACCAGCGAGCCAGTGAGCATGACACAAACAGATCATGCGTCCGGATTTTATGATTTGGTTTCTGAGGAAGCACTTTGCGCGATCATGAAAGCTACTTTGCTCCAACAGAAATTTATCACCCCGCCGTCAATCTTGGCAGATGGCGCCATGCGCTCGATTCTGTCTCTCAGGCTGTCGAGGCAAGAGCTATCGCTCTACTGATCCGTAGACCGGGTGAAGCATCAAAAGACCTGCAGATGCTCAATTCGACGTGCCTGAAATTTGTCCGCAGTCCTTGGGGCGTTTACTATGATTTGAGGCTTAGCCGGCTTCAAAACCCGGACTGGGAATTTCTCAGTAAGCAACCAACGCATCAACCGACGCTCGATACCCTGATTGGGCCACCACCTGCAGTACTAGGCAAGCGAGCAGACTATGCCTTTCTCAGAAAGAGACTCAAAATAGGAACACGGCTAGGCGTTAAGCTGAATTCAGACAAGGTATGGTTCGATGCCATGAGCATTGCATTCACTGAGAGCGCCAGTCATGTTCCTTGGTCGGCGATAGAGGAAACCAAGTTTTTACTGCCGCATCTTTCAAAAGATGTTGAGAAAGGACGCACCTTTGTCCAACTCAAATCACGGTATTCCGCAGTATTGACCGCACTCAACCGAGTGAAGGTTGGGCTAGCAATAGCATTACCATCGGGTGACATCATCGTTGAGAATGATGAGACAAAACGCATTTTGGCTTAGAAAGATGGTTTGACGAAAGGTCGCGACGGGCGTTTGAAATGTCACATTCAAAACGAAAATGCGAAACTTAGCGAGGCGATAATTAAGACAGCAAACACCGCCCGGGGCGAAGAAAATTGCGACGAATGGTTGATCGCAGTTGAGCGTCCATCTGGCGTGTCGTTACTGCTGTTAGATGTGGCCCCCCCTAAAAGACAGCAAAGCAGAACCAGATGGAGGGTGAATTCACACTTCGCGGGACAAAACTTCCGTTCGACAAGTTTGCCTAGAAGGCTGCTCTGATGGCTGCTACGGACGTTCAGTACACGCCCCACACAGAGTGCGCTCAGCGTTGCTCACGCAATTCTAGCGTGCGCCAAGTTTCGCGCGGTTCTACTGTGTTTGACGGAATTCGTGGCAGGGTTCAGTCCAGAAATTCTACTGGCCGCTCCCATTGGATCAAAACAACACAGCCCTCATTCGACCAGACAGAATGTGTGCTTCCGACGGGGTTCACAACGAGCGAGCCCTTCGGATAGGTGCCCCGCTCATCAGATTGCGCGCCTTCAAGCACAAAAATGGTTTCCAGCCCTGCATGGCGGTGCAGCGGAATACGTGCACCCGGCGCATAGCGCAGCAAGGCGACGGCCGGTGCACCTTGCGTTATGTGATAAATGTCAACGCCTTCCCGGAACGGTGCAAAGGGAAGATCCGCTATCTGGTCTGGTAAATCTGAGATGCAAATCGGGTCAGTCATGCCAAGCTGCCTCCAACTGGGCGAATTGGGCCGTCCAACCTACAATGGCGCCTTGCGCGCGGATCATCTCCAGCGTGGCCGTCTTGAATGAGGGGAAGTAGCTTTCGGTCGCATCCTCGATCAGCAGGCAATCATAGCCACGGTCATTGGCTTCGCGCATCGTGCTTTGAACACAGACTTCGGTGGTGACGCCCGCGAAGATCAGGCTGGTGATGCCCCTTTGCCGCAGGTGGTCGCCAAGCGGCGTTGCGAAGAAAGCCCCCTTTCCGGGTTTATCGATGACCAGCTCGCCCGCGATTGGGTAAAGTTCTGGAATAATATCCGCGCCGTCTTCACCCGCCACCAGGATCCGCCCCATTGGGCCCGGGTCACCAATCCGCAGACTGGGCGCGCCACGGTCGCGTTTTGACATCGGCAAATCGGACAAATCCGGCTTGTGACATTCGCGTGTGTGGATCACTTCGATCCCCTTACCGCGACAGAACGCCAGCAGTGCGGACGCGGTCGGTACGATGCCATGAAGCAACGAGACGTCGTTGCCCAGCGTCTCGCCAAACCCTCCGCGCTCTATAAAGTCGCGTTGCATGTCGATCACCACAAGCGCCGTTGTCGCCGGGTCGAAGGTGAACACAAATGGCAAGGCCGCATCGATTTTGACCATCACCCGTGCCCCCCCATATGGTGCCCAATGGTCGCGATATCGGCCTCAGCCGTCGGCATGTCATACGTGATTGCCCCTTCGGACATGACCAGCACGCGGTCCGTCAGTTCCATGATTTCATCAAGGTCCTCTGACAGAATCAAGACAGCCGCGCCTGCATTTCGCGCCTTCATGATGCGCGCGCGTATTTCAGAAACAGCCGAAAAATCGAGACCGAAGCACGGGTTGGAGATAATCAGTAAATCCACTTGCCCGGACAGCTCACGCGCCAAAACTGTGCGCTGGACGTTGCCACCAGACAACGCGCTGATGGGCGCGTTGATGGAAGTCGTCTTGACCTTGAATTGGTTAACCAGATCAAAAGCGCGGGCGCGCATGTTGCGGCCTGACAGCCAGACGCCGCCATCTGTGTCAAAGCTGCGAAACGCGATATTGTCACAGACAGACATGCGCGGGGCGCAGGCGTTATGCAGTGGCTCTTCGGGCAGAAAACGGATGTTATGGCGGTGTGCCTCGCTGCGACTGGCAATGTAGGGCGTGCCCTTGACGCGGATCTCGCCGCTTTGGCAAGGACGCTGGCCTGTGAGTATCTCCATCAGCTCCATTTGACCGTTGCCCGAAATTCCGGCGACACCGACGATCTCAACTGCATGCACGCGCAAACTGTCGATCCGGATATCCTTGCGCCCGGTGCGATCCGTGGCTTTGATCCCGGACAGTTCCAATATCGGCGCACCACGTGTGCCAGCGCGGTGCGCTGGCTGAGCCAATTGCGCCTCCCCCATCATCAATCCGGCCATATCATCATGGCTTAGCTCAGCGACCTTGCCTCCGCCCACCAGCTTGCCACGCCGCAGGACGGAGACCGTATCGGCATAGGCCGTTACCTCGCGGAACTTGTGGGTGATCATGAGAACCGAGATCGCACCGTCCCGGCAAAGCGCACGCATGTGACTGAGCACTTCGTCTGCCTCGTCGGGGGTCAGCACGGAGGTCGGCTCGTCCAGTATCAAAAAACGCCTGCCCAGATAAAGCTGCTTGAGGATTTCAAGCTTCTGCTTCTCGCCGGCCGCAAGAGCGCGCACCGGCTGGTCAAGCGGCACCCGGAACGGCATGCCGTCCATGAAGTCCTGCAACGCGGCGCGTTCGGACCGCCAGTCGATGATGTTTGGAGCGTCCTCGCGGCTGATCACAAGGTTTTCCGCCACCGTCAGGGACGGAACCAGCGTGAAATGCTGATACACCATGCCCAACCCAAGCGCATGGGCCGCTTTGGGATCGCTGATACGTGCCTCGCGCTGGTCGACGAGCATCTGGCCAGAGGTAGCGTGGTAAAACCCCATCATGCATTTCACCAACGTTGACTTGCCCGCGCCGTTCTCGCCCAAAAGCGCATGAAAACTGCCGGGCGCGATCTTGATAGAGCAATCCTCCAGCGCCGTGAAACCGCCAAATTTCATCGTCATATTCAGGGTTTCGACGCCGATGGCTGTCATGGCAACTGGTCCAAAACCGCGCGGCTGTCGCTGACGGCGCCGAACACGCCGCCTTGCATGGTGACCATCTTCAAAGCTGCATCGTGATTGCTCTGATCCGTTGCCCCGCAACAATCGGACAGCACAAGGCATTCAAAGCCCCGATCGTTGCCTTCCCGCATGGTGGTGGAGACGCAGACATCGGTGGTGATCCCGGTCAGGATGATGTTCTCAATGCCGCGCGTGCGCAGGATCATCTCCAGGTCAGTGGCGTAGAAACTGCCCTTGCCGGGCTTGTCGATGATCGGCTCGCCGTCTTGCGGGTACAGTTCCGGGACTATGTCCCAACCCGCTTCGCCACGCACGAGGATCTTGCCGCAAGGCCCCGGATCACCAATGCCCGCCCCGATCTGCCGCGACCGCCAGCGTTTATTCGCAGGCAAATCCGTCAGATCAGCGCGGTGCCCTTCGCGGGTGTGAATGATGTGGTAGCCCCCGGCGCGCATGGCCTTCAACACTGCCTTGATCGGCTCAATGGGCGCTTGGGTCATCGACAGATCATAGCCCATCTTGTCGACATACCCGCCTTCACCGCAGAAATCTGTCTGCATGTCGATGATCATCAGCGCGGTGTTTTCGGGCCTGAGATCACCGTTATAGGGCCATGCATAGGGGTTGGCTTGGATGGTCATTCCGCGGCCTCTGATTTTGGAGAGTTGAACACGCGGGTTGGGGCGTCAAAGCCGAAGCCGCTGCCGTCGGTGACCATCACCTCGTCCTCCCACGGCAGGCGATACTGACCCGCCGCCAAATCGGTCATGTAAGTGTATGGGCAATCCTGCGCGCCGCCCTTGACGGCCACATAGCCACGATGCCCGAATTGGTAAATGTTATTCTCTACCCCCCAGTTTATCCGCGCCTCGCGCACCAGATCAGGGCGGACCTCGGCGGTGATGATCTCATCTGCGCGACCCGAAGTGCCATGCGCAATGATGGACCCGTCGAAGTTGCAGATCATGCCCTCGCCCATGCTGTCAAACGTGCCGTCGCTGCCGCACATGCAGACATTGGCGGTGACCATGAGGTTGCAGAAGGCGTTGGATTGGTTGGTGAATTGCCAACTGTCCCGAATCGGCGCGGTATAACCTGCGGTGCGCAGCATGATCTCGGCGCCCTTATAGGCCGCCTCCCGCGCCATTTCGGGGAACATACCGTCGTGGCAAATGATTAGGGACAGTTTGCACCCGTTTGGCCCCTCTATAACGGGTATGCCACCGTCGCCAGGCTCCCAGGGCTCGACCGGCACCCAAGGGTGCATCTTGCGGTAATAAAGCTGCACCTCGCCCAGATTGTCGATGATCAGGCCCACGTTATAGGGCATGCCACCGGGGTTCGCCTCCATGATCGAAAAGCAGCCCCAAATGTCGTTGTCGGTGCAGGCTTGCTTGAAGGCGGCGACCTCGGGGCCGTCCATCGTGCACATGATCTCAGGGTTGATGTCCATCGACAGCCCATGCAGCGCATATTCGGGGAAGACCACCAGGTCCATCGTACCCATGTTGCGCCGCGCCTTGGCGGTCATCTCGACGATGCGGGCGGTTTGGGTGGCCAGATCGGCGGGGGTTTCGACCACGGGCAGTTTCAATTGCACCAAGCCGATCACAACGCCGTTTGGCGATTTGTTCAAGCCTCCAAGTCCGTTCATAGCTGCGTCTCCCTATTTGGTTATACTCAACTCCCCCGGCGCGCCGGTCATGGCGCGGGTGGGGGAGGAGGTTGCGATCAAAACACCCAAGGTCAGCACGTAGGGTGCGGCGAAAAACAAGTAGTACCCTTCCGAGACACCCACCGATTGCAGCACCGGCCCAAGTGCACCAGCGCCTCCAAACAGCAACGCCGCACCAAAGCAGGCCAGCGGGTTCCAGCGCGCGAAAATCACCAAGGCGACTGCCATCAGACCTTGGCCGGAGGATATCCCTTCATTCCAACTTCCCGGGTAGTAGAGCGACAGATAAGCTCCGCCGACACCGGCAAAAGCCCCGCCAACTGCGGTCGCGCAGGTGCGGATCAGGGCTGGGCGCAGGCCCATGGCGCGCGCGGCATCCGTGCTGTCGCCGACAACGCGCAGGGTCAAACCGACCCGCGTGGTGCGCAGCATCCACCACAACAGAACGGCCAAAGCCGCGCCGATCAGGAACAACACATTGACTTCCAGAGCGGCGCGGACCTGCGGAATGTCGGACCACCACCCAAAGCTGATCGCGGGCAAATCCGAGGCCACGGGCTGCACGAAAGGTTTGCCAAAGTAAAACGCCAGCCCCATGCCGAGGATCATCATGGCGATGCCCACCGCGATGTCGTTGACGCGCGGCAGGGAGCATATGACGCCGTGCACCAGCCCGAACAGCGCGCCGGACATGGCCGCTGCCAACACGCCAAGCCAGGGCGAGCCGGTCAGATAGGCAAGCGCGTAGCCCGACATCGCCCCGAAGACGAGCGTGCCTTCCAGGCCTAAATTGATCCGGCCGGAACGCTCGGTCAGCGCCTCACCAAGGCTGACAAACAGGAACGGCGTCGACACCCGGATCGCGCCGCCAAGAATGGCAAGCGGGATGATCCAATAGCCCAGATCCGTTTCCATCAGGCGGCCCTCCAGCGCTCAGGCGCGAAGAGCTTGAAACGGCCGTAGAGCGTCTCAGACATTAGAATTGACATGAACACAAAGCCTTGCAGCACCAGCACAGTCGCATCCGGCAGGTCCATGCGGCGCTGCACCAGGCCCGATGAGGCTTCAAATCCGGCCAGCAGGATTGCGACCGGGATGATGGCCAGCGGATTGTGCCGCGCAAGGAAGGCGATCAGGATGCCCGTGTAACCGTAGCCGCCCGCGAGGCTGGCATTGGCAGAGCCATGTACCGCCGAAACTTCGAAAAACCCGGCCATGCCCGCAAAAGCCCCGCCCAAAGCGGTGAAGCCCACGATCAACCTGCCCACGGGCAGACCCTGTACCTGCGCTGCGCGGACATTGCCGCCCGCGATGCGCGCAGCAAAGCCCCATGTGGTTTTGTCGATCAAAATCCAGACCAGCACGCAGGCGATAACGCCAAAGGCCAGACCCCAATGCACGTCCCAGCCGGGGAGCGTGCCGACCCGCAAAGCATCAACCAAGGGTTCTGTGGACGGCTTGTTCAGGCTCGCCGGATCGCGCAAGGGTCCCTCGACCATATGGTTCATCAGCGCAATCGCGATGTAGGCCATGAGAAGGCTGGCAATGGTCTCGTTCACGCCGCGATAATGTCGCAAAACGCCAATGGCCCCGATCCAAACCGCGCCGATCACCATGGCGGTCAGCAGCATGGCAGGAAGGGCGATGAGCGCCGGTGTTCCGGCCAACAGAGCTCCGGCAAACCCCGCACCGACGCCGCCCAGCACAATCGCGCCCTCGCCGCCGATAACCACCAGACCCAGTCGCGCGGGCAAGGCCACGCACAAGGCGGCCAGCAATAAAGGTGCGGCGCGCGACAGGGTGTTTTCCCACGAAAACGCGGTGCCGAAGCCCGCGCGGTAGACCAGCGCGAAGAAATCCGCCGGTGACTTGTCTTGCAGCAGCAAAAACAGGCTAAAGGCGGCAAAGCCCGCCAGCAATGCGCCAATGGGCAAGACAACGGCCTCCGCCCGGCGCGCAAGCCCGGCCCAGCCAACAGCAGGCCGTGCAGGAGCAGTGTCTGAGACAGGCAATGTCATTGATCAGGAGGTCGAGCCGATCACGCCCTCGACCAGATAATCCATGCTCTCCAAGGCGATGTCATCCTCGGCAAAGCCTTCGCCCGCGGCCGCGATCACGTTGCCGGTGTTGTCTTTCAGAGGGCCTTTGATGGCTGCGAACCCTCCGGCCATGATCTCAGCCTTCACGGCTTCAAACTGAGCGCGGGACGCGTCTGAAACTGCAGAGCCAAGCGGGGACATCTTGATGAAGCCGTCGGCCAAACCGCCGCGCACAAAGTTGTCGATGGTGCCGTCGTCCAGCACGGTCTGCACCATGCCCGTGTAGACGCCCGCCCAGTTCCATTCGGCCCCGGTCAGGTACTTCTCGGGTGCCAGCGGCGACTGGTTGGCATGGTAGCCGCACACAAAACAATCGCGCCCGGCGGCGGTTTCCATCACCACTTTGGGTCCGTCCACATGGCAGGTGATCACATCGCAGCCCGCATCGGCGAGGGCATTGGTGGCCTCCGCCTCTTTGACCGCCAGTGACCATTCGCCCGTAAAGATGACCTGACAGGTGATCTCAGGATCGACCTGCCGCGCGCCCAGAAGGAAAGAGTTGATGTTCAGCAGCACCTGCGGGATCGGTTTCGCTGCGACAAATCCGATTTTCTTGGTTTTGGTGGCGTGCCCGGCGGCAATGCCATTCAGATACTGCCCCATGCCAATATAGCCGAAATAAGAGCCGACATTGGTGGGCATACCGTCCGTCCAAAGCCCGGCTGCGTGCTGGAACCGCACATCGGGATGTTTGGGGGCAACCGCCAGCACATGCGGGTCAAAATAGCCAAATGAGGTCGGAAAGAGCAGTTTGGCATCGTCGAAATTGATCATCGATTCCATGGATTTCTGTACGTCGATGGTCTCGGCCACTTTTTCTTCCTCGACGACGATGACGCCCTCCATCGCTTTCACGGCGGCGGCACCCTCGGCATGGGCCTGATTGTAACCAAAATCGTCTTTCGGTCCAACATAGATGAAGCCAATAGTCAAAGGGCTGTGGCCGTCGGCAAAGCCCAGCTGGGGCACGGTGGCGGCACTGGCCAAAACGGCGGTGCCCTTAAGAAAGCCGCGACGCGACAGGGGTGAGAATGACATGAGAAATGCTCCTTCAACGCGATGTATGGCCCGGCTGCGCAGACATCTCGCAACGCCCGGTTTGGATCTTGCCTAGGATGCAAGGAGAGAAGCGCTGTTGTCTTCTGCTAATAATTCACCGTTACGATGCAAAAAATGCATCAGTGAGATGCGCGCTACTGGGCGACAAGCGCTTCAAGCGCTGCAACAAGCTGCTGTCCGAATTTGGCAGAGGCAACTGGCAGCGCACGCCCCTTCATTTGCCCCAATAACAGCTGCCCCGGCCGGACGTCGCGTTCCGCCAGCGGCCTGTGCCCAAACCCGGCCTCTTGAGGCGGTTTCAGGCCAATCGGAATCTGAAACCCCACAGCATCTTCCTGCAACACGTAATGGCGGATCAGGTCAAAGGACTCTGTCTCCAGCGTCGGCGCCAGCGTGCGTCCGATCGAGGTGGCGGCAAGTTCCAGAAGGTTGCGCACCCCGTAAGCAGAGGTCGGCAGGATAAGTCGGTGGTTCAGGCAATCGCGCAATCGCAAGGTCGGCCCTTTCCCAAGCGGACTGTCTTTTGAATAGACAGCATGCACCCGTTGCGGGAGGGCGTAGAGCACATCAAATTCGACCAGATGAACGGGCTCGAACACGAGGGCAAGATCGCTGCTGTAAGTGGCCAGATCACGTTCCGCCTGCACACGATCACGCACATTGATCGAAAAGGTCACGCCGGGATGATTGGCCCGGTAAATTGCAATCTGCTGCGGCAGAAAATACGGTAACAACGCCTGTGAACAGGCGATCGATATATGTCCGCGCCGCTCGCCTGACAGATCAGCCACCTGACTTTGGACGCGGGCCAAATCGGTGCGTTGCAGTCGGATATGTTGCATCAGCAACTCGCCCGCCGGATTCAACCGCATGCCACGCGGCAGGCGTTCAAAGATTGGCCAGCCAAATTCCTGCTCGAACCCTTGGATGCGACGGTTGAGCGCCGACGCTGTCAGGTTGGTGTCCTCTGCCGCTTTTCTGATTGAGCCCGCGCGCACGACCGCCTCAATGAGCTCAAAGGTTCGCAAATACTTCATATAAAGCAATTTCCCCAGGCCGATGCAAATTTTGCACCGGTTATATTCTTTTATAGCATTAGAAGTGAACGCTTTTCCATCGCAACCTTCCTGGAAATGCGAGTCGCTCGGCGCGGCACCAACAGTGAGGGGTTCACATGACTGATCAGACTTCGAGACGTAGCTTCCTGAAAATGGGCGCTGCCGGCGCATCAATGCTGCCGCTTTTGCGCGCGTTGCCTGCCTCGGCGCAGGGCAGTGACACGCTGGTTGTGGTGACCGGAGCCACGATCAACAGCCTTGATCTGCACCGTACCGGGACAAGCCGCGCCTCCTATCAGGTTGGCATCAATTGCTATGACCGTCTGCTGACATTCGGCACAAAGGAGGTGCCAGGTAACGGGTTGTCCTATGACTACACGGTGGTGGAGCCGGAACTGGCAGAAAGCTGGACCGAATCCGACGACGGCCTGACGCTGACCTTCAAGCTGAAATCCAACGCGACCTTCTGGGATGGCCGAAAAGTGACCGCGGCAGACGTGAAATGGTCTTTTGACCGAGCGGTGTCAGTGGGCGGCTTCCCAACAGTTCAGATGAAGGCAGGCGGGCTGGAACGCCCCGAGCAATTCGTGGCCGTGGATGACGAGACCTTTGTGATCAAGCTCGACCGTCCATCCAAACTGACCATCCCTGATTTGGCCGTGCCGGTGCCCTACATCATCAACTCGGCCGAGGCTGTGGCCAATGCCACCGAAGACGATCCTTGGGCGCTGGAGTATCTGCACACGACACCGGCCGGGTCCGGGGCCTATAAAGTCGCGCGCTGGAATCCCGGCGAGCAACTGGTTTATGAACGCAACGATGACTGGGTCGGCGGACCATTGCCCGCCACCAAGCGCGTTGTAATCCGCGAGGTGCCAAGCCCAGCCACACGGCGCGCCCTGATCGAGCGCGGTGACGTGCAGGTCGCCTTCAACATCCCCGACAAGGACGCAGCAGAGCTTGCCGACACGCTCGATGTGTTCTCGACCCCGGTGGAAAACTGCATTCACTGCCTCTGCCCGAACTTCTCGTTCGAGCCGTTTCAGGACCCCGACGTGCGCAAGGCCATTGCCTATGCGGTGCCTTACGAGGACATCTTCCAAGCCGCAGCGTTCGGGCGAGGCTTGCCACTTTGGGGTGGCTCAGAAGAGATCACCGACATCGCTTGGCCGCGCAAGACGCAATATTTCACCGATCTGGACAAAGCCAAAGAGCACATGGCGAAATCCGCCTACGCGGACGGGTTCGACGTCCCGTTGTCGATCAGCCTCGATCTGGCATCGTGGATGGAACCGACCGCATTGCTCGTGCAAGAAGCGCTCGGCAAGATCGGGATCAACGTCACGATTGAGAAGATCCCCGGCGCCAATTGGCGCACCGCCGTTCTGGTTGAAAAGCGCTTGCCGCTGCATCTGGAAAACTTTGGCGGCTGGCTGAACACGCCCGATTACTACTTCTTCTGGGCCTACAAGGACGGGCACTTGTTCAACTCATCGAATTACCGCAACGAAGAGATCGAGGCGCTGGTCGACGCCACCCTCCATATGCCGATGGATGATCCGGAATATGCGCCGCAAATCCAGCGTATGTTTGAGATCGCTCTGGATGAGCTGCCGCGCATCCCGCTGTACCAACCAGCGCTGAACGTTGCCACCAATGGGGCCGAAGGATACGAATTCTGGTTCCACCGCCAGCTCGACGTCCGCGTTCTCAGCGCTGTCTAGGCATGTTGGCCTGCTCCCCCCGGCTGCGCGCAATCTTGTTGCGCGTGGCGCAGGCCATTCCGGTGGTCATCGGTGTCGTGGTGATCAGCTTCCTGTTGACCCGGGCGCTACCCGGGGACCCTGCGGTCTATTTCGCAGGGGTCGCGGCCGATGAGGCTTCGATCGAGGAAACGCGCGTGGCAATGGGCCTTGATAAACCCTTGCCCGTTCAGTTTCTCCACTACGTCGGAGATTTGTTGCGGGGCGATCTGGGGCAATCGTTGTCCAGCGGGCGGGCCGTCGCGACTGATCTGGCGAACCGCTTGCCCGCCTCGTTGGAGCTGACTTTGACGGCCTTGATCCTCGCTGTGGTCATCGCGGTTCCGCTTGGCGTTTTGGCCGCGACCCGGCCCGGCACCTGGGTGGATCACCTCTGCCGTGTGCTCGTTACGGCAGGTGTGTCCCTGCCAACATTCTTTACCGGCATCCTGCTGATTTATATATTCTATTATCTACTTGGCATTGCCCCCTCACCATTGGGACGGCTGGATTTTATCTACCTGTCCCCCGATCATGTTACAGGTTTCTACCTGATCGATGCCGCCCTAATGGGCGATTGGGAGACGTGGCGCGGCGCGGCCAAGCAATTGGTGCTGCCCGCCGCGACTTTGGCGTTGTTCACGCTGGCACCCATCGCCCGCATGACCCGCGCCGCGATGCTGACCGCGCTGTCATCGGATTTCATTCGTACCGCCAAGGCGGCAGGGCTGTCCAACCGCGCGGTGCTCTACCGCTACGCCTTTCGCAACGCGCTTTTGCCGGTGGTCACGACGCTTGGCATGGTCTTTTCCTTCGCGCTGGGGGCCAATGTGCTGGTGGAAAAGGTCTTCGCCTGGCCCGGCATCGGATCCTATGCGGTCGAGGCGCTGGTGGTCTCCGACTATGCCGCCGTGCAGGGCTTTGTGCTGGCCATGGCGTTGCTGTTCGTGGTGTTGAACCTCGTGATCGACCTGCTTTACACGGCGATCGACCCTCGCATCGGGTTTGACGCACAATGAGCGATTTCGCCCCCACCGACCTGCCGCGCAAGCAAAGCACACTGGATCATGTGGTCTACGTTTTGCGCGCTAACCCGGTCACACTGATCGCTTTTGGCATGTTCGCCTTCCTCATCCTGTCGGCGATCATCGGCCCTGCATTGGTGCCATATGACCCGCTGGCCACAAATGCCAGCAACGCTTTGCAACCGCCATCATCCGCGCATTGGTTTGGCACAGACCAGGTTGGGCGCGACGTGTTCAGCCGGGTCATCGTGGCGACGCGGCTGGATCTGACAATCTCTGTGGCTGCCGTTGCGATCTCCTTTGTGGTGGGATCTGTCATGGGCTGCATCGCGGGCTATTGGGGCGGCTGGCCCGATATCATCCTCAACCGCTTTCTCGACACGATCATGGCCTTCCCGCTGTTCGTGCTGGCCATGGGCATTGTGGCCGCCTTGGGCAACACGGTCGAAAACATCATCTACGCGACGGCCATCATCAACATGCCCTTCTATGCGCGCCTCGTACGCGCTGAGGTCAACATTCGCCGCGACGCGGGCTTTGTACGCGCGGCCAAGCTGACGGGCAGTTCCGACATCCGGGTGCTGGCCACGCAAATTTTTCCCAACGCGCTGCCGCCCATGATGGTGCAGGTGTCGCTCAACCTCGGCTGGGCGATCCTGAATGCCGCGGGCCTGTCTTTCATTGGTCTCGGAGTCAGCCCGCCCACGCCGGAATGGGGTATCATGGTGGCCGAAGGTGCGAACTTCATCGTCTCTGGTGAGTGGTGGTTGGCGGTTTTCCCGGGCCTTTGGCTCATGTTCGCGGTCTTCACCTTCAACCTGTTGGGCGACGGGCTGCGCGACATTGTCGACCCGCGCAAAAGGACGTGACTGGATGCTGAGTGTCAAAGACCTGAGCGTCATGTTCCATACAAGACGCGGTGCCGTTGACGCGGTGCGTGGCGTAAGTTTTGACGTGGCCAAGGGCGAGATTCTGGGCATTGTCGGCGAAAGCGGGTCGGGCAAATCGGTCACGTCCTACGCGCTGATGCGCATTCTGGATGCGGGTGGCACGATCAAAGCGGGGGAGGCCACATACTCCGGTATCGACCTGCGGCGTGCGAGCGAACACGACATGCGCGACATCCGGGGCCGCGAAATCTCGATGATCTTCCAAAATCCGCGTGCGGCGTTGAACCCTATCCGAAAAGTGGGTCATCAGATCGAGGACGTGCTGCGCCAACATGCCCGCGCCACCCGCTATGATGCGCGCGACAAGGCGATTGCCGCCATGGAGGCGGTCAAGATCAACGACGCCGCCGCGCGTTATGAAGCCTATCCTTTCGAGCTGTCAGGCGGGATGTGCCAACGCATCGTTTGCGCCATTGCGCTTGCCTGCAATCCGCGCCTGCTGATCGCGGATGAGCCGACGACGGGCCTTGATATCACAACCCAAAAGGCGGTGATGGATCTTGTGCGTGACCTGATCCGCGAACGCGACATGAGCAGCATCCTGATCACCCATGATCTGGGTCTTGCCGCGCAATATTGCGACCGGTTGATCGTGATGAAAGACGGGCAGATCATCGAGCAGGGCGATCCCGAGCAGATTTTCAGCCAGCCCCAGCACCCCTATAGCCGAAAGCTGGTCGATGCGACCCCGCGCGCCGGTGCCTCCGTGCGGGACCTGCTGCCCGCCGAGGCCCGCGCGCCAGAGCCGCGCATTGTGATCTCCGACCAGCCGTTGGTTGAGGTTCGCGATCTGGTCAAAACCTATGCGGGCAAGTCCGGGCCTGTGCATGCGGTCAAAGGGATTTCTTTCACAGTGAACAAGAGCCAATGCGTTGGGCTTGTGGGCGAAAGCGGTTGTGGCAAGTCCACAACCTCCGAGATGCTGGTGCGGCTGATGGACGCCACGTCTGGCCAGATCATCTTTGACGGCAATGATATCGCCCAAACGCCCGCACGCGGCTTTGCCAAAGACCCAAGGCGCGCCGAAATCCAGATGGTATTTCAGGACGCCACAGATAGCCTGAATCCGCGACATAGCGCGCGCCAGGCGATTGCCGAGCCGTTGCAGCGTTTGGGCAAGATGCGCGGTGCTGCACTGAGCGAGCGGATCGAAGAGCTGGCAGGGCTGGTCGGCCTGCCGCTATCGCTGCTGGATCGCTTTCCGCATCAGCTGTCGGGAGGCCAGAAGGCGCGGGTTGGAATCGCGCGGGCCGTGGCGTTGGACCCGAAGTTTTTGATCCTTGATGAACCCACTGCCGCTCTTGATGTCTCGATCCAAGCGGTTGTATTGAACTTGCTGGTCGATCTGCGCGCCAAGCTCGGCCTCAGCTATCTGTTTGTCAGCCACGACCTGCATGTGGTGAGGCTGCTCTGCGATCATGTCATTGTCATGAAAGACGGAGAAATCGTTGAAGAAGGTCCCGCTGCGCAGGTCATGTCACAGCCACAGAGCCCCTACACCAAATCCCTTATTGCCGCCGCGCCCAAACCGCCGAAACGCGCTGCAACCCTAGACCAATTGGAGACATCCGATGCTCAGCACTCTGCCCTTCACGATCAACGCGCTTCGTGAGGCCTACGCCTCGGGCACGCGCCCGGCGGATGTCATCGACGAGATATTCAGCCGGCTAGACGCCGTGAGCGACCCAGGCATCTTTATCCATCTTCGTGATCGCAACGACCTTGTGGCTGAGGCAAACGCGCTTGGTCCATATGACCCGTTGGTGCCACTTTGGGGCATTCCCTTTGCTGCCAAAGACAATATCGACGTCGCCGGAATTGAGACCACCGCCGGCTGCCCCGCCTATGCCTACACGCCCGATCAGGATGCCTTTGTGATAGCGAAGCTCCGTGCGGCGGGGGCCTTGATGATCGGCAAAACCAACCTTGATCAGTTCGCGACCGGCCTTGTCGGTGTCCGCACGCCCTATGGTGCGCCGCTGAATGCGGTCGATCCGGAGATCGTTCCGGGTGGATCATCCGGCGGCTCTGGCGTGATCGTCGGGCACGGTATCGTGTCGTTTTCGCTGGGCACTGACACCGCGGGCTCTGGCCGGGTGCCTGCCGCCTTGAACAATATTGTCGGGCTGAAACCGACTTTGGGTGCGCTGTCAGCAAGCGGGGTTGTGCCCGCCTGCCGCACGCTGGACACGGTGTCGATCTTTGCGATGACGGTGGACGACGCTTACGCGGCCTTTGCCGTGGCGCGCGGTTTCGACGGAAAAGACGCCTATTCCAAACCGCTTGTCCATGAGGATTTGACCGAACCGCCGCAGCCTTTGCGGGTTGGCATCCCGGATGCAGGCTCTATCGAGTTCTTTGGCGACACGGTTCAGCAGGCCGCGTTCGAGCGGGACGTGGCCGCGCTGAAGGCTTGGGGCGCCGTATGCGAAGAAATTGATTTCGAGCCGCTCTACGCCATTGCGCGGATGCTGTACGAAGGGGCCTGGGTCGCCGAGCGCTATACCGTGATCGCCGACCTGCTGGCGAGCGACCCCGACGCGGTGCATCCAGTGACCCGCCAGATCATCACCCATGCAGAAAGCATGTCTGCCGCTGACGCGTTCACCGGCATCTACCGCTTGGCCGAACTGAAACGTGCTGCAGAACCAGTGCTGGACAAGCTTGATCTGCTATGCGTACCGACGGTGCCGACTTTCTATTCCGTGGCCGACCTAGAGGCCGACCCGGTCACGCCCAATTCCAACAATGGCACCTATACGAATTTCGTGAACCTTTTGGATATGTGTGGCCTTGCTGTGCCAACGGCTCCGCGCAGCGATGGAAGACCGGGCAGTGTCACGTTGCTGGCGGCCGCAGGTCAGGATGCGCTGGTCGCCAGTGTCGCACGCGGGTTTGAACACGACTGCCCGCGCAACATGGGGGCGACCGGCCACGCCGTTCCCACGCCTGCGCCTTTGCCTCCCGCCACGCCGGATACGATCGAGATCGCCGTGTGCGGCGCGCATATGACCGGACTGCCGCTGAACTGGCAACTGACCGATTTGGGGGGGCGCTTGCTGCGCTCAGCCAGGACAACGCCCAATTATGAGTTCTACGCCCTTGCCGGCGGACCACCGGCGCGCCCCGGATTGATTAAGGCCGCGGGATTACATGCGGGATCAATCGCGCTCGAAGTATGGAGCCTGCCAGCGACAGCTTTTGGGGCGTTCATGGCGGGCATCCCCGCGCCGCTAGGCATCGGCACCATTGATCTGGCTGACGGAACATCGGTGAAAGGTTTCTTGTGCGAAACAGCGGGATTGGACGGTGCCTTGGACATCACAAGTCTGGGCGACTGGCGTGTGTTTATTGAACAGCAAAGCGAGTTGGCATGACCTCGCGCGCGGAAGAGCGCCTCGCCAAGTTGGGTCTTGAATTGCCCCCGGCTTGGACCCCGCGCGGGCAGTTCCTGCCATTTCGCCGCGACGGGGCCATCGTCTATCTATCGGGCCAGATCTGTGAATGGGATGGCGCTGTCACCCATACCGGACCTGCGCAAGATACGCCCGAGGGCATCAAGACAGCACGCAAGGCCGCGCAAATTTGCGCCCTGAACCTACTATATCGGCTGCGCGAGGCCTGTGACGGTGATCTGGACCGTGTCGATGCGGTCCTGCGCCTTGGCGGCTTCGTCAACTGCACCTCTGGCTTTGGCCAAAGCCCGGCTGTCATCAATGGCGCAACCGAGCTTTTCATCGCCCTGTTCGGCGAGGACGGCTGGCATGCCCGTACCGCCGTCGGCGTGTCCGGCTTGCCCGGCAATGCCATGGTCGAGGTCGATGCAATCGTCAGGTTAACGCGGTAAACGGGGCGCTGAAAGTCTGGGCGCGTGGTGTTCCAGGCGGGCCGCCATCTCTAGTAAAAAGAGGTCCTGACCGGGATGCGCGGCCAGCATCACCGAACGGGGCCGCAACAGCGTGTCGATGCCCCAGGGCAGGCACACCAGCGGCCCGCCGAACACCGTCCATGGCGTCAGCCAGTCCTGAAAACCGGTGGTTCCGTCGATCAGCGGTGCGCCATCGGGGACGGGTAAAGTCAGGATCAAGTCAGTGCCCCGCATCGCATCCCAGAACGCAGTGCGCGCGCCAGTCAAGAGGGTTCGCGCCTCGGCGAGGGTGGTCTTGTCCAGATCGCGACCAGCCTCCAGTCCCGCTCGAAAATTTGGTTTGAGCATCTGGGCATTGTCGTCCAACAAGGCGTGATGCGCTGCGAATGCTTCGGCGCACATCACGCAACGGTGGGCGCTGACCACGCTGCCCACATCAGCGGGAAGGACAATTTCCGTTACGCCCGACAGGGTACCAAGCGCGCCTCGCGCGTCGTCCAAGGCTTGCAACCAATCGGGCGAAACCTCGGCTTTCGTATCCCAAAGCCCGCATGCGACCTTCGGGGCGTTGAGCGCTCCCATTGTGGCGGCCGGGGCGAGCACACGGGCCACGCGTTGCCCCAAGCTGACGTCGCGCGCAATGATGCCTACCGTATCAAAGCTGCGCGCCAAGGGTGTCACTCCACCCATCGGAAACAGCCCTGCACTTGGCTTAAATCCCACCGCCCCACAATAGGCAGCGGGGCGAATCAACGACCCGGCGGTCTGTGTTCCAAGCGCAATGTCTACAACCCCAGCTCCAACCGCAGCCCCCGACCCGCTGCTGGAGCCACCGGGCGAGCGTGACAGATCATGTGGGTTGCGGCACTGTGTGGGGTCAGTAAACGCAAATTCCGTTGTGGTGGTCTTTCCGACAATCTGTGCGCCCGCCGCGCGCAGGCGCTCAACAACCACCGCGTCATGTTCTGCAGGCATTGCATCTGCGCAGACCGCACTTCCGTTTCTTGTCGGCAGCCCCGCGACGTCGATGATGTCTTTAACCCCCACAGTCAGACCAGCTAATGGGCCGGGCCTGATGGAGGGCTTGGCGACGGGCACGTCGGAGAGTTCCACGAAGGCGTGTATATATGGCTCCCAAGCGTAAAGCGCGCTTGTCATTCGACCTCTCGCGCCACGCCGATCAAATGGTCGCGCGATATCATGGCCTCGAGTTGCGTAAGGTCGAACCTTTCGACACCAGCCGGGGCGGCGGGCAAGACCAGATACCGCATGTCTGCATTGCTGTCATGAACATCCAGTTGAACCTCCATCGGCAAGTCCAGCCCGAACTCTTTCAGCACCTGCCGGGGTTCGCGGACCGACCTGGCCCGGTACGCTTTGGAGATGTACCACGATGGTGGTTGCCCCAGAATAGAACGCGGATAGCAGGAACATAAGGTGCACGTGATCAAGTTGTGCAGGGACGGTGTGTTTTCGACCACGATGATGCTGGCCTCTGTGACGGGAATGCCCAATTCCTGCATCGCGGCGCGTCCATCATCCAGCAAACGCCGCTTGTATGCGGGATCGGTCCAGGCTTTGGCGACGACCTTAGCCCCCAGATGGATGCCTGGGCTCTCGAGTTTTGCAATCGCTGCGGTCACTTCATGGGCGGTCAGCAGTGCTTTGCTGATCAACACATCCTGTAATGCGTCCACGATGATCTGGGCCTCAATATTACCGGACTGGTCTTCGATGACCAAGGCCTCGTGCTCTTCGTGAGGGTGATCATGGGGCATGTGAACTCTCCTGCGCTGGCGCAAGCCAATGATCGTAAATCTCAATAATGAGCCGGTCTTGCGGGGCATGGACGTCATTGGGCCAGAGCGTGGTCTGGGCGAACGCCACACGGTACAGATCTACCGCTTTGCCACCAGTATTGCCTACGGCCAGATCCTCGGGATTAAGATAGGTGCCACAATAGCCCACAATTTCACCAGCCTTGCGACGGATGTAATGAGGAATGCGCACATGCCCAGCCTTTCCAAGCGCCAGTACCTGCACACGATCGCCTGCACAAAACCGTGTCATTCGCGTCCAGCCTTTTCCTGCCAGCGGTCGCGTCCTGCTGCAACAGCAGCGTCCAGTTCCGCCTGCGTGATGATGCCTTTCTCAAGAAGGATGTCGTTCATGGCCTCAAGCCGGCGCCGATAAAACGAAAATTGGTTGTACTTCTCAACGCCGAAGCTCTCAAAGCCCCGCCGCACCTCATCGAGCGATACGATACGCCGCGTGCCGTCCCCCAGGAGACCGCGGATCGCCTCAACCTGTTTTTCCCAATGGAGCCACGGCAGTTCGACTTTAGGAATCTCGCCAGCCGTATCGCCACCGACATCATGGTAACCTCGGGGTCCTTTTTCATCGCTCATGCGTATTTGCCTCCTTGATTATCGTGGTGCAGCGCCATGATGCGAACAAATGCTATTTTTTCAGACTAGCGGTGCGAAAATCGAACCGGTCATTGGAAAAGGTGACGCCGTCACCCTGAAAATGAGGCGAACCAAGTTACTGTTGCCGGACTTAACTGCATTCGTTGTAGACGTTTTGAACAGTGACGACGCCCGCTGAAGACTGATCAGCAAGAGAAGCAAGCGTCCCCGCCCTAAACCAATTCTCAACTGACAGGGACGTTCAAAATTGCAAAGCGGTATCAATCACTACATCTCTCTGCGGCGTGGGTAGGGCCCAATGCCGTTCGAGGTTTGACGCGTTTGAATTCAAGATAACCACATCAACCGCCAAAGCGCTCCAGAAGGCGAGATCACGCGCACAGATAAGGCACACGAACGGCGATGAACCTCCCAAAATTGATGGACATGTTTCCAACCTGTTACTGGTCATGCTGGACTGACACTTTGAAAGGCGACTTTGGTCATATTCCGACCATCGGCATATACTGCAGCGCTTGATAGTCTGGGATCTGCGCAGTCATTAGATCAATCGCAGCTTGTCCGCGGCATTAATGTATCCGCCCAAACATGGACGGCCCTTTCCAGACCTTGTTCGTGGTCTTCAATTGCTGCGGTGGCAGACCGCTTTTCTACCGTTCACTGCAAGCGCAAAATCAGGGGTTGGTCGAAGAGCGTTCTGCGGGACAAACCCGACTTTTCCAGTTGCGGCTTTGGCTGTCGCAGAGGACCTGTACGTCTGCGGCATGACTGACGTCGCATTGCAGTTAACGTCGCAATAGCGGTCGCCCAATCTCTCCGCGGAGTGGAACAATTAAAGCGTCATGCGAAAAACCTGAATCACGTAACGCTGCCTGAAATCAAAGATTTCAACGCGTTACGTGATACTTGATGTTTCAGGTATTTCGTCAGACGCTCTAGTTACTCTTTCATTGCGACCGGCCTGCGCCATCACGACGGGGGCGCACTGGCGATTTGGTCTGCAAGCGAACACTCGGTCCCGACAGATCCGATGGGTAGAGCGGCGCACCCCCGAAGAGAAAAGATTGCAGATCTATCCGAACCTGCGCCAGTCCTGATCAAACGCAGGTCGCAGCGGGAGGGACGTAATCTGCAGGTCTAACCCAAGAAAGGGACGCTGACCCGCCAGTACGACGATGATCTGGTCTGTGCCAAATACATGGTACAGACCATGCGCCGGATCCGGATTGCCCATGGAAATTCAAACGTGACCTTTAGCAGTTTCGTGTTTGACGCCCATCAGGTCATCCTTGCCGCCAACACGCCTTCATAAGGCAACTATCATGGGCCAATGGCACGCAGAATGATGGTCTCTGCGCAACGCGCCGAATTGGGAAGGCGGTTCTCGGGCCTGATAGAGGAAACGGGTGGTGGACGATATCACACTTGCGCATTTGGACTGAGTGTTCGGGTGGTTTGGCCATGGGAAACGTGCCGATCGTGCTGCAGCGATCCATTGATATTTTTCCCTAGGATCGTGGTCAAACATGTACCTGTTGGCTTCAAACTCTATGCCATTCGGTATCCCACATTGCGCAGTGTCACGATGCGCTGACCTTCCTGACCGAGCTTTCGGCGCAGCCGACCTACATACACATCCACCACATTGGTCAAAGGGTCTGCATTCAGGCCCCAGACCGTGTTCAGAATGCGCTCTCTGGATAAAACCCGCCCATTGCTTGTCAGGAGTAGCTGTAAGAGATCGCGCTCTTTCTTTGTGAGCTCAATCGGCTTTTTCTCCACATTGACCTCAAGGGAAGCACGGTCAAACGTAATGGCGCCGTTGGTGATAATCGTGTCACTCACGTCGGCGGTATAGCCAGTGGCACGGCGGTGCAACGCCTCGATACGTGCGACCAGTTCGTCAAAATCAAAAGGTTTGGGCAAGTAATCATCCGCGCCAATTTTCAGGCCCTCGACTTTTTCTTCGGACCCATCAAGCGCCGTCAGCATCATGATTGGTGTCTTGGATTTGCGAGCACGCAATTTACGGCAGACACCCTGTCCCTGAATGCCCGGTAACATCAGGTCCAGCAACACGACGTCGTAGTTGTTCTGGGCGGCAAGCTCCAGACCATCTTCTCCGTTGGCGGCATGATCGACCGACCATCCTTCCGCTGCCAGACCACGGCGAACAAAGTCAGCAACGCGCGCCTCGTCTTCAATCAATAGAATGTTCATCGACCATCTCCTTCATCACATCGCGCGGTCGCCCAAGCACCCAACCGCAATTATGCTCCCAAGAGAATCCGCGTTCAACCGGGCGCAACATCGGTTGGCACTGGCCGTTGAGGCGGCTCTTTTGGGATCTTCATAATAACGCGCAGGCCACCTCCGTCCGGATCTTCCAATTCAACTGTACCGCCGTGGGCAAGCACAATGGATTTCACCACCGGCAAGCCGAGGCCGCTGCCCTCAATCCCCTGCCCAGACGCGTTTGATCCGCGGAAGAACCGTTCAAAGGCTCTGGATTTCTCATCCGGGCTTAGACCCGACCCGTCGTCTTCGACCGCAATTATGTTAGTTGTCGCGCTCTGGCGCAGTGATACGGATATCGATGGGCCGCCATAACGCTTGGCATTGTGCAACAACGCCAGCACGGATTGGCGCAGCCTGACCTCATCAACGCTCCCGATAATTCTGGCGCCAGAGCTTTCCACCAACACCGTCTCTGGGAACATAGACACCGCGTCCTGTACGATCTTGAGCAGGTTCACCTTCTTACGATCAAGTCTGAGTTGTCCTGCCTCAAGGCGGGCGACGGTCAGCAAATCATCAACAATTTGGTTTGTGTGTTTGGCGGAGTCGCGAATGCGGGCCAGCGCGTCCGATACTTCCAAACTCAACTTGTGCTGGGTGCGTAGGGTCACATCGGCCTCGCCCAGAATGATCGCCAGCGGGGTGCGCAGCTCGTGACTGATGTCGGCCATCAGTTGCTTGCGGTTTTCTTCACCCATTTCAAGCTTGTTGATCAGCTGCTGCAATTCTGCAGTGCGGTCATGGACCGTTTCTTCCAGCTTTTTCTTCTGCTCCGCGCGGGTCGCCTCTCGCACGGCAAGTCCTTCACCCATGTCCTGCAGGACCGTACCGAGTTCACGGAACTCAAGGCTGCCGCCGAGCACCACGGGTTTCGAGTAGTCCGCCCCGCGCAACCGATCGATTTCGATACGCAGGCGGACGATAGGTTGCCGGATTTGTCCGTTGAAGGAGAACAAAGCAACGATCAACGTTCCTACCGCCAGTGCCACCAACACATAGACCAGCTTTTCATTTCGCGCTCGAAATGCGACAGCATCGGCCAGAACTTCTTCGGTTTCTTCAATTTCCTCTTCAAGTGCGGCGGCAATCTTGCGGTCCAGTTCCACATCAATACCACCGTCCATGAGCGCGGCAAGGCGCTCTGCCTGCACAAAGGATTCCAGCGGATCTTTGGTGCTCGTCATGGCCGCAACCGTGGCATTCAGGGAACGAATGTCGGCTTCTATCTCAGCGAGCAGTTCAAGCTCCTCGAGCTCCTCTTCACCAACCATCTCGATCTCGCGCTCGATCGTCCGGCGAATGTCCAACAGTGTCTGATCAATCCTGGCGCGCAGTTCGCGTTCCGCAGCGCCTCCCTCACTGCGCCCGAGCAGCAGAGACCCGCTATGTTGCTTGAACAGACGGTATAGTTTCGTTTCCAGCTTCAGGTGGAGCCCATAGGATTCCTGCGCCAATTGCGTGCGCGCATCCCACCACCGCGATTTTTCGAGGTTGTACAGGGTCAGCCCGGCCAGTCCACCGATCAGGCCGATGACAACGACCGCATAAATGCCAAAAAGGGTGGTGGAACGCATGTCAGATTACCTTTGGGGTCGACGTCATAGACGATGTATCTGAAGGTTCTGCTAACACCAGCGTTGCAGAACTATATTCCTGCAGAACCTCTTGCAACGCACGTGCATCTGGCTCGACAGACCAGCGCAGCGATGCGATCACAATCACGTCGGCCTTGCCCAGAACCGCGCGTGCCAGATCAAGCCGGAGCGTCTGCGCTGCACTAAGCCCGTTTCCATTTTCCGACAGGCGCTGATCCAACCCGCCCGAGGCGAGAAGCCCCCCAAGCCCAAAGCCCCTCAGGACCTCTGCGATACGCTTGTCCGTGGGTCGTTTTCGGTTCATCAATGTGACTGAGCGGCGCAGACTGCCCTGCAATCCGACGTGATCGTCACCGATGTAAGCCACACAAGGCCGTAGCACTTTACCGTCGAAGCGCAAGTCAAGGGTATCGAACGTATCCAGCCCTGCAATGGCACGCGCGAGGTGACGGCTGGTGGAACCTGTGAGATGAGACGTCTCTCCGCCCGCAACCTCGAAAACGACCGGCGTATCGCCCAGACGTCCAACTGCCTTTACCGAAACCGCTGCCTTTGAGGTCTTTAAATATCTGCGCACCGCCGGTTCCCGCAGCAGATTTTGCGCTTTTCCCCGCGCCACGCGCCAGGCGCAATATTGATCCCAGGCTGCGCCCAGATGTTGCAGCGGCAGGGCGACCAGCGCCAGAACCGAAAGGCTGGCGGCAACTGTCGCGGGGGCAATCCCCGCCATGCTGGCCGACCACAGCATCGTCAGACCGGACGCCGCCGTGCCGGCTTGCAAGAGCGATTGCAGCCCGACCGTGCGGCCACGTCTGGCAACGGCATCATCGCGCAGTCGTGCGCCTTGCGCGTCCAGACGGCGCAGTTCGGTGCCGGTGCGTCCCATCACGTCCAGTTCCGGCGCAATGGCAATGCGTTCGATCATGGAAATTGCGATCCCGGCACGGCGTTGACGCAAACGGCGGTGGCGTCGTTCAAGATGCCACGCGGCAATAGCCATCACCACCAGCGCGATTGCAAGCGGCACCAGACCGCGTGTCGCCAGAACCGGGCTCAGCGCATAAAGGATACCGACAGCACCCGGCAGCACCACGCAGGCCGACAATACTTCGGGAAGCCCACGCCCGAACCATAGCCGCGCGGCAGAAAGATCACCTACAAACCGCAATGACAGGGCACCGACACGGCGTTCCTCGTGCCGCGCTTTGGGCATCTGCGCGATCTTGGCGTAAAGCGTGCGGCGCAGGTCAATGGCGTAGCTTTGCCCAAGCCGTTCGGCGCGGCACCCGGAGATGAACAGGCACAGCGCTGTCAGCGCACCGGCCAGCGCCAGCTCCAGCATCGTTGTGGATGCGAGCGGGACACCACCGTGCAGTGCTGCAAAGGCATCGCGGGTGGCAAAGGCGGCAACGGCAAGCGCTGCGGCCTGCACGATCCCGCATGACACGACGAGGACCGCGTCAAAGACGCGATCCCTTGTGGCTACTGGGGGAAGAAGTGTCATGCGGCCACAGTCTGCGGCGCACCGCGCATGAGGGGGGCGACGTGCGACGCAATCGTGTCAGGGGACCAGAGGTCCTCGCGGGTCAGGATCGGCAGGCCTGTGACCGCTGCGGCCTCAGAAGCGGCGAGCGGTGAACAGCTGACCATGCCGCTGATTGCGAATGCGCCAAGGTTCATCTTGTTCAGGACCGTTTCGCCCCCCAGAGCGCTGAGCGCATCGGGCGCCGCAAAGAGGATCCCGTCCAGCCGGACGCGAATTCTGGACGATTTGAGGATGGCGCGGGTTTCCTGCTGAAACACCCCATCCGCGATCTCGACCACCACAACCTCAGCACCGCGTGCCGCAGCAGTAGCGATCAGCGTATCGAACCCCTTTTCAATCCTGTGCATCGGCATCCGGTAGGTGGTGGGCATGCCGACATCCGTGAAATCAAGCGCGGGAGCGCCGCCGTCCTCAAAGCTGTTGAAATCACCAAAAGCGCCCGTACCGGTCGCTTTGACCCCGGCCACGGTGTAGCCCGATTTCATGAGCCCATGCGCAAGGCTGGATGCTGCCGTCGTCTTGCCCGAGTTCATCGAGGCGCCAAAGACACCGATGACCGTTACATCATTGTTCGGGGCTGAAGAGGGCAAGGCATATGAAGCGATGTTCATCACCTGACCCCGCGCATCGGTCAAAAGGCCCAGTGGCTTCAGACGGGTTGGCTCATCCATCTGGATATGCGCGACATCAACGCGTCCTGCGACACCACCACCGGCGACAAGGTCGATCAGATCGTCGTCGATGGTGGCAGACGCCAGGAACTGATCCGGCGCGTAGCGATCACCCAGACACAGAACCACAAGATCGCCCGGATAGCTGACTGACACGCGGCGCTCGGCAAGCTGAATTTTCTTATGCTGTCCGAGCTCTGCGATTTCGCAAAGGATCAGATCACCGGCTTTGGCCGTGGCAAAGTTCGTGGACAGGCCGCGCACATCGGTGCGGGTGACGCGGCGGGTGGTAAAGGCCCATTTTGCGTTTGTGCACAGGGCGGGGGAAAGTGATTTCATTTGGGTCATTGGTCGTCTCCGTTGTGAAGCATGTGTTATGCCTCCTGTCTGACGTCTGGTGCTGAAAGCTTTCCGGCAGTCCGATGAACCATTGCTCTTAAATCTGGTGAACGGGAGATGAACGGGGCGATTGGTGGGCAAATCAGTCATCGTCACCATCCCCATCGCCGCCTCCATCGCCATCGCCGCCTCCATCGCCATCGCCGCCTCCATCGCCGTCACCGCCTCCATCGCCATCGCCGCCTCCATCGCCGTCACCGCCTCCATCCCGGTCGCTGCTGTTGTCATCACGGTCCCCATCATCGTCGTCGTTTTCGTCCCCATCGTCCCGATCGTTCCTGCCGGTGTCGCCTGTATCTCCCCTACTTCTGCTCCCCTGTCGCAACTCGAAGATTGTCAGCTTGCCGTCACCATTGCGATCGGACTGCGCAAGGAGCTGCTCGGCACCACGGACCCCAAACGCACTGATAAGTTCGTCACGGCTCAGCACCCGGTCCGAATTGGTGTCTACGGTGCGAAAGCTGGCGGATTGCGCGAGGGCGGGTGTCAAAAAGGCACAGATTACGAGAACCGCACAGGCGCCACCAATCCATGCGCCCAGCTGCGCCATGAGATTTTTCACCATGCATCTCGGTGCCAATAAACTGTCCAGCATCTAATCCGATTCCCAAACATATGCCGCACCACTGGTCTGCTCCCGTGGTCTCAAGCGGATGAGGGTCGCACCGGCACATGAAGCGCGCTCTAATACTAAATGAACGCCAGATGAACACGAAAGCGGATCCAAAGGGAATGCCATGCGTCGTCGCGCTGCTCAGAGCAACACTCTCACCACTGACCAAGCCACCGCTGTCTACATTGCGCATAAAACCGTGACACGCATTTCATCACAGATGCAGAACCACTCCACAGAGTGCCGCCAGTTTTGCAAAGAACGCCGACCATCCCGATGGCATGAACAGAACGGTTGGGACTATGCTGGAACGTCTTATTGCAAGCGGCATCATCGCACGCTTTACCCTCAACAGCACTGCGATGACCTGCCTCATTTTCGGACTTTTGTATCAACGCTACCGCGACAAGTAATTGGTGATGACAGCAGCGCTGTTCAACATCTTTGCCTTCGGCGTTCTCACAATCCTCGGCCCGGTAGAGTTCTCGTTGGCGACAGGCTTTGGCCCCTGTGCGATCCTGGCACTCTTTTACCCTGCTCTCTGAGCAAATCACCAAGATCGAGGTCAGCTATTTCTTCGGTTCCCTCACCATTGCCGTGAACTGTTCAATCCAGCGAACGACTTTGCCGTTCGTAATCACCGTGGTCGTGTCGGTGTTACTGGCGGGATAGATTGTCGATCACCCGCGCATTCTCAAGTATGTCGATAGTATGAACACCACCCTCGACAAGGTTGGCCGATGCTCCGTCTAACCCCAACAAGATGCACCGCAACCTTTCAGAGCGCTTGGGCCTCGAATTCATGAACTATCAAATCGTCGCCTTCAATTTCATCGCCAATATGGCGCAGATCAGCGTCGGCTATCACAAATGAGCCGGCCCGCAAAAAGACTGTCATATGACCTTCGATATCACAAATACCCTCACGATTTTAGACACGATCTCGCTTGAAAGCCTGAACGCCAAGTCCGCCATGCAGGAAAGACGGGACAGCAAGTATATCGCCCCTGCAGATTGACTGCCGGCTGTGTTCGCGCAGTTCCGGGACATGTTCGATGTGCCCCGAAGCCCTAGCTTTCATCGACAGCTGTCACCGGGGCTTGCACGGCACGGCCCTTTGCCAGCCCCTGAGACTGGTCTTCCAGATGCGTTATTCCGCGCAACGCTTGTCGACAAAGAGAGGAGCGCGCGCACGACGGGTTTTCCGGTTACATCACTATACGCATATCTATGCAGATGCAGCTTATTTGGTTCAGCAAGCGCGGGCAGTACAATCGTTCAATTCACACATTGGTCTCGAAGCCGCCTTGCAGCAACGCAGCAGGCAAATTCTGTTTGATGGGCGATTTTTCCGCAAGTCAACGCCTCATCAGATGACCGCTCCCAGCCCATAGCAGACCTCGGATTTGAACGCCCGATGATGGGTAAGCGGGAAAACGTGAACTCAATGCACCGTGTAAGTCTCGCGACTCTTACTACTGTATCAGGGCTCAGGCATATCCGTGACATCCAGCAGCATGGACTGAAGCTCTTCATCAAATCGTGATGGCACAATCTTCAGATTTTGGTCGCTCAATCCCTTTACTGCGCGTCCCCACAAATCAAAATGGCTTTTGCGGCAAGGGTCCAAGAATCCGCCAAAGTCTCCAGCTTTTATGGTGACAATGCACCCTATCCCTCCCACATCAACCCGGCTGACAACTAGCCATTCCAAAAAGGTGAATTCATCAAGGCCAACCGCTTTGGCGAGCGTCCCATCCTCTAACCCTCTCAGCACCTGATCGAAGGTAAGTTCAGGGTTTAACTGAGTTAATGCTCTAGCCATCTCCTCATTACTGCGTCGCCAAACAACAATTGGTTTTCCGTTGATGATAAACACGGACAGCCCACCTGGCTCTAAATCGCCGACATACGCACTCTTTAGATTTGGATTGTACTTGGCCTTAACGTCGGCTGTCGGCGTTGTGGCGGACAATAAAAAGTACCCGCCGACCAAAACTGTAAGAAGCATCCAACCGGCAGTAACGTAGTATAGTTTGACGCTCGTTTTCTTCATTTTATCACTAACAAGTCTGACCTAAGACTACGGCATTAAACAAACAGAACAATGCTGAGCTTAAGCAATTTCGAGGCTCTGCGACAGCGCGTTTTTCGATGCAATCGAAACTTTGCAAAGTCCGCTTTCTGCGCATTGATTCAGACCGCAGCGATAGCACCTTGGTGATTGGTTCCTTGAGCGGCCGCTTTTGCCAAGCCGATACTTTATCTGCACAGCTGCAGCGAATTTCCGCTTCTCGCCCTTGGTGTTTTTCGCTGCAGATGAATATCCTGCAAAGCATAACCTTCTGGTTCTTTTTTTCGTACCAAGCTGGCTGCTTGACCGTCAAACGGGCCAAAAACGGCAAAATTTCATATGTGAGTGTCGATAATTTCAAAGACTGTGTCGAAGTTCACTACTTACTGTCATTCGACACATGTAATTCAGTGGTGAGCCGTGCAGGGTTCGAACCTGCGACCCACTGATTAAAAGTCACTAGGACTAGCGACTAACCGTATTGTTTTCATTCAAAAAATTGCGATGTGCTAGCCACGTTACAAGGATCTCACATGTAATTGAGTCCAACTCCGGAATACCAGATTACCCGATTGGGCAAGACTGGCTCTACATTGATTGGTATTACGTAGAACAGAACCTAGAACCAACCACCGAAAGATCTGTGGATAATCTACAGATCGTGGTTTACGCTATGGGCAGCCCTATATATCGTGCGGCCATACGGAGGATGCACAACTTGGGCATTTGGAACAAAACACATAACATCGCTATTTCAGAAACTTTTGAAGCAGATGGACCCGAACCCTCTGGTGTTTATACAACGGAGCTTGGAGGGCTGTACCTAGCAGACTCAAGATCTGCGTTGGAAAGTAAAACGCTGCAGCCATTGTCGGGGACAGTTCAGCTTGCGTTTACTTCGCCTCCCTTCCCGCTCAATCACAAAAAGAGCTATGGAAACTTACAAGGTGAGGAGTACATCGAGTGGTTTGCGAGCTATGCCGCTCCCCTTCGCGATATGCTGACAGACGACGGTTCAATTGTAATAGAAATCGGCAACGCTTGGATGCCCGGTGAGCCCGTAATGTCTACAGATGTCATAAAGTCGTTTTTGAGTTTCCTAGAAGCAGGCGATCTCCATCTTTGCCAAGAATTTATTTGGTATAATCCAGCTCGGCTGCCATCACCAATAGAATGGGTGAACAAGGAACGAGTTAGAGTAAAAGACGCCTTTACTCGCGTTTGGTGGATGTCGCCGACCACAAGGCCCAAAGCGGATAATCGAAAAGTCCTTCGAGAATACAGTCCCAGTATGAAACGACTTATTGAGACGGGCAAATACAATGCTGGTTCCCGACCGTCCGAACACAACATTGGCAAAGACAGTTTTAAAACGAATAACAGTGGCGCTATTCCTCCCAACGTTGGAGGAACTGAGGCATTCCCATCAATGGACGCCTCCATCACACCAAAGAAATTTGCGGAATACTTAGAGCAAACAACAAATCTTCTAAAAGCTGCGAATACTTTGTCCAGCGATGGATACCATAAGTTCTGCGTTGAACGTGGTGAAAAAGTTCATCCAGCGAGGATGCCAAAAACTCTGGTGGAATTTTTCGTCAATTTTTTAACTGACGAAGGTGATCTCGTATTGGATCCATTCGCGGGTAGCAACACTACTGGCGCGGTAGCGGAAAGACTCAATAGGAAATGGTTGTCCATCGAAGCGGATTGGTCGTATGCGGCGAACTCAATAGGTCGGTTTGATCCAGAAGCAATTATCGATACCCACAGTCAAATACTGATATCAGAAGCTGAAAACGCAGAAGCATTCGGCGCTACTGACGAAGAAATCGATGAAGAAACTTTGGCTGAAAATAGTTCATCGCAGGATCAGCTCCCGTTCCCCTAACTCGGTTTTCGGTATCTACGTAACCGCTCATCTGTGCGAGAGCGGATTATTTCTAGTTCATCGTCGAACTTTTCAATCAACGCGGCATGCAGGCCAATAAGTTTGTCCAAGTCGCTGTCAGTCAGTCTGATACGTCCCACTGTCATTTCTCCAGCGTCGCCACTTTTCTCTACTGCCTCCTTGGCTTGTTTGAGAGCGTTTTCAAGGTCAGCAAACTTATGAGTCAGGGTGTTTGCGTTGCTACGCGCGCTTACATCCCAAAAAGCACTCGCTTCAGTGAACGAAATATTTTGATCTCCTTCGAGGCCTTTGCGCGCGGCATTTGTCGCAAGCAGTCTATCCAAACGATTGAACACTTCTCTTTTTAAGTCCCGTTGGGAGACGGAACTTGTTTGCTGAGCGGAGGTTCCCGCGCGTTCCAAAATAAGCTCACCATCGGAAAGACCTTTCCCCGAAAGAGAATAGCGTTTCTCTCCAATTTTTCTGAGCCAGCCTTTTCCTCGCAGACCTTTGGTTCCCATGATTTGGGTAAAAACCCTATTTGAATCTGGATATTTATCCGTGTATCCGCTCAAGCCAAACGTATCTGGATAAAGTCGCCAAGCGCATACGACTAAATCTTCTGCAGAAAATGACTTGCGTTCTTGACGCAGCTCCAATGCCGCAATCAAAATTTTCTCAGGTACAGTCAATGCTGCGGTCATGCCGCAATCTCTTCGGAGATGTCTATTCCATCAAGGAATTTTGACAAGCTCTCAGAAACACGTTGTTGCCAAGCTGCAGCCTCTTCATCCCAACGTCGGAGCATAGTTTCAAAGGTAAGCTCTTCTCCATGCTCAAAATCTATAGTCAGCATAATCTTGACTAGAGTCTCAATGTACCTTTCGATCATATAAGCTCTCCATTCTGCGCTATTCGACCCTCCGCCGCGGGCAGCATCGAGGTGTCGTCTGGCTAATGGGCTAGCCATATTAATCCACCAGATATTACGCTCAAAATCTATTGGCCTTTGGTGAACTGGTGGTTCCGAAGCGCTGAACTGGGGTATTTCCCCAGAACCAGGGTCAGGTTGAATTTCCGAAAGTAAAATCTGAGGGAAGCCACCACCGCCACTGTCTTCACCTAAGTCTTCGTTTTCTACCACTTGAACGACAGCTTCATGCTCTGCAATGCATTGGTCATCGCCAGCTGATACCGATGATTCACCAAGCGCCAGTCCAAAAACTGATCCGCTTGCACTAACTTCAATTTTGTTTGAATCGCCTTCCGCCCAAATAAGATTTACTCCCTCAAGAACTCTTCCGTCTTGGGTGCTGACTCTTGCATCTATGCTTTTCCGTCGTCCAACACCTACCACGACTTCGAGTGGAGAAAGGTGTATTTCCGCGATGTCCAGCACCTCAAGTTGAAGCTCGTTTGACCTGATTGGAAGCCCCTTGCATTTTAAACTTAAAAATATTGTGCCGGGAGCATGCGTGTTCAAAATATTCAAGTTCTCGTCGAATGTAGCAACAGCATGATCGCTAGAATCCCACTCGAACGGAACGGGCTTGATTCGGTTTTCGTTCATGTCGAAAAACTGGTAACCCGGCTTCAAAGATACACCCTGCCCTGCTCGATGGTGAGTCAAGCTAATCTCGACGCGAGCTGGCGTACCAGATGGAAGCGGATTTGGTTTTGGCTTTGGGCCTGACTGTTCACCACCTTGTCCGCCTAACCCAAACTCGTTTTGCAGGTATTCGTTTTTCCAATGATCGAGCATTTCATTTAGTCTTCGCAGCTCATCCTTTTCTTCTTCCGTGGCTTGCAATCGGTCGATTTTTACAAAATCCGAGGAATACTCATCTATCTGTTCAGAAAGCCATGTCTGGATTGCTGCGATTAACGGCGACGAGGAATGGTGTTTACGATCATTTTGCCGATACTCATCTAGTGAATCGAGAATGAGCTCACCGTAAATATGATAGCTATAAGCTGCCCTGCTGAGTTCACGTACTTCCCAATAGCCAGTAGTTCGGCCGGCGAGAGTACTGCCATGGATGGTATGACGACTTTTCAGGCTATGGGTCATTTGCTTCTTTGAGGTGCGGAGTACGAGCTTGGATCCCTCTACACTTCCAGTATCAAGCATTTCGCCATTCTCATCCGGATTGGGCAACTGTTTCGGCACAGCAATTTCGTGAGGTAGAGGAGCCGCATCCAAAGGTTCAATTTTTGGCAATGACAGTTCGGAGCCGTTATTCAGTGCTTTACCGCTCGAAAACACAAACACACGGTTTTGTTCGATTGCCGCTTTCGCTTGCTGGTGACCCTGCAAGTTTTCCAACCATTGCTTTGCTGGAACTTTTCGATGTTCGTAACCTTTTGCACCGAAACCCATAACAGCGGTAAAACCATCGCTTCTCTTTAAAGCTTCCAGTGCATCATTTGGCAGTGCGGAAATCGAAAGGTCAAACTCTTGAAGTACGTTTTCTAACTCACGCCGAGTGTTCGATACTACATATCCTCGACCCTCTTTGTTATTTGGAAAGTATCCAGATTGTGGGTTGCCGCCGACAAAGCCATATCGATTGCCGCGCCCATCTTTGACGGTGTGAGTTAGAGAATGACTGGTGAAAAGTTGCGTCATGTAGCATTTTCCGCCATTCCCGTGGCCGCCTTCAGTTGCCGTTCCATCGTCTGCAAGTGAAGCATCGGGATCTGCCCAAATTCGAAACTTCGTTTCTATGTCTGCGGTCGTCATTCCGCCAAAGTCTATGCACCCAACGACACTCGGTCGCGTTGGCGTACCGTTTCGGAACAAAAATAGAATAATGCTCTCGTCTTTTGGAAGGTCCAGCCGACGATAAACGTCGGAAGCGTTTTTCAACCATTCCGGCTGACCAGATTCATGCGATCTGAATGCGGCACAAATTATGCCCACCGCACCCTGTTCATGCACTTGAATTTTCAGATCGGGAGTAAAGTCGACCATTTGCATACCTCATCTTTTTGGAGCGCTAAAAAATGTTAGAGCTTGAATTTATTTTCAGGCCTGCCTTTTGGTGACTTGAACTTTGTTTCAACCTCTCCAACCGCGTCGCGAAGCGCTTTTATGACTTTGCGCACCTCCCCCTCTTCCCATGCATAAAGAGAGCGGTTGGATAAGTTACCAATCCGACCGATTGCCTCTAGCGCCTTGTTTGTGCGACCCTCCGCAAGTTCACGGAACTTCTCATGCTTTGCGGCATTTCTTGCAGATGTATTCTCTTCCAATTGAACACTCGCTGTCAGTTTTGAAGATATTTCAGGCTCAGAATCACCTAAACCCCTCTAAAACTAAGAATTCAACGCACTTAGTCAACATATAAGACAGAATATTCATCAATATATTCGATTATTGTCTGTATAAATTGGAGAAATGAGAGAGCATTTTTGTGGATTACGGGAGAATATGCGGATGAATATTTGCAAATTAATAGAGATTTTGTCGCATTTTTTTCAATTTTTTTGCCACATGGCGCCAGTAAGTAACTCAATATAATAGAATTATTGGAACTCACTGAAATGTAAAAAATGTGAAGAGAGAATGATGCCGAGACGACGAGCGGCTTGATCGCCGCTCGTCATTGATTTCAATACCTGCCTACCTCTTCGCAGGCCTTTCAATATATATTTCTTTCAATGCCACTTCCTTGCGTAAACGCATCAGAAGCCGCATCGCCAATTTTTCTGCGAAGAACATGCCATCATGATCATCTTGAAGGACTGCCTTCGCGAGTTGAAGTGCAAGGCGTTTGGTCACTTTCCTACGACACCGCTGAGTAATTTCGTATTCCAGCATGGATTCGAGGTCAGACAATGGAACAAGCATGTTGGCAGAATTGCTCGAGAGTTTTTCTAGTAGACTATTTTTGCTCTCGACCTGAATTCCGTCGCTTAAGTTTAAGGTCTTCACGATATTTTCTCCTTATGAGACTAAATTTCGCCTTGTTGGCGTACTACGGTTGTTTCAAAGGAGACGAAGGTTGTCAGTTGAGCAGGATATAGATTTCCTCAACTCAGATGAGGAAGGCGATGCGTTCATGGCATGGGCGATTATGTCGACCAAATTGGACGGTGCGCCTAAATGGGTGTCTGACTATTTCGCGGCACTCATGGATAAGGTTGACGCTTTCGATCCGCATGATGACTTGGAGATCGCACTAACCAATCAACTTGAAGTACCTGTAATTCGGAAACGAAAACAGAAACGACTTGGAGAAAAGTCGCCTCACGACTACGCCCACATCTTCGATTGGGTCGCCGCATGGCAAATATCCGAAGATGCAAATTTGGAGCAGGCGCTTTGGAAGTACATTGATGTACATGAACTTGATCCCGACCTTTTTGAGACAATCAAGTCAGCTTACCACAAAGTTCGAAAAGCCAGACTGCAGCAACAGTCGTAGACGCGTTGGCGTTTCAGCTAAGGCGCAATCGTTTCGCTGACCACCAAAACCCAGTTAAGGCATTTTTGAACCGGGTCGCTCGTCGATCTCACCGGGCAAACTACACCGTCGATTGCAACGAGCGCGACGAGAGACGCGGGTTTATGACCAATTCTTTAGGGTGCTGACCAGAACCTGACGCGTGCTGAGGTGCGTCGTTGACAGGTAGGCGAGTGCAAGAGCGATGCCACGGTCAGCGTGGTGCCCCTTTCCGCCACCCGCAAGCACAAGGTTGCCCGCAGAGGTCGAGGTCAGTTCGAAAGAGGCAATCTCGTTCAGCAGGTCCTGCTTCCCGTCGAGGTCGCTCGCGACCGTCAGTGCGCCCGTCTCGAGGCCCACGGCCATGTTCTCGATCAGCAGGGATTTGGAACAGGTGATCTTGCGCCCCTCACGCGACAAGGACGCGCCCGCAGTCATCACGACGGCGTTGTGCTCGATGCCCGCGAGGTCGAGGGTGGACGAGAACGGCGCGCCTAGGCCTGACGCGTCAATGGTCAATTGCCAGTTCGGAATCTGTTGCAGGCGATGGACGAGGTAGTCGGCAAGATCGGTGTAGGAGTACAGTTGAACCGTCTCCTGAAAGACGACGGTACGCCGACGTTCGCCAAGCTGCTGCTGAAATCCAGAGCCCGTAAACTCGGGGTAGCATTCATCGCGGATGGCGACGATTGCGGATGGGTCGTTGCGACCAAGATCCATGCCGACGGCATGACGACACCAACCGACCACTTGGCATCCGTGAGATGCAGGGTCGGCGTTCGATGGGAGGACGACTGAACCGTCCTTGCGGAATACTAGGTCAGACACAGTGCGCGGACCTCCTTGTTTGATGCGCCCTCGAGCGTTTCCCAAGACACAAGCGGTGTGCCTGATCCGACGAACTCGCAAAGGTGCTCGCGGCGGAATGTCGCTTCGGGCATTGTCTTGCGGTCGAACTCGACCTGCGCGCGACGGCGCGGCACGTCGATTGACCGCGCCATGATGCGCGTCACCTGCGTCTTACTCACCCAAGTGTCATAGAAGAAACCCTGCCGCAGGTTCGGCGTGGACAGAAGGAAGATGCGACCCGTCTCCTTCCGCATTGGGAAGAACGCGGTCAGCGCGTCGTCGTCGAGGAAGCAGGCCTCGTCTGCGATGATGGTGTCTGCCGTCATACCGCGCGCCTGATCGGTCGCGGGCACAACGATGATCCGTCCGCCGTGGGACGGGTGCGCCTCAAGTTCCGTCTGCGTCTGGCGCACGATGGGCGGGCAAAAGGGATCGGTGTTCTTGAACTCGAGGATGCGGCGGAACAATTCTGTTGACTGACGCAACGACGGCGCGGTCAGGATGACCATCTTGCCTTTCGAAAAGTCGTCATAACCAAGACCTCCCGCAGTGGTCGATTTCCCCGACTGCCTCCCGCATAATGCGAGCACCATTCTGTCCGCCTCGTTTAAACGCGGATTGGTTTGCAGGAGCGTGTTCTGCCATTCGTCAGGCTCCCCGACCGCCAGCTTGAACCGTTCAATGGGATCCAAGCTGACGGTGAGACCCTGCAAATAGGAGAGGAGATGCGGGTCGTGGATCATGCCCAAGGCGCGCCCTTCGGGGTTTCCGTGGGCGTGAGATGGCGGATATCAGGTGCCATGACCCAGTATTCCGCCTTCGTCTTTTCGGATATGTCGGGCACGTGCTGCCACCGGACGTAAACCACCGATGGGGTTAGGTTCTGGCTCGGTGACCAAACGGACAAAACCGAGAACCCTTTCTCGCGCAGGAGCGTGCCCGTCAATTTCAATTCTTGCCATGCCATCAGGGTAATGCCTTTGCTTGGATCACGTTCAGCGCCTGCATCTCCTGCAGGAAGGAACGCTTTGCCTCTGGGTGATGCTCGAGCACGCGCAGGATGATCTCCCGCAGTTGCAGGAATTGAGGACTTTCGTTGAGGTTCAGGTGAACCTCCATCCGCCGGTTCAATTTCCCAGACAGGTCAGCGAGTGCCATCAGGCTTGCGCGCAATTCCTTGAGCGTGCCGAGTTGGATTTGCCGATCCTCGTCGCCCTTGGCGTCTTCGAGCAGTGTTTTGAGTTCCCGCAGAACCCACTTGAGGTCCTTGTCCGTGTCCTCACCGAACGCCTCCAGAACCTCGACGTTGGTCATGGCGTCGCGGAGTTTCGCGTCATGGGCGGCTTGCGCAAGGATCGCGACACGATCCGCCTCGGTGACAGTGGACATGTAGCGGGCGACTGAGGTGTTGGAAAACCCGATGCTGTTCGCGGCGGCGTTCATGGTCATGCGACCCAGAACAATATCCCGCGCGATCTGGTCGAGTTTTTCTTGCGGGAGATCTTTCATCTCCCGCTGCTTCTTCCGCACCTTCTTCGGTTTCGGTTCCTGAAACTTGCCAGGTATCAACTGGCGTTTCCTAACCACGGTCAACGACCAGTTCGACGCCTTCCTTCTGGGCCCGTTCACGCGCCGCACGATACTTGCGCACGTCGCGGGCGTCTTCCTTGCTCAGAGTGATGGCTTTCGGCGTGTCGTCATTCGAGATGCCTTGGTCATTGTTCAGGCGTTCGCGGATTTGCTTCTGCGCGATGGCGCTGAGTTGTTCCGCCTCCTGCTTGTCCTTCATGCCTTTGAGGGTGCCCAGCAGTTCGTCGTTCTTGGCTTTGATGCCCTGAATCTGCTCCTCCACGGACTCCACGATCTGAGGCATGATCGCCTCCGCGAGTTTCGGTGCAAGAGCCTTGATCATGGCGGCGGCTTGGTCGTCGTTGGTATCGGACATTTGGTCCTCCTTTGGAAAAGTGAAACGGCGGAGCTCGCGCCCCGCCGTCTTGTTTTTTCCAAACGAAGATCTCGGGCCTCACCCAAACCGTACAAACATATTCGGACCTACCCGCATGCTGCCGCAAGCGCGCTTTTAGGTGCTGCTTGGACAAATTTCTTATCCACCTCAATCACTTCGCCGCGCTCAACCAATTTCCGAATGGCGGTGTGGATAGCATCATTGCCTGCCACCCCTTCAAGCTCCCAAAGGATTTCGCGCAGGCGTTTTGGTTTGGTCAGGAGCGGCATGATACGGTTTGGCAGGTCGTTCAGGAGTTGTTGGCGGTGCGACATTCTGACTGTGCGCCGAAGGGTGCGGCGAACAGGTGCAGGACGGTCAGACGTGCCTTGCAACTGCAACTCGCGATATACCTCCCGCGATATGCGCAGGTTCTCGAGTGCGCGCGAGTGATAGGTGCGGCGCGCTTCTGTATTCTTCAAGGTGTCCAGCATGGTGTCGTCGTCCGTCAGAAACGCGATTGCACGCTTGCGGACGTTATCGGGGTTGATGTCCGCCGCTATGCACCAGAATTCGCGCGCCTGCGCCCACGATCCCGAGCGGGCGGTGAGAAACAGGATTGCGTCCCGGCGTTCGGTTGCTTTGAGGCCCATCGAATCCGACGCCTTGCTGACCGTCAGTGACAGGTCGAGGAAGGTGTTGCGGATCACGGCACAGGCGAGGGCAGTCGTCGGGTCAGCCGCCATGCCTACGCTCCCGTGAAGGGCAGTACCAATCCTTGTCCTGCCTCGTCTTCTTCGATCATGTCTTTCTCGTCGTCGAGCGAACGTGCCACGTCCATCAGTTCTCCTTTCTTCAGGTTCATCAGGAAGGTGTCGTGCGAGATCGCGCCTGACTGCCATGCCTTGAGCAGCGCCGTGAGAACAGCAGGATCCATCTGCGCCGTGATGAAGTCGCGATTGATCTGGACAGATACCTGATCTGCCGTGTTCGGTTGCGTCCATTCGGCGGCGATACGCAGGAGGCGCACAATACCCGCCTCGACCATGTTCACGGACGAGTGCAGGAGGGACAATTCAGAACGGTGGCGCAATTTCGCCGTGTCGCTCGTCTCGTTCCGCCCCTTGCCGTCGTAAACCATGCGCGCGCCCAGTGTCGCCATCTGCGCCACCTTGTCGTCCATCGCCTCTTTCTGCGCCGCAATGCCCGCGCCCGTAAACTCGAGCATGCCTGCCGTCGCGCCCTCAGGAAGAATCCAGAATGCGCCCGCGCCGATCATCTCAGGTTTGTTCTCGGCGTTGACATTGCCCGCGATCCAAGGCGTCGGTTGCGACGTGCGGTAAAGGGCGTGCTCATAATCCGCCGACCCGCGCCAGTGGGCGAGGTTGACGTTGACGAGATCAAGAAAAGGTGGCTTCTCCACGTCGATCTTGAGGTTGTAGGCGGAAATGATCACCGCCGGAATATCGAAGAGAGGTGAGCCGTTGACAGTCGGGATAATGTCTTGGCCCACCTGCTCTTCTGTGACCTGAGACCTGCCGTCTCCCGTTGGACGCCGTGTCACGTGGACGCGACGGACGGTGTAGGCAGGTTCCAGAGTCAACACTAGGTGCTGTTCCACACCGGAATCGTCGAGGTCCTCGTTGTCCTCGTACAGACGCAGCATGGTCAGCTTGTTCTTGCCGTCGTGTAACTCCTCGCGCCAATCCAGAATTGCTTCTGCGTTGAAGGGCGAGATGTGCGGCACGGCGAGTGAATTCTCAGGTTGACTTGGGAAGTCGAGCAGGAGGGCGTACCGCCCGATGCTCAGGACTTCGCGCAAGCTGTCCTCAATCAGTGTCTCCAAGGTGTTGCCGTCGAAGGTCGCGACGTTGCGCATAGATTCGATGCGGCGAGGCAGTTCGACAATCGGGCGGTTGCGCGTTGCCGCGCCCACCATCCCGCGCAGCGTGCGCTCGGCGACGGCGTAGAACGCCGCACCTTTGACATAGTCAGAATAGGCCTTCTGCGACATGCCTTCCGGCCGACGCAGATAGAGTTCACCCTGCTTCTTGAGACGGTCCTCGCCTTCGATCACGTCCCGAATCTTGTTGTACTCAGCAAGACGGGTGTCATAGGTGCGGTGTTGAATCTTCATCGGTTACGCCCTCAGTTGGGCGACCACATCCGTGATGTGCTGCCAAGGGATGGTCATCTGCCCGCCGTCGTTGTGCAGGACGACGCCAAAGCTGACCGTGTCGATCCGATACGTGCCGCGCTTGGCACCTTCGTGATCAACAGAAAGGCACGCTTCAAGATCATCGGCGAGTGTTGGGCCTTTGGGATAGCTCGCGCCTTTGACAATCAGGGGAGCGCTTGTACTCAGGGTTTTCGCGACGAGGGTCGCGCTTGTGCCATCAACGGTGGCGGTAAGTGAGGTGTAAGGTACCACTGTGGGTCCTCCTTCGGTTTGAACATCGGGAGGCGCTTTTGACAGGAGAGGAGACTCCTTGAGAACGACACCTCCCGACAAGGGCCTGTTCTCGAGAACGAATGTAGAACAGGGCGGGATGGCGGTGACACCGAAGTTTGAGGTGGAACGTCACATTTCGAAGGTGCGCAAAAGCGCGTCATAGAACGCGGTTGCGACGTGTCGGGGGTGAGTAGTCGGAAAATGTCGAGACACCGGCGTGTCACCGAGCACATTTAGGCTCTGGCGGCGTTGCAGGGGTTTTCATGCGTAGTGTTTCCACGGCGGGCGGGGAAAACGTGGTTTTTGATGCTTCTATTTCTGCGTGGGGTGGGGTCCCACGTGTCTCAGAAAGGGGGTGGTCGGGGGTGATCCTGCGGTTTACAAGGATATTTCACACACTGACGGCATGCTAACGCATTGATTGCTCAGTGTATTTGTGCCTAGACGTACTGATATTTAGTCAGTTTCCCCGGTGGAAATACCAGAATAGGCGCGCTTCTGCGCTTCGTGTGGCTCGAACCAGAACACTCGCGTTGCATACGCGTGCGCGCAATTACGCGTGCGCGTGCGCGCGTCCTCAAAAACATCGAAAACTGAACGATCTCTGTTCCGACACTGCACCAGTACTGCACACAAACAACCGCTAACCTATTGTTCTCAATCAATGTGCTGCACATACTGCGCATACTGCATCACTTTCTTCAAATCTTTCACTGCTGCAACAACAGTGCTGGATCACACCACTGTTGTCGTTTTACGCGCACATACGCACGCACGCACGTAGTTGCCGCATGTAGCACGCAGTATCTGCATCCGTGCCCATGGCATCTGCGATCTTGGTCGCAAACCCACCCACCTGTCCCGTATATTCAACACATCAACCCAACAACCCATGGAGGCCCGACCATGATACAACACTACCGCGAACGCCTTGCCCGCGCAGGCGCACTGCATTCCCCAACCTTGTGCTCTCAATGGCTGCACGACCGCGTTGACCGCGCGACACGTCGCACAGTCATGCTTTCCCTCTTTCCTGAACAGGTGCGCGAGGTCGCCTAGGCCCGCCGCCTCAACGTGCGACGAAAGGCGAGGCGGGCACGATTGATCTCCCGTTGTTCATCAAGTACCGCCTCGTCGTCGATCCAATCCAAAACAACCTCAAACTGATCCGCGACCTGTTCCCGCGTGCGACCAGAGTCACTTTCCCGCAGGACCATGTCGATCCACTCCTCCCGCTGCGCCAAGAACTCTTCCCGCGTCTCTTGCTCTTTGATCAATCCTGTCTCGAAGAACAACCGCTCGGCATCTGTCAGATCGCGCCACTCTGTCGGCGCGCGCCCCGAGAAATTCACTTCCCGCATTTTGACGAACTTCTGCACGTCCTCGATCTGATACCGTTGACCGTCCCAGTAGTAGCGGACGTTGTGCATGAACTCGAAGTGCAGCGTCCTAACAGATTCGACGCCTTCCTTCTGGTAGCGTTTGAAGAACTCATGCTCATCCGTCTTCGGGCTGATACGCTCCACCTCGACCCCGTCGAACTCGTCGCCGTTCCAAGGTTCCACAGGTTCTGAGATGTGATCTGTCTCGGGCACGACGCGCGGACGTGCATAAGTCAACCGCGCACCCTCAACATCAGGAAGCGTCAAGGTGGCATCTGCGAGCGCAAGCGCAAGACCTATCTCCTCGCCTGTGCATCCGTGCAGTCCTGGGTTGCCTGCGCGACGTTTGATCTTCCTGACCGATTTCTCCGAGCGGTCTGCTTCTTCAAGCGAGTATGCAAGCTGCCACCCGTGCCCGTAGTCCGCCCATACCTGATACTCAGGGTTCATGTCCGCCTCGAGCGCACGCACAAGACGGCGATCCTCCTTGAACTGATCACATGCCGCGCGCAGGCGTTCCCGCCACGTGTCGAAGCGCTCTTGCACAAGCTCGCGCTCGTCACCTACCAAAGGATGGGCCTTCGCACGTTCGAACCGCGCCCACGACATGGCAGGCGACAAGGTTTTGAACCACCAGTTGAGCGGCGCGTAGTTGGTCAGGTCGTCCACGTCCTCGGGCGGCTTGCACCATTCCCACGGGTCGTCGCGCATCTCCTCAAACAGGACGTCCATGGCAGCGGCGACAGGTTCGACAACAGGATTGGACGTGAGTGCGCGCGACACGGTGCTCTTGTGGATGGGACCCGTGATGCCGTCGAGGCGTTCCCAGTTTTCCAAGAACCACGTCTCGACGCGGCGATTCTGTTTCAAGGTGAAGCGGCGCACGGCTTCTGCGTCGTCAAAGACGCGTTGCGAATGTTTCTCACCCATTGCGATGCTCCTCCAACCAAGCGACCACGTCGTCGCGCAGATACCTGACGCACCGACTTGTAGGTTTTGAATATGGCGGTCCCATGGCGTCTTTGCGCCAATGCAGGAGCGTGTCCTCGGTGACGCCGATCACCTCGGCGCACTCGGATGGGGTCATGATAAGGGGTGGTTCAGAGCGGCGCATATCGCGACGCAGTTCTGCAATGGCAGATAGAATGTCGGTCATCTTTAGGTCCTCGTTGGAAGGCCCATGACCGCGACGCTACCTGCTCCATCTGCGTCTGCGGCCTACGCGCTCAGTCAGGTCACAACGCACTGAGGGGTAGGCGGATATCTTGAGATTAAGCACACTCGCGTTTCAATGCAACGACAGACAAAGGTGCTGCCTCGATCTGCCGCCACAAGGCATTCGCGATTGCGTCTGCCGCCGCCCTTTGGGCCTCATGCGACGGCTTGCCGTAATGCCCGAGCATATTCAGGTCACCTGCCGTCAACGTCTGTTGCGCAAGCCAGCGCAAGACATGCGTCGGCGCGTGTTCGCGTCCGGCGGACATCCAGTAATGCCGAACGTCTCCCGCGCGCGTGACCACGTCCTCACCAATCGCGTCCACCTGACCAATGTGCCCGCGCACGTCCCCAATGATACGCCGCGACGGGAACACCCAGTTGCAGTCGTCCATCTTGATCTCGTGCAACTCCTTGAACAGCGCGACGACACGATCCGACAAGACGATCTCACGGTCGTAGGTGTGCTTTGAGCGCGAGAAGGTCACGACGCCAAGCTCCAAATCAATGTCGTCCCATGACAACGCCCGAGACGTCTCCTGCCGAAACCCTGCAAGCGTCGTGACCATCCACCATAGACGGATGTGGTCGTTCTTCACCTGTTCGATCTCTGCCCAGCGCGCAGACAGTGGAACGGTCATGTCGAGTTTGCCTGTCTCAACCCGCGACCGTGTCACTGTGTTGTCGAGCGTGGACGGGATAGGCAAGGCGAGCGCGCAGAACTTGTTGACGAACCGCACAACCGCACCTGCAACCGTCGATGCCATGCGGGCGGAATGCGGCACGCGCAACTGCAAGGCATTCAGGTGTTGGTTGATCTCGAGGATCGGCAGTTCGTCCACATGCACGTGCGCCCACGCGCCGAGTTCGCGGTTGAACGTGTGACGGTAGTCCTTTGCCGTCTTCTCAACCATCGGCTTCTTGCCAGATGCCCGCGCGCCCATGCGGTGTTCAATGTACTGGTCGAACGCCTCACCGAATGTTGGGATGCCAAGCTTCTGCTTTTCTGCTGCCCGCTCGTTGCGCGTGATCGCGTGCCCCTCAACGATCTGCAAAGTCGTCGCGCCCACCTGCTTCTTCGCCCAAGCGCAGTGCGTGCCTGTGTTCGCCCACTGTCCGAGTTTGATCGCGCGCGTCTTCTGTTTCGTCGGGTCCCACTTGTTGACCCACCACGTCTTCGTGCCTGTCTTGGTCACGCATAGGCGCAGGCCCCTGACGGTCGAATCTGTGAACCAAGTCGTCTTGTCCGTGGTGATTTTCGCGACCGCGCGGTCGTTGAATGTAATCTGTGGCATCCCATGCACTCCTTGTAACGTCAAAATTTTACAAGGTTCATGTTATGTTCTAACCGTACTCAAACCCAACCACAGATTTGAGAAGCATCTGAAAAACAATGGATTTTTCGTTGCAAAACACCGGTTTGACTGGTGTTTCAGTGGTGAGCCGTGCAGGGTTCGAACCTGCGACCCACTGATTAAAAGTCAGTTGCTCTACCAACTGAGCTAACGGCCCACTAAGCGGTGTACTTAGAAAGGTGGGGCGAGCGGGTCAAGCCCTTAAATCAGTGTTTTCCAAAGGTTCCACTGGATAGTTCGGACGCATCGGCTTATATCGCCGCAATGTACCAGAAAGACGATAGCGGTTTGCCCTTCATGAAGATGCACGGGCTGGGGAACGACTTTGTCGTTTTGGATGCGCGTGTACGGTCGATCGGAGTTACGCCGCTGTTTGCGCAAGCTCTGGCCAACCGACATACCGGCGTTGGATTTGACCAACTTGCCTTGATAACAAACACAAAAACCGGGGTGCACCTCGCGTTCTTCAATGCGGATGGCTCTGTTTCGTTGGCCTGTGGGAATGCGACGCGCTGCATTGCCGATTATATCATGGCGCAGACTGGGGCTTCGGATGTTACCTTATCCACGGACCGGGGCGTGCTGGCCGCGTGCCGTGCGGCAAATGGTCAGACCTCGGTCAATATGGGTGCGCCACAGCTTGATTGGACCGAGGTGCCTCTTGCGCGCGAGATGGACACGCTTGAGCTCCCGATAGAGGGTGGACCCACTGCGACTGGTATGGGCAATCCGCATTGTACCTTCTTTGTGGATGACGCCATGCAGATAGACGTTGCAAAGCTTGGTGCCCAATTCGAACACCATGAACTGTTCCCACAGCGGACAAATGTACAGTTTGCCTCGATTACAGGGCCTGACCAGATACGCATGCGGGTTTGGGAACGTGGTGTGGGGATAACGCTGGCGTCGGGGTCTTCCAGTTGCGCCGTGGCGGTTGCGGCAGCCCGGCGCGGGTTGACGGGGCGCAAGGTTCAGATTGATCTGGATGGCGGTCGCTTGGAGATTGACTGGCGCGACGATGGCGTTTGGATGACCGGCCCGACGCAGCATGTGTTTTCCGGTACGCTTACGCCGTCTTATCTGGCCAACCTTGCATGAGCGCCCCAAAGTTCACGACCTTGGGCTGCCGTTTGAATGCCTATGAAACCGAAGCGATGAAAAAGCTCGCCGCGCAGTCGGGACTTTCGGATGCTGTGGTTGTCAACACCTGTGCGGTAACCGGCGAAGCGGTGCGAAAAGCGCGCAGCACAATACGTAAACTGCGCCGGGAAAACCCGTCCGCACGCCTTATCGTGACCGGCTGCGCCGCTCAGACGGAGCCGCAGACGTTTGCGGCGATGCCCGAAGTCGATGCTGTCATTGGTAACACGGAAAAGATGCAGGGCGACACATGGAACGCGCTGGCCGCGGATTTCATAGGCGAAAGTGAAGCGGTGCAGGTCGATGACATCATGTCTGTGACCGAGACGGCAGGTCATCTTATTGACGGGTTTGGCACCCGCAGCCGTGCGTATGTTCAGGTGCAAAACGGATGCGACCATCGCTGCACATTTTGCATCATCCCTTATGGCCGAGGCAACTCGCGTTCGGTAGCTGCCGGTGTTGTAATCGATCAGATCAAACGTCTGGTGGACAAAGGCTTCAACGAAGTCGTCCTGACGGGCGTGGATCTGACAAGTTGGGGGGCAGATCTACCGGCTGCGCCAAAACTTGGTGATCTGGTGATGCGCATCCTCAGGCTTGTACCGGACTTACCGCGTCTGCGGATCAGCTCAATTGACAGTATCGAAGTTGACGAAAACCTGATGCGGGCCATTGCCACCGAACCGCGGTTGATGCCACATTTGCACCTGTCATTGCAGCACGGTGATGACATGATCCTGAAACGGATGAAACGGCGGCATTTGCGGGATGACGCCATCCGTTTCGCACAGGATGCGCGGCGGTTGCGTCCGGATATGACTTTTGGCGCTGATATCATTGCGGGTTTCCCGACCGAAACTGACGCGATGTTCGAAAACTCTCTGGCATTGGTACAGGAATGCGACCTGACCTGGCTGCATGTTTTTCCCTACTCCGCACGCCCCGGTACGCCCGCCGCACGGATGCCAGCGGTGCATGGTCAGATCATCAAGGAACGTGCGTCGCAGTTGCGTGCTGCCGGTGATGCGCAAGTGCAACGACATCTCTTCGCTCAGGTGGGTAAAACGCACAGCGTTCTAATGGAAAGCCCCCTGATGGGTCGTACCGAACAGTTCACCGAGGTTCAGGTGTCGACACCTCAAAGCGAAGGTACGATTGTCTCGCTGCGCATTGAAGGGACCGTCGGCGCCGCATTGCAGGCGTAGCGGAAAAATTCAAATCTCAGGCGAAAACCCCGTGACAAAATAGCGTATTGGCCATTAACCTTCACGCTACCTGAGGGAGATTTTTGATGACAAAACACATCCAGTGGATTCTGGAAATGAATGTGCGCGATGACGACATAGATGCGGTCGAGCAACTCGTCGATGAAATAGTCAGCGCCACAAAGGCGAATGAACCGGGTGCATTGATTTACGAATACTATCTTTCGGAAGATAGAAGTCGGTGTTCTGTTGTTGAGCGATATGCGGATTGCGCTGCGGTCATGGTTCATCTGAAGAATTTCGAGGATCATTTTGCGGAAAGGTTTTTTGCTTTATTTGAGCCCAGCCTCTTTCGTGTGTATGGTCCAGCCAACGAAGATGTCAGAAATGCTCTTGGCAGCCTTGGCGCGACCTTTGATATCGGCGTCGGCGGTTTCATACGATAAAACAGAACGTGTGTTTTGCGTAATCTAGACGGCTATAAAACAGTGTGACTGGTACAAGTTTCTTTCACTTGAAAACACAGAAATCGGGGATTGGAGTACAATGGACAGTTCGGAGTTGCCAAAAACAGGATTTTTGGCGCATGCCTCGCAGAACTTGTCCGATCTGTTGAACTCAGTCGCGACGGAAGTTGATTTAAGCGAAGGCGAGGTGCTTTTTGAGCAAGGCGATACCGGTGATGCGCTTTATGCGATCGTCTCGGGCAGCCTTGAGTTCAGCATCATATCACGGGAAGGGCGCAAACTGTCATTGGATGTTATGCGCCCCGGCGCGCTTTTCGGTGAGATTGCGCTATTTGATCCCGGCACGCGCACAGCCACAGTGACGGCGCTTGAGCCCTGCCGCGTACGTGGCGTTAAGAACGCCGATATTCTTGCAGCCATTCGCAAGTCGCCAGAGCTGGGGATTGACCTTATACAGCTGGCGGGTGAGCGGCTGCGTTGGATGAGCAGCCAGTTGAACGAGCAGGTGTTCCTTCCCATGCCAGCACGGCTTGCGCGTAAAATATTGTACCTTACGATAGACGGATCGGACGATCTCGGGCTTTTGAATTTGTCCCAAGCCGAACTGGCAGAGTTCGTCGGTGCGACCAGAGAAGCAGTTTCCAAAACGCTCTCTCTTTGGAAGCGAGCGGGGGTCATTGACGCCACGCGGGGCGGCGTAAGAGTTATCGACCGCAACGCCCTGCAGATCATGGCGGACCTGCATCACATTTGATGCATCCATGTGATTAGGGTCACAGACTGCGCCTGGCGTTTATACCATATTGAAAGCTGGCAGGGATATTTTCACCTGCGGCAAGTGTCCCCGACGTGGGCCTATATTTCAAAGGAGCCAGATTATGGAACGCGATCCTGAAAATTCATTTGTGAAGCACAATACACCGCAAAAACCCTCGCCTGTCAAAGCCATGATTACGTGGCTGATAGAGACTGATCGTGAGGTGCGCGCAACTCAGTCGATCGTGAACGAGACGCAAGACAAACACCAAAAATAATTGAGGGGAAAAATGCGGTGGGTTTCCCTTTTACAAAACTAATTCAGCCTTGTGTGAACAAGATCACAGAACTCGAATCAGATGTTAGGTATTTGTTAGGTATTGAAGTGACCGGTAAAAAGTAGAAAGCCTCGCAACAGGTGTTTCAAAGGTAACAAGGGAAATTATTTCACGGTCCAGAGGGGGAATCTGGTTGGTTTTTTGAGTGGCCTAAGGCCAGCGAAACTGACGAATTTTGGATACCCCTCTGATTTTTACTCTCCCCAGGGTCTGTTATTAGCCTTTTTATAGGTGCAGACAGACAACCCCCCAAGCCGCTCGTGCTCGGGGGGTTGTTTCTTTTCAGGAATGGAAAGCGTTTATCAGGCTGACTTCTTGCCTTTAACAGGCGCCCAGATCCGTTTGTTTGTCAGGTACAACAGTACTGACAGGATCGTCAGGAAAAGTACGCCGACAAAACCGGCCTGTTTGCGTGCCATCATTTTAGGTTCAGCGGTCCACATCAGAAACGCGGAGACGTCTTCTGAAAGATGATGCAGGTCATTTGCATGGCCGTCCGCAAATTCGACAAGCTCGTCATCCAGTGGCGGCGCCATTGAGATCCAGCCGCCGGGGAAGGCCGTGTTCTCATACAATACGATGCCTGCTTCTTCTTTCTCTTCGCCTGTATAGCCTGTCAGGAGCGAAGCGATGTACTCAGGACCACCAATACCCTTGAAGAACTGGTTGATCCCCAAGCCATAAGGCCCGTGGAAACCCGCACGCGCTTTGGCCATCAGGCTCAAGTCAGGCGCATTCTCCAAACCGGATTCCGGAAAGTGATCTGCCGGCTTAGCAGGACGGAAATCTTCGATTTCCTCATCGTAGACTTCGAAGTTCTCAGCATAGGCCCGGACCTGATCTTCTGGCATCGCTGGGCCACCCTCTTCGGACAGCGAGCGGATCGCAACGAACTTCAATCCATGGCATGCGGCACAGACTTCAGTATAAACCTGAAGGCCCCGCTGCAGCTGGTTTTGATCGAAAGTTCCGAAAGGCCCTTCGAACGAAAAGTCGAAGTCTTCGATATGCGTGTCATAGGCGCCAGCCGCCAGACCCGCCGTGGCAAACCCAAAGGTCGCCACAGCACTCAGTATAAGTCTTCTGAACATTTTCTTTTGTTCCTTTACTCGGCCGGTGTTGCCAGCGGTTGCGATCCACCATTTGCGGCAGCTTTTTGGGCGGCGACGTCGGCTTCGATGGTTTCTGGCCGTGCCAGCGGCTTTTCGATCACACCCAGCAACGGCAGGATGATCAGGAAATACGCGAACCAGTAGGCGGACCCAATCAAGGCAATGACCGGGTAGATACCTTCGGCAGGCATTGCGCCAACCCACATCAGCACAAAGAAGTTCACGACGAACACCCAGAACCACCACTTCAGCATGGGACGGTAGCGTGCGGAGCGAACAGATGATGTGTCCAGCCAAGGGGCCAGCGCCATCACGACGATCGCACCGAACATCGCAAGCACACCGAAGAACTTGGCATCGACGATACCACCGGTGATGAAGGATGCCAGTTGCACTGCCCAGACAGTATCATCGAACGCACGCAAAATGGCGTAGAACGGCAGGAAGTACCATTCGGGCACGATGTGTGCAGGCGTCGCAAGCGCGTTGGCTTCAATGTAGTTGTCCGGGTGGCCAAGGTAGTTTGGCATAAAGCCTACGATTGCGAAGTACACCGCAAGGATAACCGCCAGCGCAAAGAGGTCCTTCATGACGAAGTAGGGCCAGAATGGCAGCGTGTCTTTTTCTGCTTCTTCCTTGGACGTCCGACGCACTTCCACGCCTGTCGGGTTGTTGTTGCCCGTGGTGTGGAAGGCCCAAATGTGCACCACAACCAGCCCCAGAATAACGAAGGGCAGCAGATAGTGCAGAGAGAAGAAGCGGTTCAAGGTCGCATTGTCCACCGCTGGTCCACCCAGCAGCCAAGTCTGCAGCGCTTCACCAACGAAAGGAACCGCGCCGAACAGGCCGGTGATAACGGTCGCACCCCAGAAGGACATCTGACCCCATGGCAGAACGTAGCCCATAAAGGCCGTGCCCATCATAAGCACGTAAATCAGCATGCCGATGATCCACGTAATCTCGCGTGGTGCCTTGTAAGAGCCGTAATATAGCCCGCGCAGGATGTGCGCATAGACCGCGACAAAGAAGAGCGACGCGCCGTTTTGGTGCATGTATCGCAGCATATAGCCGCCATTCACGTTGCGCATGATGTGCTCAACCGATGCGAAGGCGTGGTCCACATGCGGCGTGTAGTGCATTGCGAGGACGATGCCCGTGACGATCTGCAAAACCAGTACGAATGTGAGGACGATACCCCAAATCCACATCCAGTTCAGGTTCTTCGGTGTCGGGATCATTAGTGTGTCGTACATCAAGCCAACAATCGGCAGGCGCTTGGCGAGACTTTTCTCCCAGGCTGCCTTTGGCTCGTAGTGATCGTGAGGAATTCCACCCATTCGTTTTCTCCCTTACCCGAGTTGGATCGTGGTATCATCCACGAATACTGCTGTTGGTACCGGCAGGTTTGTTGGTGCTGGACCTTTGCGAATGCGGCCGGAGGTGTCGTAGTGTGAACCATGGCAGGGGCAGAACCACCCGTCATAATCACCCGCATCGCCGAGCGGTACGCAGCCGAAGTGCGTGCAAACGCCCATCATCACTAGCCACTCGCCGCTTTCATCCAGTGAACGGTTCTCATCGGATGCATCCGCATCAGGGGCGATGTTGGCGTTTTCAGCCAATTGGTCCGGCAAATCGGCAAGATCAACGGCGCGTGCGGCGTCGATTTCCTCTTGGGTCCGGCGACGGACGAATACGGGCTTGCCCAACCATTTCACGGTCAACTGCGTGCCGGGCTCGATCCCGCTCACGTCAACGCGGATGGATGACAAGGCCAAAACGTCGGCTGTCGGGTTCATTTGATTGACCAAAGGCCAAATTGCGGCCCCAGCGGTTACTGCACCGGCTCCTGCCGTGGCGTAGTAAAGGAAATCCCGCCGGGTGCCTTCGTGGTCTTCTGCATGCGACACAGGTTTACTCCTCTTAGGGGCCGGTTATACGGCCAATAGCGATTTGGCCGCGTAGAACACGACATTTGCTTGTTGGGCTATGTAGCGCCGTGGTTTGGTTCAGTCCAGTGACCTTAAACGCGCAAACCGTCGCAGTCCCCTAATGTTTTTGACAAAAACACGGATTCGGGCTGTTTTTTTAAACGGTTGGGAAAGGTTCATGCCGCTGGCGGGTGAGTCGCACGCATTGAGGGGCGCGAATCAAAACCCGCGTGCCATTTCGCCAACGCTTCGTTTCCCTCTCGCCAGTTGCGCGCATCATGTCGGAAATCGAGGTAGGACAAGGCACAAGCCACCGAAATATGCCCCATCGTCAATGGCCCTGACAAATGGCTGATCCAACGTGTGTTCAGGGCAAAAAGCGTGCGCTCGATTTTTGCCCACTGCGCGTCGATCCACGCTTGCGAGACCCGTTCGGCATCCCGCAGGCGCAATTCGTAAACCATGGATACACCTGAATCCATGATACCGTCCCCTGTCGCTTCCAAGGTCAGTGTTTCCCAGCGCGACGAGTTCTGCGGATAAAACGTGCCGTTGAACAAATCATTGAGATAGGCCGTAATCACGCGGCTGTCATAGAGGGTAATGCCGTCGTCGCGTTCAAGGGCAGGCAAACGCGCCAGCGGATTGGCCGTCTTGAGCGCCTCATCCGACGCAAGCGCTGTCGTCGTGACCGTTTTCAGCGTCACAGCATCGGTCTGACCAAGCTCATGCAACAAAACGGTGACTTTGCGCACAAAGGGTGACGCTGGCGAATGGTAGAGTTTCATCGGATGGCCCTCACTATATATATAACGATGGTATCAGAGCCGCTAGCTCTGTCCATCCACCGCGCGCATCAGTGCCGACAACAGTTTCAACTCGGTGCCCTGACCATAGGCGTCAACATGATCGGCAGCACTCTGTCGTACTTCGGGCGCTTTGTTCTGATTAAGCTTCCAAGTTCCCTCAACCGACGTCAGAACCATCCGGCAGGGCACAATCGCGCGCATCATGCGTGTCATCACGCCATCCGACATCTTATCTGTCGTCCATGGTTGTTTGGGGACAAGTCGATCCTCGAAATGCGCCGATTGCCGATCCAGAATGCCGTGCAACTCGTCCTGCGGGCGCAACTCAAGCTCTCCGATGAGATGTACAGCCACGTAATTCCATGTGGGCACCTGATCGATCACACCATACCAATCGGGCGAAATGTAACTGTCGGGGCCAGACACCGCGATTCTGGCCGCGCGGTTTTCTGTCAGCGCGCGCACAATCGGGTTGGAGCGTACAAGATGCAGCCAGACCGTTTTGCCGTCGTCATCCACAAGAAACGGGATATGAGACAAAAGCGGGCCATTTTCACCATTCACCGCAAGCACGCCGAAGCCTCGTTCGCGCGCGAAGGCAAGGTTTTCGATCTCTTGTCGCGTGTGAAAAGCCGGGTTCGGGTGCATCGTTTTGCCTTTGTAGTGTGTCGTATTTGGTCTTGCAGATTTTTGAAACTATTGGCAACCTTGGCGTATTCTCAGGGCGGGGCGAAATTCCCCACCGGCGGTATGTGGGGCCTGACCTTACGAGCCCGCGAGCGGCCTTTCCCGAACTGAAAGGTGTCAGCAGATCTGGTGAGATGCCAGAGCCGACGGTCATAGTCCGGATGAAAGAGAATGCGACCGCAAGAAGGCACGCCTGTGCCTTTTCGCGGACGTGATCGCCTTGGGTGGACGTGTCGACCGCAAAAAAGGAGATCACTATGACACACACCCGTTTCGCCTTTGTCAAAGCACAATGGCATGCCGATATTGTCGACCGGGCCTTGGATGGCTTTACCGAGATAATTCCCGCAGCACAGGTCGATGTTTTCGACGTGCCCGGCGCTTTTGAAATGCCTTTGTTGGCACGTGATCTGGCAGCCACCGGGCGATATGATGCCGTCGTCTGCGCCGCATTTGTCGTGGATGGGGGTATATACAGACATGATTTCGTGGCCCAGTCGGTCGTAGATGGCCTCATGCGCGCGGGTCTGGATACGGGTGTGCCGGTGTTATCCGTATCCCTGACACCGCATCATTATCAGGAAACCGATCATCACAACGAAATTTATCGCGGTCATTTCGTGACCAAGGGGCGCGAAGCGGCGCAGGCGGCCTTGGGTATCTTTAAAACCCGCCAGTTGGTCAGCGCGCGCAGCGCCGCATGAGGCGTCTGACGAAATACCGGGAACATCACATATCAACTGACGCGTTGAAATCTCTGATTTCACGCAGCACTGGATGATCCGGGTTTTTCGCATGACGCTTTAACCGAGGTAAGCGCGCAATGCAGGCGGCGGGTTGTTCATCAGATCCGCCGCAGGTGCAGGCGCATGCGCGCGCCCTCCTTCGACAAAGATCACATCATCTGCAATCCGCGCGACGTCTTCCGGCGCATGTGTCACCATGAGCAGCGTCGCCCCCGTTTCGGTTGCCAGCTCTGCGACCAGATCAAGCATCTCATGTCGCAAGGCAGGACCAAGCGCGGCAAAGGGTTCATCCAACAGCACAAGCGGCTTATTCTGCACGAGAACGCGCGCCAGTGCCGCGCGGCTTTGTTGACCGCCTGACAAGGCCCCCGGCAGGCGCGCCTCAAACCCCGCGAGGCCAACCCGACTTATGGCGGCAGCAACATGGGCCTTGTCATCCGCGCTGAGCTTGAGGTTGGGGCGCAGGCCAAGGCTGACGTTTTGCGCAACACTCAGGTGTGGGAACAGGTTGTTGTCCTGAAACAGCATCGCGATGGGCCGATCACCGGGTGCCGCGTCGCTGACGTCCTTGTCCGCCAGATGGATACGCCCCCGGGCAAGCGGGATAAAGCCACTGATCGCGCCCAGTATCGTTGACTTTCCCGCACCAGAGGGCCCGATTACCGCAACTTTGCGCTCCTGTTGCACCGTGAAATCCGCGTCCAGCGCAAAGCTGCCTTGGGCGATTGATACGTTGTCAAGTACGAGCATACCAGCGCGCCCCCCTGTCAAAGCTCCAGAAAATGCCAAGTGCCATGGCCAGCAATATCAGCGCAGCACCCGCCGCCGCTTCGGTCTTATAGGCCCCCATCAGGCGATACATCTGCAAGGGCAGCGTTGTGCGATCCGGGTCCGAGAACAGTGCGATGACGCCAAGGTCCCCAATCGACAGTGCGCCCGTCAGCCCAGCGGCGAACCCGATCTGCGGCAGCGCACGCGGCAGGATCACCCAGCGCCACGTGGTCCACCCGGTCATGTTCAAGGTCATGCACAGCCGCCCATGCGATTGCAGCGCCTCGCGAATTCCCGGCACCATGATGCGCAGCGCAAAGGGCAGCGCCATCAGTGCATTGACCACTGCCGTTACCAAAAGCGACAGGCTGACAGGATCGGCAATCGGGTTGATCAGGATGAACCACCCGGTGCCGATCATCAAAGGCGATGCAGACAGTCCCAAAAGGCCGATGGCCTCAACACTGCCCCGCGCATGGATGGCGATCCAGCCGGCAAGAGGCAGCGCAACGGCCAGCAAAACGCATACGCTGATGCCAGCCACCCAGAGCGAGGTCAGCGCCGCGCGCCACACCGAGGCGGGCACCTCTGGCAGTCCGATCAGCCCCGACACCGCCACCGAAAACAGCGGCAGCAACAAAAACCCGGCGCCGAGCAGGATCGCGACGCCGTCCCCGAACCGTTGCAGACCGCCGCGCCCGTCCCATCGTTGCACAGGTCGGTCCATCCCGCCGGTCAGTGAAATCTGCGGGATGATCCAAAGCGCCAGCACGGCAGCGCCGCCCGCCAGAACAAGCTGGATCACCGACAGCAAAGCCGCCTTTGACAGATCAAAATCAAAACGGAACGCCTGATAGATGGCCAGTTCGATTGTCGTGGCGCGGGGACCGCCCCCCAGTGTCAGAGCAACCGCAAAACTCGTCAGACAAATCACAAAGATCAAGGCGGCCGCACCGGGCAGAATACGGATCAGCAGCGGCACCTCAATGGTGCGAAAGATAACCCATGGCGACAGGTTCAGTTGCGCGGCAAGGCGAAACCGCTCTGCCGGGATGCTCTGCCAGCCTTGCAGCAACAGGCGTGTGGCCAAGGGCAGGTTGAAGAACACATGGGCCAATACCACACCGTGTAAGCCATAGATCGACACCGGCGGCAAACCCAAGGTGCCAAAGGCGGCATTGACCCACCCATTGCGACCAAATACGGCCAGCAGACCCAGAACCGCGACGATGACCGGCAGGATAAAAGGCGCACCCAGCAAGGTGATCAGCATCTGACGTCCCGGCAGGTCACGCCGCGCCAGCGCACGGGCCAGCGGAATGGCCAGCACCACGGATATCGACGCGGACAGGACGGACTGCACAACGGTAAAGCGGATGGCTTGCCATTCCGCAGCCCCAAAGCCCGCGCTGGCTTCGGCCCGCAAACCGATGCCAAGAAACGCCAACAGGACCGCCGCGACCACCAAGGTGCCCGCAACGATCCCCGCGCGTCCGCTTATTGGCTGAGCGCTGCGCGCCATGTCTCAATGGCTTCTGCCTGAAGCGCGGTTGCATCGGCTTCGGAGTAAAACAGCACCTTGTCCGGCAGCGGCAATTGCGCCCAGCCTTCGGGCCACTGATCCTGCGGCAACGCAGATGGCAACGACCAGTTGGCCGCGGGGATGGAGGATTGAAAGCTCTGGCTCATCACATAGGCCATGAAGGCATCGGCCAGTTCAGGCTGATCCGTCGCTGCGATCTTGCCGACGGTTTCGACCATAAAATAGTGGCCCTCGGGGAAAATCGCGGCCTGTCTGGTGAAATCATCCTCCGCAAACATGTGGTAGGCGGGTGAGGTGGTGTAACTCAGCACCATGTCTGCTTCCCCATCGGTAAACATGCCGTAGCTGGCCGACCAGTCCTTGGTCACGGTCAGGATGTTCGGCGCCAGCTTTTCCCAGGCCGCGCCTGCGTCATCGCCAAAGACCGATTGCACCCAAAGCACCAGCGCCAGACCCGACAAAGACGTGCGCGGGTCCTGAATGACGATTTTTACATCATCGGGCATGTCCAGCATGGCCTCGAAACTCGCAGGCGGGTTGGCAACAGTGGTTTTGTTGTAAACGAACGCCGCATGCCCATAGTTGAATGGCAGGAACGTGTCATCCGTCCAATCAACCGGCAGTGTCAGCGCCCCGTTGTCCTGCCCGTGCGGTGCAAACAAGCCGGTCGCGCGTGCTTTGGATGTGACATCCGACGTCAGACCCATCACGACATCAGCCTTGGTTCGCGCGCCTTCCAACAGCAAACGCGGCACAAGATCACCGGTCGAAAACTGCAGATCGCACCCGCAAATCTCTTCAAACCCGGTTTCGATCATCGGGCCGGGCCCCCATTCGGAGGTAAAGTAATCGCCCGCGTAGACGGTAAGCACGGGCGTTTCAGCCGCAGCCTGCGAGGCCAACACGATGCTAGCAGTTATCAGAGTTCTTCGCATGATCTATCCTTTTCAAATGCGTCGAACGGCGAAAGAGGATGATATGCTCAACCTTCCCTCCGCCGGTTCTAACCGGTTCAGGTTCTACGGGTCCGCGCGCGTGCGCATCTCAGCCGGATTGGCCCCCCGAGGTAAGCAGGGACGTATTACGCGCGGCGGAGCTTGGCAAGCGATAAGGGCTTGAGGCGCTCGGTCTGCGCGGCTAAGCACCTGTGCTAAAGGAGCACCGCCGATGTCGATGAATTCATTTGGCCATCTTTTCCGTGTCACCACGTGGGGTGAAAGCCATGGCCCCGCCCTTGGCGCCACTGTGGATGGCTGCCCGCCCGGTGTCGCAATTGACGCGGGCAAAATTCAGCACTGGCTGGACAAACGCAAACCCGGGCAGAACAAATACACCACGCAACGACGCGAAGCGGATGAGGTCAAAATCCTCTCCGGTACCTTCGAAGGGGTGACGACCGGCACGCCGGTTCAACTGATGATCGAGAACACGGATCAACGGTCCAAGGATTACGGCGATATCAAGGATAAATTCCGCCCCGGCCATGCGGATATCACCTATTTTCAGAAATACGGCGTGCGTGATTATCGTGGTGGCGGCAGGTCCTCGGCGCGCGAAACAGCAGCGCGTGTAGCCGCCGGTGGGCTGGCGCGCGAGGCGATCAATGCCATCGCACCGGGGATCGACATCAAAGGTTACATGACGCGTATGGGCGCGCATGAAATCGACCGCTCCCGGTTCGACTGGGATCAGATCGACGCCAACCCCTTCTGGACGCCCGATGCGCAGGCGGCGGATGAGTGGGCAAACTACCTAGATGGGCTGCGCAAGTCGGGCAGTTCCGTAGGCGCGGTGATCGAAGTCGTCGCGCGTGGGGTCCCCGCAGGTCTGGGTGCGCCGATCTATGCCAAGCTGGACACGGATCTGGCCGCCGCGATGATGAGCATCAACGCCGTCAAAGGTGTCGAGATTGGCGAGGGTATGTCCGCCGCCATGCTGACCGGTGAATTGAACGCCGATGAAATTTCGATGGGACCGGATGGCCCAGAGTATTCATCGAACCATTCCGGCGGGATTCTGGGCGGTATCAGCACCGGGCAGGATGTTGTGGTGCGTTTTGCCGTCAAACCGACCTCAAGCATCCTGACCACGCGCAAGACGATCACCAAAAGCGGCGAAGACACCGAGATCATCACCAAGGGCCGCCATGATCCTTGTGTCGGCATTCGCGCCGTTCCCGTTGGTGAGGCAATGATGGCCTGCGTTTTGCTCGACCATCTGCTGCTCCACCGGGGGCAGGTTGGCGAAAATCAGGGTCATATCGGGTAGCAGCCATGCATTCAGCGCCGTGCCCGCGCGCTTGATCTTTGCAAGACGGGCGCGCACAGAAGGCTTATGGCAACCGATCTGACCCAAAACAAACCCGGCCGCGCAATCGCCCTGAAGCTCTGCGCGGTCTTTCTGTTTATGGTCATGGCGGCGCTGATCAAATCCGTATCACCCCATGTGCCACCCGGTCAGGCCGTGTTTTTCCGCTCCTTCTTTGCGCTGCCGGTGCTGGTGCTATGGTTGTGGCAACGGGGCCAGTTGCGGCAGGGGCTGGTGCCGTCCAATCTGATGGGTCACGTGTGGCGCGGTATTTTTGGCACATCGGCGATGGGGTTGACCTTTGCCGGGCTTGGTCTGTTGCCGCTGCCCGAAGTGACCGCCATCGGGTACGCGACGCCCCTCTTTGCCGTGCTCTTCGCCGCGATTTTCCTTGGTGAGCGCGTGCGCATCGTCAGATTGTCTGCGGTGGCATTGGGTCTGATCGGTGTCATGATCGTCATTGCGCCCCGCTTGTCCGTCGGCGCGGATGCCTTGACATCAGCGGCGACCGTGGGCGCGGTTCTGGTATTGATCGCCTCGATCCTGCGCGCGATGGTCCAGATCCATGTGCGTCGCCTTGTGCAGACCGACACGACGGCCTCCATCGTGTTTTACTTTTCCATCACCGCCTCGACACTGGGATTGCTCACGCTGCCGTTGGGATGGGTGACGGGGCTGGATGTGCTGACATGGACTGCACCCACGGCCTGGGTCATCTGGATGTTGATCCTGTCGGGCCTGATCGGCGGCATCGCACAGATCATGGTCACCGCCTCGTACCGTTTCGGCAGCGCGTCCATGCTGGCGCCTTTTGACTATGCCTCGATGATCTTTGCCAGCTTCATCGGATATATCGCCTTCGGCGAGTTGCCCACCGGACCCATCCTCATCGGCGCGAGCCTCGTGATCGCGGGTGGCGTCCTGATCATCTGGCGCGAAAGGCAACTCGGGCTGGACCGCAGCAAGTCCAAACCGAACGTCCCACCGTCCGGGACGCCCTGATCTTAGTAAATGGAGCAAAACAGCCCCTCATGTAGATTGCACTAAGGCACAAAAAAGGCGGCAATGACTACCGCCTTTTCAGTTTTTTTCTTTGTTGCCTCAGGCTTTCTTGCGCCGCTTCATGGCAAACATACCGCCCAACGCACCGATCATTAGAAATCCTGCCGCTGGCAGCGGTACTGGGGCAATATTCGTTCCGTCAGCTTCGACGAATACAAGCTGAACCTGTGTATCCTGGCCCTCGAACCACAAAAGTTCAATGTCATAGACGCCGGTGGTCTGTCCAAATGTAAAGAACTCCGCAGTGCCGCCGCTGATCAGTCCGCCGGGTGCTTGTCGATTTTCTTTGCGCGTGTTGAAACCGCCAATTGTAAGGTCATAGCCATCGTCGGACAGGATCGCGTAATCGGTACCCATCTCGAATAGAGCCGAGCCGGTGATCCGCATCAGAGTGCGCTCGATCGTCAACCCACTGGAACCGGATACAAGAGAGGCGCCGGTACCGTCGTTGCCATTCAGGAAGGTTTGAACGGTCATATCAGGGGTGCCGATATTCCAACCACTGCCGTTGTCTATATTGCCAACACCGAAATTGATGTCAGCCGTCGCATATATAGCATCGGCAGCGACAGGCGGGCCGAAAGCTTCGGCTGCGGTGAGATTATTGACAGTCGCGTTGCCCAGAATATCCCAGACTTCAACCTTGAAGGTGGCGGCAGATGCTGCTGACGCGAGCATACCCACTGCAGCCACGGCTGCAAAAATTGTCTTTTTCATTAATTTAGCTCCGTATGAAAGTTATCCCTAGGAAGCTGGTTGCAGCTCCTAGCGTAAAGGTTAACACAAAAAACCGAATTTTAAAACAATTTTAAGGTTTCGAACTTTCAAGCCAAAACATTAAACGCATGCTCAAAATTCAGTCATTCAGGCGAAAAATTTCCACCATTAATTGAATTTCGCGAAACGTCTGCTTCAGTTTTCTGCGCATCATTGAGATGATTACAACACGATAAGCGGCACCATCCTGTACGGAGCGTTCCAGTTCTAAAGTGACACATGTCGCCTTGAGCGTATTAGGTTGTTTTGAATCACACGCGCACCAGAGTTTCATAGCCTTGGGCGATGTCGCGGGTCAGGCTGCCGACCTCGAAATTATAGTCGCCGATTTTTCCAACGGGTGTGACCTCGGCTGCTGTGCCGGTCAGCCAGCATTGTTCAAACCCTTCAAGCTCCTCCGGCATGATATGCCGCTCATGCACTTTGACCTGACGGTCTTTGAGCATTCCGATTACGGTCTGGCGTGTGATCCCGTTCAGAAAACAATCGGGGTCAGGCGTGTGTACTTCGCCGTCCTTCACGAAAAAGATGTTGGCACCCGTCGCCTCGGCCACATAGCCACGATAGTCAAACATCATGGCATCCGAACATCCCTTGGCCTCTGCCGCGTGTTTTGACATGGTGCAGATCATGTAAAGACCGGCGGCCTTGGCATGGCTTGGGATGGTTTCAGGGCTGGGGCGTTTCCATTTGGAGATATCCAGCTTTGCGCCCTTCATCTTGGCGTCGCCGTAATAGGCACCCCATTCCCATGCCGCAATCGCGAGCCTGACCGGGTTGCGCGCGGAGGCGACCCCCATGTCTTCTCCAGCGCCGCGCCATGCGATGGCGCGCACATAGGCGTCCTGCAGCCCAGATTTTTCCAGCACCTCGACCTTGGCGGCTTCGATCTCGTCGATGGTATAGGGGATCTCGAAATCAATCATCTGAGCCGACCGCTTGAGGCGTTCGGAATGCTCGCGGCTTTTGAAAATCTTGCCGTTGTAGGCCCGCTCCCCCTCAAAGACGGATGATGCGTAATGCATGGCATGGGTCAGAATATGCACATTTGCATCGCGCCAATCTACCATCTGGCCATCCATCCAGATATGTCCGTCACGATCATTATAGGCACCCGCCATGGTTTTTCCTTCCGTGATTACCCATCGCATTTTTCATAAGTTGCGCCGATCGGTCCGCATCGGACATAAAATTGCGCAAAACCTGCGATTCGATATCGCTTCGCTCTTGGAATGTCAACAACACTGACATAAGCTGGGCTGGAACAAAAAAGAATATTTGAGGCATTCAATGGCAGATGGACGCGCAGGCTCCGCCCATCACGGCGAAAACCTTCTGTTTTTAACAGATGAGCAGCTGAGGCAGGGCATCGAGGCAATGTTCTTCGCTTATCGCGGCTTTACGGCCGACCCGGATCGGATATTGTCGGACATGGCCTACGGGCGGGCGCACCATCGGGCGATCCACTTTATCAACCGCGCACCGGGCACAACCGTCAACAACCTGCTCAACATTCTTGGCGTCACGAAACAATCGCTGAACCGTGTCTTGCGCACCTTGATCGAGGATGGTCTGGTTGAAAGCAGGGTCGGCAAAAATGACAAACGCGAACGCCATCTATTCCTGACCCCCGACGGGCGCGGCCTTGAGCAGAAATTGTCTGATGCTCAGCGGGCCCGGATGAGGATGGCATTTCGTGATGCGGGGCCAGATGCTGTGGCAGGCTTTCGCAGGGTACTGGAGGCCATGATGGATCGAGAAATGCGCTATGCTTATACCCGACTGAAGGATAGCGGACCATGAGTGACTTTGATGCACATTTGCTGATTGTTGACGACGACGAACGCATTCGCACCCTGCTGCAGAAATTTCTGGTGCGGAATGGTTTTCTGGTCACTGCCGCGCGCGATGCCGCCCATGCAAGGCGCATTCTGTCGGGGCTGGATTTCGATCTGATCGTTCTGGATGTGATGATGCCGGGCGAAGACGGTCTGGCCTTTACCCGTGCCCTGCGCGAGACAAACGCAGTGCCGATCCTGTTGCTCACCGCCAAGGGTGATACGGACAACCGGATCGAAGGACTGGAAGCGGGCGCGGATGATTACCTGCCCAAACCGTTTGAACCCAAAGAGCTTTTGCTGCGGATCAATGCCATTTTGCGACGTGTGCCAGAGGTGCAGGAAGATGTGACCGCCCCCAAGGTTCTGTCGCTCGGCCCCATCCGCTATGATCTGGAGCGGGGCGAATTATGGCAGGGCGAGGACCTCGTCCGGCTGACGGCGACCGAGATGCACCTGATGAAAATATTTTCGGCCAGTTGTAACGAGGCGATCAGCCGCGCGAAACTGGTCGAAGAACTGGGCCGTGACCGTGGGCAGGCACAGGAACGCGCCGTTGATGTGCAGATCACACGGCTGCGGCGCAAGATCGAAAGTGACCCGAAACAACCACGCTATCTGCAAACCGTGCGCGGGGCTGGGTATATGCTTGCACCGGATTGACGACCGACAGTGATTTCACCGCATTGCCGGTCTGGCACCTGCCTGAATTTATGACTACTGTTGGCGCAGACACGCATGCAGGATACCGATGCCATGACAGACACACCCGTCACCGAGATGAGTTTTGAACAAGCCATGAGCGAGCTTGAAAAAGTACTTGGCCAGTTGGAGCGGGGCGATGTGGCCTTGGATGAGAGCATCGCGCTTTATGAACGCGGTGCAGCACTGAAAAAGCGGTGCGAGGAAAAGCTGAAAGAAGCAGAGGAAAAGGTCGCGGCCATCACGCTGGATGCAGATGGCGCGCCCACCGGTACAAAGCCTGTCACGGGCCTCTGACACATGTTTTCGCAACGGCTTGAAGCTGCGGGCGCTGCTGTTCAGGCGCATTTTGACAAGGTACTGGCTGAGTTTGAACCGCTCCCGATTGTTGAGGCCATGGCGCATGCCACCAGCGGGGGCAAACGCCTGCGGGGTTTTCTGGTGTTGGAAACGGCCCGGCTGCATGACATAGCGGCAGGCGAAGCCATCTGGTCCGCCACGGCCATTGAGGCCCTGCATGCCTATAGTCTGGTCCATGATGACCTGCCCTGCATGGATGATGACGACATGCGGCGCGGTCAGCCAACCGTGCATAAGAAATGGGACGACGCCACAGCTGTGCTGGCCGGCGATGCCCTTCAGACGCTGGCCTTTGAACTGGTCACGCACCCGGGTGCCAGTGCATCCACCGAGGTGCGGGCAGATCTCGCCCTCAGCCTTGCGCGCGCGAGCGGGGCACAGGGGATGGTCCTGGGGCAAGCGCTTGATATTGCAGCTGAAACCGCACAGACCCCCCTATCTCTGGATGAAATAACGCGGCTGCAGCAGGGCAAGACCGGTGCGTTGATTGGATGGTCGGCACAGGCGGGTGCGCGGCTGGCACAGGCGGATACGGCGGCGCTGAAACGCTATGCGCAGGCCCTTGGCCTTGCCTTTCAGATCGCTGATGACATCCTCGACGTGACAGGCGACAGCGCGCAGGTTGGCAAAGCCGTGGGCAAGGATGCCAGCGCGGGCAAGGCGACTTTCGTATCACTTTTGGGTCTGGACGCAGCGCGCACGCGCGCCATGTCGCTGATTGACGAGGCCTGCGACAGCCTGGCGACTTACGGCGCCAGAGCTGACACCCTAAAAGACACCGCGCGCTTCGTGGTGCGACGCACACATTAGGGAACGACAATGACAGACACGCCCAAAACCCCGCTTTTGGATCTGGTGCACCGCCCCGCCGACATGAAGGGCCTGTCAGACCGGCAGCTGGTGCAGTTGGCAGACGAGCTGCGCCGCGAAACCGTTTCAGCGGTTTCGGTGACGGGTGGGCATCTGGGCGCAGGCCTCGGTGTGGTGGAACTCACGGTCGCGCTTCATGCGGTGTTCGACACGCCCCGCGACAAGATAATCTGGGACGTTGGGCATCAGTGTTATCCGCATAAAATCCTGACGGGTCGGCGCGACCGCATCCGCACCCTGCGCATGAAAGGGGGCCTCAGCGGGTTCACCAAACGCAGTGAATCCCCCTATGATCCTTTCGGTGCCGCCCATAGTTCCACGTCGATTTCGGCGGCTTTAGGATTTGCCGTGGCGCGTGATCTTGGCGGTGTCGTGCCAGAAGGTCTTGGGGACGCCATTGCCGTCATTGGCGACGGGTCGATGTCCGCAGGCATGGCCTATGAAGCGATGAACAACGCGGGTCATCTGAAAAAACGCATGATCGTGATCCTGAACGATAATGAGATGTCGATTGCTCCGCCCACCGGTGCGATGTCGTCTTATCTCAGCCGTCTCTATTCGGGCGAACCCTTTCAGGATTTCAAAGCGGCGGCCAAAGGGGCGGTGAGCCTGCTGCCGGAACCGTTCCGCGAAGGGGCTAAAAGGGCCAAGGATATGCTCAAGGGGATGGCCGTTGGCGGCACCCTGTTCGAAGAGCTTGGGTTTTCCTACATCGGCCCGATTGACGGGCATGATCTGGACCAGCTTTTGCCGCTTCTGCGCACTGTCAAAGCACGCGCGACCGGGCCGATCATGATCCACGCGCTGACCAAGAAGGGCAAAGGCTATGCGCCCGCCGAAACCGCCCGAGACAAGGGGCACGCCACCGCGAAATTCGACGTACTGACCGGGCAGCAAACCAAGGCCCCGTCAAATGCGCCCAGCTACACCAAAGTCTTTGCGCAAAGCCTGCTCGAAGAAGCAATGAAAGACGACAAAATTTGTGCCGTAACGGCTGCGATGCCGGACGGCACGGGGTTGAACCTCTTTGCGGAACGCTACCCCAGCCGCTGTTTTGACGTCGGTATTGCCGAACAACATGGGGTGACCTTTTCGGCGGCGCTGGCCGCGGGCGGGATGAAGCCGTTCTGCGCGATGTATTCGACATTCCTGCAACGGGGCTACGATCAGGTTGTGCATGACGTTGCGATCCAGCGCCTGCCCGTGCGCTTTGCGATTGATCGCGCAGGGTTGGTCGGGGCGGATGGCGCGACGCATGCAGGGTCCTTTGACATCGCCTATCTGGCCAACCTGCCCGGTTTCGTTGTGATGGCCGCAGCCGATGAAGCAGAACTGAAGCATATGGTTGCCACCGCTGTTGCGCATGATGATGGGCCAATCGCGTTCCGCTTTCCACGCGGCGAAGGCAATGGCGTCGATATGCCGGAAGTTGGCGAAGTGCTGGAAATCGGCAAGGGCCGGATCATCACAGAGGGAGCGCGCGTCGCGATCCTGTCCTTTGGCACCCGTCTGGCAGAGGTTCAAAAGGCAGGCGAAGCACTGGCGGCCCGCGGCATCACGCCGACAATTGCAGATGCACGGTTCGCCAAACCGCTCGACCGGGACATGATCCTTGATCTGGCCGTCAACCATGAGGCCCTGATCACCGTCGAAGAAGGGGCCATCGGCGGTTTTGGCAGCCATGTGGCGCAGTTGCTATCGGATGAAGGGGTGTTTGATACCGGCTTCAAATTCCGCTCAATGGTGCTGCCCGATATCTTTATCGACCAGTCCAGCCCAGCGGACATGTACGCTGTTGCGGGCATGAACGCGGCGGATATCGAAACCAAAGTGCTGTCGGTTTTGGGCATTGCCCAGATCGGTGAGGCGCGCGCCTAAAGCGTCATGCGAAAAACCTGAATCACGTAACGCTGCCTGAAATCAAGGGGTTAAACGCTTTACGTGATACTTGATGTTTCAGGTATCTCGTCAGACGCTCTAAAGCAGACTGTCCGGCATCTTTTGCTCCGCCGCCGTGTTGGCGCGCCGGAAAGCCAGCGTGACCAATGTGGCGACAATCACGATAAACAGGGAATAGAGCACGGGCACCGCAGTGACGGCCTGTTGCTCAGCTCCCGAAAAGGTGAAAACGATAATCGCAATCGCCAAGGGTCCGTTCTGAATACCCGTTTCCAAGGCGACGGTGCGCGCATTTCTCGGGTGCAGACGCAGCGCGCGCGCAAAGATATACCCGATAGTGATCCCGAAAACACCCAATGCGATGGATGCGAAATAGGTCGCCGCGCTGGTTTCCAGCAGGAATTGCCAATTGCGCGGTATCCAGCTGACGATGAGGAACAGAATAAAGAACAGCGCCAGAGCAGAGCCGAAAAACTCCGTCACAGCCCCGACATTCGCGCTGATCTTGCGCAGCACCATGCCGATTGCCACGGGAACGAGCAGCAGGACCAAAGTGGCGATGATGTTTTCGCGCGGAATCTCAAGATCAAGCGCCGTTGCGTAAACCAGCAACACAATCGGGATCATGATCACGCCTGTCACGGTCGACGTTACCGTCATCAAGACCGAGAGCGCCAGATTACCTTTAGAGAAATAGGTGAAGATGTTCGACGTTGTGCCCCCCGGCATGCAGGACATGATCAATATGCCAATCGCAATAGCGGGCGGGACATTCAGCAGGGTCGCCAGCAAAAAGCCGATCAGGGGCATAAACCCATATTGCGCGATCACGCCGATGGCGAGGCCATAGGGTCGCCGCAAGGCCAGATAAAAATCGCGCGGCGTCAGCGACGCCCCCATCCCCAGCATGATCACGAAAATCATCAACGCGAGGATCGCCTGTTCAAATGCTCCGACCATGCCCGTTACTCCTGCGCCTGATGCGCGATCTCGGTCGCGCGCAGGTCTTTTCTGAGGATTTTTCCGACGTTGGATTTCGGCAGTTCATCGCGAAACTCGACCCGTCTGGGGATTTTATAGGCGGTCAGATGCGCCTTGCAATGGCTGCGGATGTCAGCCTCCGACAGGCTGGGGTCTCGTCTGACGATAAAGGCTTTGACCGCCTCCCCGGTTGCGTCATCGGGGACGCCGATCACCGCCGCCTCAACAATCGCAGGATGGGTTGCGAGGCATTCCTCGATCTCATTGGGGTAGACGTTGAAACCGGACACCACCACCATGTCCTTTTTGCGGTCCACGATGGTGAAATAGCCATCGGCATCCATGACGCCGATGTCGCCGGTCAGGAACCAGCCGTCTTTCATCGCCGCCGCGGTTTCCTCGGGCTTGTTCCAATAGCCGGCCATGATCTGCGGCCCCTTCGCTGCAATCTCTCCGGATTGGCCGACGGGGACTTCGTGGCCGTCATCATCAAGGCAGGCCACCAAGGTGGACGGCACAGGCACGCCGATGGTGCCACTGCGCTTTTTACCCAAGGGCTCAAAGGTCAAGGCGGGTGATGTTTCGGTCAGGCCATACCCCTGAACCACTGGTTTTCCGGTAATCTCCTGCCAGCGTTCTTCGACCGCCGTTTGCAGCGCCATACCGCCAGCAGAGGCGAATTTCAGATGTTTGGGCGGGCTGTCCGTGAACCAGACCTCATTCGTCAAGCCGTTGAACAGGGTGTTCACACCGCTCATCCACGTGATCTTGTAGTTCTCCATCGCGCGTTTCAGGCTGGCCAGCGGGCGCGGGTTCGGGATCAGGATGTTGCGCGCGCCCAGCCAGTAAAACCCGAGCAAATTTACCGTGAAGGCAAAGATGTGATACATCGGCAGGGCTGTCAGGGCGACCTCTTTGCCCTTCTCCACGCCGGAGATTAGCTCCATCACCTGTTCCATGTTCATGATCAGATTGGCATGGGTCAGCATCGCGCCCTTGGCCACGCCGGTCGTCCCACCGGTGTATTGCAGACAGGCGATGTCGTCAGGCTGCACATTGCGCCGATAGGCATAAACCTCGATCTTTTCGGACTGCATATGCACCCGACCCGCCGCAATCGCATCGGGCAAACGAATATGCGGCACTTCAATGGGTTTCACCGATTTGTCCCAGTGCTTTTGCACCAGCCCGATGATCCACTTTGGCAGGGTCGGCAAAAACTCCGCGACCCGCGTAACGATGATATTCGGGATCGGATGACCGCGCGTCGCTTGCGGGATTTTGTCGGCGAACATATCCACGATGATCAGGGCGTGGGGTTCTGCATCGATAAACTGCTTTGCCATTTCATCCGCTGTGTACAGTGGGTTCACATTGACCAGAACACACCCCGCTTTCAGGATCCCAAAGGCCGCGATTGGAAAGCTGAGGCAATTGGGCATCTGCAACGCGACGCGATCACCCTGCTGCAACCCGGCGACCTCGCGCAGGTACACCGCAAAGGCGTCGGACATCTGGTCCACCTGCTCAAACGTCAAAGTTCCGTTCATGCCGTTGGGCATGCAGGCGGTGAAGGCAGGGGCCTTGCCATAGGTATTGGCGACGGAATGCACCAGATCGCCAATGGTTCGGTACGATGCCTCGGGCAGGTCCGGACGCACGTCCACACCATAAAATGCCGTCCATGGCCGCTCATGCGCAGTCATCGAATCCTCCTCCCCAAGAAATCCTTGAAAAGGACGTACCCGCAGGACGACCCCTTGTCGAATACGACCCTACGGCCAATCCGCAGTTTCGCAGGCTTTGCAGTAATTTCCGTGCATCTGTGCAAAGTTAAACAGGATATATGCGTATTTCGCGCTTATTTGCACAAAACAAGATGCTATCTAGGCACCAACGCAAACACATTCAGGAGACTGACATGGATAAGAAACGCATGAACGGCCTGCATCACGTCACTGCAATCAGTGGCCCCCCGCAGGCAAATGCAGACTTTTTTACCAAGGTCATGCAACAGCGTCTGGTGAAAAAGACCGTCAATTTTGACGATCCGGGCACGTATCATTTGTACTACGGCAACGAAACGGCTGATCCCGGCACGATCCTGACGTTCTTCCCCTTTGTAAACGCCGGTCCCGGGCGCGCCGGTCCCGGTATGGCGTCTGCCTATGCATACGCTGTGGGTCAGCGCGGGTTTGATACCTGGATGGAACGTCTGGCGCTTGAGGCCATCGATTTTGATGGCCCCGCGGATCGGTTTGGCAGCAGGGTTATCAAAGTTTCGGACCCGGATGGGGCCAAGGTCGAACTTGTTGAAGTAGAAGGCGATGACGGGCCCACGCTGGACGGCTTTCATTCTGTGACTTTGCAACTGGACGATATGGAGCCGACACAGCGGTTGCTGACGGACATCATGGGCTATGACGAGGTCGCGCATGAAACCAAGAACGGCGAAGAGCGTCTGCGTTTGCAACTGCCCGGCGACGTGCGTGGCGGCGTTGTTGATCTGATGCGCTCGGATGTACCTTCCATCGGGCGTCAGGGTGCGGGCAGCATCCATCACGTGGCCTTTCGCGCGCTGGATGACGAGGATCAATTGGATTGGCGCGAACGCTTGGTGAGCGCGGGCATGGACGTCACACCCGTGATCGACCGGCAGTATTTCAACGCGATCTATTTTCGCGAACCCGGCGGTGTCCTTTTCGAAATTGCAACGGACCCACCCGGGTTTACCCGCGATGAAGACCTCGCGCATCTGGGTCAGTCCCTGCAGCTGCCCGCACGATACGAAAGCGCGCGCGACCGGATCGAGCGGACCCTGCCCCCGCTTGTGGCCTGAGGGGAGCGCGATGCTACACGCCGGGCAGAACCCTCGGGCGGCGTCCTTTGGCCTCGTGCTGTTGCACGGGCGCGGGGCCGGGGCGTCGGATATCATCGGTTTGGGCGAAGCTTTGGCTTTGCCCGACCTTGCCTTGATCGCGCCCGAAGCGCCAGGGCGGTCATGGTGGCCAACGAGCTTTCTCGCACCCTCAGATCAAATGGAACCCTATGCGCAGGCCGGTCTGTCGCAGGTCGACGCCGCCATCAGAACCCTGAGCGAAAGTGGCCTGCCCCGAAAACGGATCGGGGTGCTCGGCTTCAGTCAGGGTGCTTGTCTGGCCGCTGAATATCTGGCGCGGCGCGGCACGGGGTTGGGCTTTGGGTTTATACTGTCAGGTGGCCTGATCGGAACAGCGGATGCGGACACAGGTCCTAATGCCGCGCTGTACGGGTTTGGCGACAAAGTCTTGAACTACGATACCAATCTGTCAGGCACGCAGATCGACATGAGCTGCCACGCAGAGGATCCGCATATTCCCCACCGGCGCTTTGCGGATAGTGCGGCGCGCTTGCAAAAGGCCAGAGCGAACGTTTCGGCGCGGACCAAACCGGGTCAGGGCCATGGGATCGACGAAGCCGATATCGCCAAAGTGCGTAAACTGCTGAATGTGACAGCGGCGTGAATCAGACGCCGATATACCGCGTGCTGATCTCTGGCGTGAGGTCGCTCATGGCACCGGACCAGACAGTCGTTCCGCGTTCCAGTATGGTTGCACGTTCGCAAATGCGTGACAGCTCACCAAGCGATTTGTCGATCAGGATAATCGACATGCCCGTGGAGCGTTTCAGTTCCGTGAGGGCCGCCCATATCTCTTGCCGCACAAGGGGTGCCAAGCCTTCGGTTGCCTCATCCAGAATGAGCAGCCGGGGGTTTGTCATCAGGGCGCGCGCGATCGCCACCATCTGTTGCTCGCCACCCGAAAGCGTTGCGGCTTTTTGGTCCTTGCGTTCTGCAAGCCGGGGAAACAGTTCTGCAACCGTCTCGAATGTCCAGTGACCGGGGCGTGCAGCCGCAGACAGGTTTTCCGACACCGTCAGTGACGAAAAACAGCGCCGCCCCTCAGGCACCAGACCGATGCCCAGCCGCGCGGCGCGATGGCTGGGCAAGCGCGACAGATCTTGCCCATCAAACTGCAATGTGCCGCGTGTCGGCACCATCCTGCAAATCGCCTTGACGGTGGTGCTTTTGCCCATCCCGTTGCGCCCCATCAGCGCCATGACCTCACCCGGCTGCAAACTCAGATCAACACCGAAAAGCGCGGGGCTGACCCCGTAAGATGCCTCAACATTGCGCAGCGTCAAAAGCGTCATGCTTCACCGCCCAAGTAAGCGTCGCGTACGGCTTTGCTGGCGCGTATCTCTGCCACGGTCCCGGTCTCGATCACCTTACCATAGACCAGAACGCTGATCCGGTCGGCCAGCGCAAAAACCGCATCCATGTCATGCTCGACCAGTAGAATGGGCGCATCCGCGCGCAGACTGTCCAGAAAGCCGGTCAATTGCCTGGACCCTTCCGACCCCAGCCCCGCCATGGGTTCATCCATCACAAAGGCTTTGGGTTGCAGGCTCAGCGCGACGGCGACCTCAAGCTGGCGGCGCTGCCCGTGGCTGAGTTCCGCAGTGCGTTTGGCACGGGCATCCGTCAGGCCAACACGCGCCAACGCGGCCTCGGCTCTGTCACGCAGCGCGTCATCTTTCAAGGCGGGTCGCAGGAATTGCCATGGGCGACCCATCGCCCCCAATGCGCCCAGCATGACATTTTGCAACACGCTGTCTTCCATCGCGAGCGCGGAGATCTGAAACGTGCGCCCAAGCCCTGCCCGCGCGCGCAGCCGCGTCGCTTCCTGCGTCACGTCTCGACCCAGAAATTCGATGCGCCCGCGATCAGGCGTCAGCCCACCGCAGATCTGCGCAATCAACGTGGATTTCCCCGCGCCATTGGGTCCGATCACCGCATGGATTTCACCCGCGCGCAGATCAAGCGTGACATCATCGGTTGCGGTCAACGCGCCGAAACTCTTGCTGAGGTTATGGGTGGCAAGTACAGGGTCAGTCATGCAGCTGCCCCCGCCCGCACAACAGACCGATGATCCCGCCACGGGCGAACAAGACGATTACCAGCAAAAGCGCCCCGAGATAGATATGCCAGTAGTTGCTGAGGCCACCGAGTATGTGTTCAAGCATGACAAACAACACCGCGCCAACCACCGGACCAAAGAGCCGCGCAACACCGCCGAGGATGACAAAAATCATTATCTCACCGGACATCTGCCAGCTGAACATCGTCGGGCTGACAAAGCGGTTGAGGTCAGCAAAAAGCGCGCCCGCCAAACCCGTGATCACGCCCGAAATCACAAAGGCGACCAACTTGAGGCGCACAGGGTCCATCCCCACGGTCTCAACCCGGGTCGGCACCTGACGCGCGGCGTTCAATGCAAGCCCAAAGGGTGATTTGATCAGCCGCGCATTGATAAAAAGCACGATGCACAGGATCACGAAACACAGGGCGAAAAAGTGGATCGGGACCAATGTGTTCAGCCCCGGAAAATCGTTCCTGACGTAGATGGATAGTCCATCCTCGCCGCCGTATTCCGCCCACGAAATGGCGAAATAGTAGAACATCTGCCCAAAGGCGAGGGTGATCATGATGAAATACACACCCGCCGTGCGCAGCGACAAAAGCCCGATCACGAGGGCCGCGACACCTGCGCTGATCATCGCCACCAGCCAGATCACAGGCATGGATTTTGTGCCCTCAATCAGGAACGGCCATTCCATCACGGGTGTGAATGTCTGCGCATGATGGGCAAGGATACCCATCGCATAGCCGCCCAGACCAAAGAACACCGCATGCCCGAGGCTCACCAGACCACCCCAACCCAGTGCGATGTTGAGACCAACAGCCGCCAGTGCGAAGATCACCGCGCGCGTGGCCAGCGTGATTGTGAAGGGTTCATCCACCAGCAGCGCCCAGATCGGCACGGCGCACAGGCCGATCAGCACGACACTATTGACCCCACGTTCAGAAATCACGCGCGCGCCCCATATAGCCCCGTGGGTCGCCAGATCAGCACGGCGCCCATCAAAATGTAAATCGCCATGGAGGCCAACGCCGACCCCGCCGACGTGGCAGTGGAAGCATCGGTAAAGAGCTTGAACAGCTCAGGCAGGAAAATACCGCCCAACGTGTCCGTCAGGCCCACCAGCAAAGCACCGACAAATGCCCCCTTGATAGAGCCGATACCCCCGATCACGATGACCACAAACGCGAGGATCAGCACGGGTTCGCCCATGCCGACCTGCACGGATTGGATCGCCCCGACCAGTGCGCCCGCCAGCCCGGCCAACGCCGCGCCAAGTGCAAACACCAGCGTGTAAAGACGCGAGATATCCACCCCGAGGGCCGCGATCATCTCGCGGTCATTCTCGCCCGCCCTGATCTGAACACCGATGCGCGTGCGGTTAATGAGCAACGCAAGCCCCAACCCCACGCCAAGCCCCACGGCAATCAGAACAAGCCGGTAAAGCGGATATTGAATGCCACCCGGCAGGGACACAGGCCCCGACACGGCATCAGGAATATCCAAAAACAGCGGAAAAGAACCGAAGACCCACCGCGTTCCTTCTGAAAAGATCAGGATCAGCGCAAAGGTGGCCAGCACCTGATCAAGGTGATCCGTGGCGTAAAGCCTGCGGATGACAACGGTTTCGATCAAGACGCCCGCCATCGCAGCAGCGGCCATCGCGGCGATCAGTGCAAGCAGGAACGACCCCGTCAGCCCGGCCACAGCCGCCGCCGCAAAAGCCCCGATCATATAGAGCGATCCGTGCGCAAGGTTGATCAGCCCCATAACGCCAAAGATCAGCGTCAGGCCAGCCGCCATCAAAAACAGCATTACGCCGAATTGCAGACCGTTCAGGACCTGTTCAATGATCAGAATTGTGGACATGGTTATTTATACCGGTCCGGGTGCAAGGTCACACCCGGACCAAGGCGTTGCTTACATCTTGCACTCAGCCGCATAGGCATCTGCATGGTCTTCAAGGGCGACGCCGATGATCTTGTTGGTAAAGACATCGCCTTCCTTGATGACCTCGCGGGCATAGATATCCTGAATGGGGTGGTGGTTGGGCCCAAAGGCAAAGTCACCGCGTGTGCTGTCGAAGTCCGCCGCCTTGAGTGCTGCGCGGAAGGCATCCGCATCCGCAGGGCTGGCCGTTGCGAGCGCAGAGATCAGCAGGTTTGCCGTGTCAAACCCTTGGCTGGCATAGAGTGACGGCAAACGCCCGTATTCCGCCTGAAATGTCTCGACAAAGGCGGCATTGGTCGGGTTGTCGATGTCCTTGCTCCACTGCGATGTGTTCACCACACCAAGGGCTGCATCACCAACGGCCTGCAGGATGCCCTGATCAAAGGAAAACGCAGGACCAACCACAGGGATATCAATGCCACTGTCGGCATATTGCTTGAGGAATGAAATCCCCATGCCACCGGGCAGGAAAAAGAACACGGAATCCGCCCCGGACGCGCGGATTTGCGCAATCTCGGCGGCGTAATCGGTTTGACCCAGTTTGGTGAACAACTCCCCAGCCAATTCACCGCCAAAGGTCCGCTTGTAGCCCGTCAGCGCATCCTGACCGGCGGGATAGTTTGGAGCGAGGATAAAGCTGTTGGAATAGCCCGCAGAAGTGGCATAGGCACCAGCGGCCTCGTGCAGGTTATCGTTTTGCCACGCGACGTTGAAATAGTTCGGATGGCATCCCTTACCCGCCAGTGCGGATGGACCCGCATTGGGCGACAGGTAAAACTTGCCCTGTGCGACAGTCGCCGGGACGACGGCCATGGCGAGGTTCGACCAGATGATACCGGTCATTACATCGACCTTCTCGGACTGGATCATCTTGTCGGCCAGTTGCACGGCGATATCGGGTTTGCGCTGATCGTCTTCGATCACGACCTCGATGTCGTCACGGCCCGACTGTTTCACCGCGAGCATGAAGCCGTCGCGCACGTCGATACCAAGCCCGGCGCCGCCCCCCGAAAGGGTCGTGATCATGCCGACCTTGACGCCTTCTGCCGATACGCTGCCTGCCATTGCAGCCAATGCCGCAGACAGAATGAGTGATTTCACCTTCATCTTGATTTCCCCTGTTTTTCCCGGGTGGTTTTTGGTCGTCTGACGCATCGCATCCACCCCTGCAACTGCGTCGATTGTTCATATCCCGCAAGACTTGAGCAGAAACAACAGGGATTTGCCAGCCACCGCAGGACAGAATTGGCCAAAAACTGCGCGCACGACTGCGAACGTGAGATGAAACTGCGTGCACCGACCCCATCCTGCCATGCACACACGTTTCCCAAGAACACGTCATATCCAGATATTCAAAGGTCGCACACAGGCTTGTCTTGCGTTTCTATTCGCGTAAAGATTGCAGGGATGGCGGCCTCTGAGAACGGGCCTTAATTGGGAACCGGGTGCAAGACCCGGACTGCCCCCGCAACTGTAAGCAGCGAAAACGGCCAGAGCGCCAAAAGCTGCAAGTCAGGATACCAACCATCATTCTGCAACTGCCGGAACATTCCGGCCATATAAATGCGTCGGGTGGACGCGAAAGGAAGTAAACATGCATATCGAACCGGGCGTCATGGACGGCGCAAAAATGGTACTGGCCTATGGGACGGCGGCTGCTGCTGCGGGCTATTCCCTCAAACTGATCAATGATGATCTTAAGACCCATTCGGTGGTCTCCTTTGCCCTGCGCTCCGTGATTGCCGCGATCGGGGTGTTTATCTTCTTTGAGATCTTTCCGCATTTCGCGGTCGGTATCTCGGAAGTGCACATCATTCTGGGCACGACGCTGTTTCTGCTGCTTGGGTCCGGTCCCGCCGCGCTTGGCCTGGCGGGCGGTCTGGCGATCCAAGGATTGTTTTTCGCACCTTCCGATGTGCCGATGTATTTCGTCAATGTCTCGACGCTGCTGTTCCCACTGTTTGCGGTGGACGCGCTGGCCAAACGGGTCATTCCACAGACAACGGCCTATGTCGATCTGCGCTATATGGATGTGCTGAAAATGTCGGCTGTCTATCAGGGCGGCGTTGTCGCCTGGGTGGCCTTCTGGGCGATCTACGGGCAAGGCGTCGGGGCCGACAACCTCTCGGCGGTGACAAGCTTTGGCGTGGCCTATCTGCTGGTCATCCTGATCGAACCCTTGGCCGATCTGGCAGCGCTTGCCGGTGCCAAGGGCCTGCGCGCAATGACCGACCGGGGTATCTTTACGCACCGTCTGCATAACGCGGCCACATAACAATGCCTTTGGACCGTGGCGCAACGGCGCGCCGCGGTCCCTTCTCTGCACTGACCTGTTGCACGGTTTCTATCCATGTTCAGAAATGGCCAGCAACCCAAGTGCCGCGATGGTTGGGGCATCCTTGATCTGCCCAGCGCGGATCATGTCATGTATCGCCTCAAGACTGAACGACGCGGTCTGCATATCCTGTTCTTCTTTGTCGCGATTTACGCGCCCCTCTTGCAGCCCAGTTGCCAGAAACGCGTGAAATCCCTGATTTGAAAACCCACATGCTTCGAAAAGATGCCCCAATCTCGTGAGGGAGTGTGCAAGATAACCAGTCTCCTCCTCCAACTCGGCAAGGGCGACCTTTTCCGGGTCCGTGCCCGGCTTGGTTTCCCATGACCCTTGCGGAAATTCCCAATAACGCCCGCCCACCGGATAGCGAAACTGCTGCACCAGCTGAAACCGCCCATCTGCATGCTGCGGGACAATCAGGACAAAGTCATCCTTGTCAACGACGCCGTAAATCCCGTTTGATCCATCAGGGAAAGTCACCACATCTTCATGGACTTTCATCCATCTGTTTTCATAAACGGTGCGGCGTGACTGCCTTTTTATATCACTCATCGCAACACTCCCCTTCAGGTGCATATGCCATATCTTGAACCGGCCCTGCGGGCAGTGATTTGAAATCCGGCACACTCAGGTCTTTCCAATAGATCACACCCGCGATTTGATCCTGCCCGACGCGGCAGCCCACATGCAACGTCAAACGATAGCGTGATCGCCAATTGCAATTTCACCGCCTCATGGTAGGCAAAGTCTGATCACACCTGACCCGGAGCCATCCATGGATTTGCATGCTGACTTTTCGCAACGTGTTGTTGTTCATTCCAACAAGGTTGAGTGGCACCCCTCTCCGATGCCCGGTGTTGACCGGCGAATGCTGGACCGGATCGGGGGTGAGGTCGCGCGCGCCACGACAATCGTGCGGTACGCGCCCAACAGCCGCTTTTCGGAACATACCCATACCGGCGGCGAAGAATTCATTGTCCTGGACGGGGTGTTTTCCGACGAGCACGGCGATTTCCCGGCGGGGTCTTACGTGCGCAACCCGCCGACATCGGCCCACTCCCCTCATTCCGACGCAGGCTGCACGATCTTTGTGAAACTATGGCAATTCCAGCCGGACGATCGCACCCATGTCGTCGTCGACATGAACAAAATGGAATTTATCCCCGATGCGACCCGCGCGGGGGTGGGCGTCATGACCCTGTTCCACGACGATCAGGAAACGGTGCGCGCAGAAAAATGGGCCGCAGGCACTGCAGTTTCGATGGACTTGCCGGATGGTGGCGAGTTTCTGGTGCTGGAGGGCAGCATGACCGAGGGCGGCGATCAGTTGCAACAGGGATCATGGCTGCGCCTGCCCTGCGCAAGTACCCTGAACGCCACAGCGGGCCCGAAAGGCGTGCGCCTCTGGGCCAAACTGCGCCACATCCAACACGCAAAGCCCCCGGCCCCGTGACACCTCGGCATCGCGCCGATGTTGTGATCGTTGGCGGCGGCATTGCCGGGCTTTACCTCGCGGAACAGCTGCATCAGGCGGGCCGCGATTATCTGCTGATTGAAAGTCGGGACAGGCTGGGCGGTCGGGTGCTGAGTGAAACGGTCAACGGTGCCGCCTATGACCTTGGTCCGGCGTGGTTCTGGGCGGGCCAGCCGCGCATTGCAAGTCTGATATCACGCTTTGACCTGCCGGTTTTTGAACAATACGCGCAGGGTGAATTCCGCTTTGAGGATGCGCAGGGTCGCATACAGCAAGGGCGCGGCGCAGCGTCCACGCAGGGTTCATTTCGAATTGACGGCGGTATGGGCACGCTTTGCACTGCGCTCGCGGGTCAGATTGATCCGTCGCACATCCTGCTGAACACCAAAGTGCAGCATCTGTCGCGATCAGATGGCGACATCCTCATAGGCTGCGAGGCAGGCGCAGAGATCCAAGCGCGGTCCATGGTTCTGGCGATACCGCCGCGCGTCGCCGCATTCCTTGATTTCTCCCCTGCTCTGCCCACAGCGGCGACAAAAACGATGGCCGCTATTCCGACATGGATGGCAAGCCAAGCGAAAGCCGTCATTTTATACGATGCGCCGTTCTGGCGTGACATGGGGCTGTCTGGTGATGCGATGAGCCACAAGGGACCGATGGTGGAGATCCACGACGCAAGCACCGCCACGGGCAGTGGCGCAGCCCTTTTTGGTTTCATCGGTGTGCCCCCGGACCGCCGCGATCAGCAGGTGCTCAATTCAGCTATTGTTGATCAGCTCATCCGCCTTTTTGGATCACGAGCCGCATCCGCGAATGCGGTTCTGATCAAGGATTGGGCAGCTGACACCAACACCGCGACACCGGCGGACCACGCGCCACTGACAACACATCCGCAATACGGCCTTCCCCCTGCACTTGCCGGGCTTTGGGATGGCAGGTTGATCTTTGGAGGAACCGAGTTCGCCGCCACGTTTGGCGGATACCTCGAGGGCGCATTGGAAGCTGCGGATGCCGCTTTGGTTGAAAGCATGCTACACTGACCATAACTGGCATGCACGGCCCCGCAACAAGGATCATGGAATGCAAAAGCTCAAGATATCTGCCGCTGATCTGGTCAGCGCCGCCCGCGCGCGGATCAAGGAGATCGAAACCCCCGACCTGATCGCCATGATGCATGACCCGGATGTGGTGATCGTCGATATTCGGGATCCGCGTGAAAGAGAGCGGTCCGGCTTTATCCCCGGCAGCTATCACGCGCCGCGCGGCATGATCGAGTTCTGGGTCGATCCTGAAAGCCCGTATTTCAAGGACATCTTTGGCCAGTCCAAGACCTATGTGTTCCACTGCGCGTCGGGCTGGCGCTCCGCACTGACGGTCGCGCAGTTGCAGGACATGGGGTTTGACGCCGCCCATCTGCGGGAGGGGTTTTCCACATGGGAGAAGCAGGGCGGGCCGGTCGCCTTTGCCGATAAGAAAGATTGACCGAACGATGGATTGCCAGGCATGGTCCGGCAAAGGATCCGCCCGCATGAAGGTCCGCATAAAGGATAGACAATGACCGCTGTGAATTTAGACCAACACCCCGACGTGACGGCCTTTTTTGACGCGCAGTCCAATACCATCAGCTATCTCGTCAAGGACCCGGCAAGCACCGCCTGCGCCGTTGTCGATGCGGTCATGCAATTTGACTACGCCTCTGGCCGTCTGAGCTATGACAGCGCGGATGAGATCATCGCGGCGATCAAAGCGCAGGGGCTGACGCTTGAGTGGATCATCGAAAGCCACGTGCATGCAGATCACCTGTCGGGCGCACCCTATATTCAACAAAAACTCGGCGGTAAGATCGGCATCGGTGAGCACATCACCGAAGTGCAGGACACCTTTGGCAAAGTGTTCAATGAGGGCACTGAGTTTGAACGTGATGGCTCGCAATTCGACAAGCTGTTTAAAGATGGCGACCGGTATCGCGTGGGGGAGATGACGTGTTTTGCCCTCCACACGCCGGGGCATACGCCAGCCTGCATGGTGCATGTGATGGGCAATGCGGCCTTTACGGGCGATACGCTGTTCATGCCGGACGGTGGTTCGGCGCGCGCGGACTTTCCCGGCGGGGATGCGGGCCAGCTCTATGATTCCATCCAGCGCGTGCTGAGCCTGCCGGATGATTTACGCCTGTTTGTGTGTCACGACTATGGGCCCGGCGGCCGCGCGATTTCATGGGAAACGACCGTGGGGGAACAAAAAGCCGGCAATATCCATATCGGCGGCGGCACCTCGCGCGATGAATTCGTGAAAATGCGTGAAGCGCGCGATGCGCAGCTCTCCATGCCCTCGCTGATCATTCCGTCGCTGCAGGTGAATATCAGGGCGGGTGAAGTGCCGCGGGATGCAAACGGTAACATGACGCTGAAAATACCGGTCAACAAACTTTGACAGGGCACCGGACCTAGACTTTTAGACCATTTCATTTGAAGGAAAGATATGCTCATCTACGCGTCAACAGTGGCGTGGATGAAGGAAAAGACCCATGGATCTCAAAGATGAAATCGTGATCAATGCACCGAGACAGGTGGTCTATGACGCGCTTAATGACGCTGAAATCCTGAAGGAGTGCATCCCGGGCTGCGAGGAATTACACAAACATTCCGACACCGAGCTTGAGGCCAAGGTCGTGCTGAAAATCGGCCCGGTGAAGGCAAAATTCAAAGGGAATGTGACCCTTTCACCGGATGCACCACCTGAGCACTTTTCACTCAAAGGCGAGGGCAATGGCGGGGCCGCAGGTTTTGCCAAAGGGGGGGCCGATGTCACCCTTGAAGAGCACGAAGAAGGCACGCTGCTGCGCTATGACGCACATGCAGACATTGGCGGAAAGCTCGCACAGCTTGGCAGTCGACTGGTTCAGGGGACCGCCAAGAAACTGGCAGGAAAATTCTTTGCCAACTTGGCCGAGCATGTCGGCGAAAAATCATAAACCTTTGATCCGTATGTGTTAACTTTGCGATGAACCCACATGCTGATCCCAGTAACGCAATTTAAAGGCGACAAAGCCTCGGGTTTTCTATTTCAAACGTTGGATAATGCGTGCATTATCACGAGCGTGTGACCACAAATCACGATATAAAGGAGAAGCCTTTTGCGATTTACGAAACAGCTTACCATCAAAGCACTTGCCGTCGCTGCTGTGACGCTCGCGTCAAGCGCTGCAATGGCACAAGATGAAAAGCCGAACATTCTGGTCATCTGGGGTGACGACGTAGGGCAATCAAACATTAGCGCCTATACGATGGGTCTGATGGGCTACCGCACGCCAAACATCGACCGGATCGCTGATGAAGGTATGATTTTCACCGACTATTATGGTGAGCAATCCTGTACGGCGGGGCGTTCTTCTTACATCATGGGCCAATCTGTGTTCCGGACGGGGCTGTCAAAAGTCGGTCTGCCCGGTGCAGAGCTTGGCATGCAGGAAGAAGACCCGACAATCGCGGGCCTGCTCAAGGCGCAAGGCTATGCAACAGGTCAGTTTGGCAAGAATCACCTTGGTGATCGCGACGAGCATCTGCCAACCAACCACGGTTTTGATGAGTTCTTTGGTAACCTTTACCACCTGAACGCAGAAGAAGAGCCAGAGAACATCGACTATCCGGGTGATGCAGTCATGCCCGATGGCCGGACGTTCCGTGAAACATTTGGCCCGCGCGGTGTGATCAAATCCTCTGCCGATGGCGAGATTGAAGACACCGGACCGCTGACCAAAAAGCGGATGGAAACCGTAGATGACGAAACGGTCGCAGCCGCGATTGATTTCATCAAACGCAAAGAAGCCGAAGGCACCCCTTGGTTCCTTTGGTGGTCCGGGACGCGCATGCACTTCCGCACACATGTCAGCGATGAGCGTCAGCAGGCGGCCAACGAGTTGGTTGGCAAACCCGTTGATGAATATACTGCGGGTATGATCGAACACGACATGCATATTGGCCAGTTCCTTGACGTACTGGACGAGCTTGGAATCGCAGATAAAACCATCGTGCATTATTCAACGGATAATGGCCCGCATATGAACACATGGCCGGATGCGGCGATGACACCCTTCTTTGGTGAGAAAAACACCAATTGGGAAGGGGGATGGCGTGTGCCCTCCATGGTGCGCTGGCCCGGTCTGATTGAGCCGGGATCGGTGTCGAACTCCATCATGCACCATATGGACTGGTTGCCGACCTATCTGGCAGCCGCCGGACGCCCGACGGTCAAGGAAGAGCTGCTTGACGGCATCACCGTGGCCGAAGTGGGCGGTGGTCGCGAATATCGCGTGCATCTGGATGGCTACAACTTCCTGCCGTATTTCTCGGGTGAGGTGGATACAGGACCCCGTCAGGAGATTTTCTATTTCTCCGATGATGGCGACCTGACGGCATTGCGCTTTAACGACTGGAAGTTGATCTTCCTTGAGCAGAAAGCCTACACAACTCTGCGTGCATGGGCCGAACCATGGACCGAATTGCGTCTGCCGCTGATCTTCAATTTGCGGCGCGATCCCTATGAGCGCAGCTACCGCACGTCGAATACATATTGGGACTGGTTGATCGACCGCGCCTATATGTTGGTGCCGGCGCAGGCCTATGTGGGTCAGTTCCTTGAGACCTTCCAGGAATACCCGCCACGCCAGAAAGCGGCGAGCTTCAGCCTCGAACAGGTCATGGAAAAGCTGACCGCATCACCGGGTAATCCGTAAGAAACCGGATGTTTGCAGAAATCAGGTCGCGCAGGAAACTGCGCGGCCTTTCTTCACCTTGAAATCACCAATCACGAGGTAACCGCTATGCGTGGACTTCTGTTTTCAGCCGCGATTTGTCTGGCCACATCGCCTGCCCTGTCCGACCCTTTGCCGTCATGGGGATCGACCGAAAACAAATCGACTATCATCTCATTTGTGGATTCCGTAACGGACCCAACGTCGCCGGACTATGTCACCCCTGCCGACCGGATTGCGGTATTCGACAACGACGGCACGCTCTGGGGCGAACAGCCGGTCTATTTTCAGCTTATCTATGCGCTTGATCGGCTGAAGACCAAGGCCGAAGCAGACCCGTCGATTCTAACGTCGGACATCCTGAGGGCAGCTGCCGAGGGCGATCTGGAAACCGTCGCTGCAGGCGGTGTCGAAGGTTTGCTGGAAATACTCGCGGTCAGCCATTCGGGCATGTCGGTCGAGGCGTTTCAGGACGATGTCCGCGCTTGGTTGGACGAGGCGCGCCATCCGACAACCGACATGCGCTATGATGCGATGATCTACCAGCCGATGCTGGAATTGCTAAGCTACTTGCGTGACGAAGGGTTCCAGACGTGGATCGTTTCCGGTGGCGGCGTGCATTTCATCCGTGCCTTTGCCGAAAGTGCCTATAACATCCCGCCCGAGCAGGTAATCGGCAGTGCGGGGCCAACGGAATATGTCGATGGCCAGGTGATGAAACTGCCCGGCATTGATTTTGTTGATGACAAAGAGGGCAAGCCCGTGGGCATCGACAGCCGCATCGGCAAACGCCCCATCATCGCGGGAGGCAATTCTGACGGCGATTTCGCGATGCTGGAATATACCACGGCAGGCGACGGGCCGCGTCTGGGGATACTCGTGCATCACACAGATGCAGAACGGGAATTCGCCTATGACCGCGAGGGTCATATCGGCGTGTTGAACCGGGGGTTGGATGAAGGTCCGGACCGGGGTTGGGTCATTGTCGATATGGCCAGAGACTGGGAACAGGTCTGGCCAGAATGAGCGCGCGCAGTGATATCGACGCGCTGATTGAGCGGATGGGCGAGGCCATCATCGGTCAGCGCGATGTGATCGAGCGGTTGGTCATCGGCTTGTTGGCCAACGGCAACCTGCTGGTCGAAGGGCTGCCGGGGCTGGCAAAGACGCGCGCAATCAAGGCGCTGGCCAAGAACCTGCAGTGCGATTTCAGCCGCATTCAGTTCACGCCGGATTTGCTGCCATCTGACGTCACGGGCACCGAAGTCTACTATCAGAAAGAGGGCGGGTCAGAGTTCAAATTCGAACCGGGGCCGATCTTTGCCAACATCGTGCTGGCGGATGAGATCAACCGCGCACCTGCCAAGGTGCAGGCGGCCCTGCTTGAGGCCATGGAAGAACGACAGGTGACGGTTGCCGGCACCACCCACCCGATGGAGCCGCTGTTCATGGTGATGGCCACCCAGAACCCGGTCGAGCAAGAAGGCACCTATCCGCTGCCCGAAGCGCAGATGGACCGTTTTTTGATGCATGTGAACATCACCTACCCCCCCGTCGAGGACGAAGTTCTGGTGATCCGTCTGGTCCGCGGCGAAGAGGCGGCGGCCTCAGCAACGCCTGACGACAAGGTCAAGGCCGAGAAACCCGCGCCGATCTCGCAATCGAGCGTGTTTGAGGCGCGCCGCGAGATTGTCGCCATTCATGTCTCTGACGCGATGGAGCGGTACATGGCCGATCTGGTGAATGCCACGCGCATTCCGGAAGCCTTTGGCGATGACCTCAAACGATGGATAGAAATCGGGGCGAGCCCGCGAGCATCTCTGGCGCTGGATAAATGCGCGCGCACTCATGCTTGGCTCAAAGGTCGTGATTATGTCGATCCGCAGGACGTTCGGGCGATTGCACCTGATGTGTTTCGCCACCGCCTCGGCCTGACCTATGAGGCGCAGGGCGAAGGGGTCTCCCCCGATCAGGTCGTCGCGGAGATACTGGCGCAGGTGGCCTTGGCCTGAGGGGGTATGCATGAGGGATATTCCGGCACGCATTCGCACCAATACCCTGCCCGACCCTGCTCCCGTTCCGGCGGGCTTGGATACGCGCATTCATGTGACACTGCCCCATCTGCGCGGGCTGGAAGGCCCTGCGCGCGGGCTACATTTCCTGCCCCGACAACCTGCGCGGTCGGTCTTGAACGGGCGGCACACATCGCGCTTGCGGGGCCGGGGCCTCAACTTTGAAGAGCTGCGCGATTACATGCCTGCGGATGACGTGCGTTCCATCGACTGGAAGGTCACGGCGCGCACCGGCAAACCCTATGTGCGCGTCTTCACCGAGGAACGCGACCGCCCCACCCTGATCGTCGTTGATCAGCGCATGTCGATGTTCTTTGGCTCCGTGTTGAACATGAAATCAGTGACCGCCGCCGAATGTGCAGCCCTTGCCGCCTTTGCCATTCTGGAACAGGGCGACCGCGTGGGCGGTATCGTCTTTGGTGACGACCTGCGGGCAGAGATCAAACCTGCGCGCAGCCGTGCCGCATTGAACAGGTTTCTAAGTGCCATTGCCTCGGCCAATCAATTGTTACGACCCGAGGCTCCGACCGTGCCACCGCAATCGATCAATCAGGTGCTGGGCGCGGTTGCCCGGATCGCGCCGCGCAACCATCTTATCATCGTACTCAGCGATTTTGACGTGATCGACGACCAGACCCGCAAACTGGTTAGCGGTCTGTCGCGCCACAATGACCTGATCCTTGGGTTGGTGACGGACCCGTTTGCCGACGACCTGCCGCCGGATGCAAAACTTGTGATCACCGATGGGGTTTTGCAGGCGGCGGTGGATATGTCGGACTCCCAAGTGCATCGGGACTTGTCTGAATTTGCCAAACGCCGGATTGCTGAAATCGTTGACTGGCAACGGCAATTCGGCATTTCCGTTTTGCCGCTGACCTCGGCGGAGGACAGCTTGGTCCAGATGCGCCGTCTCATGGGACTTGGTCGGCGATGAGTGAAGAGACCCCATCCACCGACGCACCGACCAGCCTTGTCGACCTGATCAATAAACTGGTCGAACCGGTCGAACCAGCGCCCATTTCCATGGTCCCGCAAACCGGCGGATGGGTGGTGCTGGCGGTGGTGTTGATCTTGGTCGCACTTTATGTCGTCCTTCGCACCCGCGCCCATTTGCAACGCAACGCCTACCGCAAGGCAGCCTTGTCCGCGCTTGAGCAGGCAGGCGATGACGCGGCCGCAATCGCGACCATTCTGCGCAGCACGGCATTGGCCGCCTTTCCACGTGCGCAGGTCGCCAGCCTGAGCGGCCCCGAATGGCTGGCGTTTCTGGATCGTTCTGCGGGTATGGATGACTTCAGGAACGGCGCAGGGCAGGTCTTGGCCACCGCCCCCTACGCATCGCCTGCGCGCGCCGATCCCGCACTGCGGGAGGCTGCGAAGAACTGGGTGCGACGACACCAACGGCAGGTTTCGGCATGATCTCATTCGTCTTCCCATGGGCGTTTCTGGCCTTGCCACTGCCGTGGCTCATCTGGCGGTTCGTGCCCGCGCATAAGGAAACCGTCCCTGCCATCCGCTTCCCGTTTTTCCGGCAAGTGATCTCTGAGGCGCAGCTGACCCCGGCAAAGGGCGCGGTGATCATGCGTCGCAGTTGGCTTCAGGTCATCGCCGCCAGCCTGATCTGGATCCTGCTGGTGATCGCCATCTCGCAGCCCGAACGATTGGGCGCACCGATTGAGACCTCTAAATCCGCACGGGACCTGATCTTGGCGATTGACATATCCGGTTCGATGGACACGCGCGATTTCACCGACGCAAGCAACGAAAACGTGCAACGGCTGGCCGGGGTGCGCGATGTGGTGCGGGCTTTTGTCGAGGGGCGCGAGGGTGATCGCATGGCGCTGATCGTTTTCGGCAGCAAGGCCTATCTGCAAAGCCCGCTGACCGAAGACACCGGCACCATCGTAGAATTGCTGGACCAGACCGAGGTGGGCATGGCCGGGCCGCACACCGCCATCGGGGATGCCATTGGCCTGTCGATCCGCACGTTCGAGGCCAGCGAAATTGAACAGCGTCTACTGATCCTCCTGTCGGATGGTGCGGATACAGCCAGCCGGATGAGCCCGCTGAATGCCGCTGAAATCGCGCGCGGTGCCGGGGTGGAGATTTTCACGATTGCCGTCGGTGATCCCGATGCGACCGGGGAAAACCGCGTGGATGTGGCCGCCTTGCAAGATATCGCAAACCGCACTGCGGGGTCCTATTTCTTTGCTGCGGATCAGGCGGCGCTGGACGAAATCTATGCGCGGATTGATGAACTGGCCCCGCGCCTGACCGAGACACAATCATTCCGTCCGCGCCAGACGCTGCACCACATTCCCCTGATCCTTGCCATGTTCATCGGGATCGGAACAGTCGCGCAGTTGCAACTCGCGTCACATCGAAAGATGCGGGCATAATGGGCGACTTCCTTTTCATAACACTGGCCGAAATGCTGCGGGCGTTTCATTTCATCCGACCCTTTTTCCTGCTGGCCCTTCCGGTGGTTCTGGGGCTGTGGTGGATGGTGCGCAGGGGAGCCGTTCGCAAGGATCAAGACACGGACGGCATCAGCCCGCACCTGAAGAAAGCGCTGACAGTGGGCGAGGCGCAGGGCCGTCGTTTTACGCCCATCGATGGTGTTGCCGCGGCCATGATCCTCACCGTTCTGGCATCGGCGGGGCCCACGTGGTCGCGCATGCCTGATCCGTTTGTGTCCCCGACAGCGCCCGTGGTCATCGTGCTGAAAAACGCCGCCAGCATGGAACAGACGGATGTGGCCCCGTCGCGGCTTGAACTGGCAAAATTCAAAATTCGTGATCTGCTTGAGATGCGGGCGGGGGCGCGCACGGCATTGATTGCATATGCGGGTTCGGCGCATCGCGTCGTCCCCTTGACCGAAGACGCGCAGATCATGGTGCCGTATCTCGAAGGGCTGACGCCTGATGTGATGCCGCAGGAAGGCAATAATGCGCAGGATGCACTGGCATTGGCGATGGAAATCCTTGCGACTGAGGACGCGCCGGGCGGTATTCTCTTTCTTCTGGATGACCTTGATCCGCAAGACGTGAGTGCCATTACACAAGCGGGTGCAAATGCGGTTGTGCTGCATCAGATCCTGCCCAGCGGCACAAACAGCCGTGGCCTTGATATGGTGGACGGCGCCCCGGTGATCCCGGTCACCGTCGATGATGCAGACCTGCGCCAGATTGATCGCACGCTGAACGCGGCCTACCGCGCGGCCGTACTCGAAACCAGCACCCAGCCCTGGCATGATCGCGGATGGATCTTTGCCATTCCGGCGGCTTTGCTCTGTCTGATCTGGTTCCGCCGGGGGTGGACAATGAAATGGGCCGTTGTTGTGCTCGTCACGATGACCGGGGTACTTCAGCCGCAACGCGCCGCCGCCGAGGGTGTCGCGGACTGGTTTCTGACCCCGGATCAACAGGGCCAGCGCGCATATAACAGGAACGAATTCAAACGCGCTGCAGAGCTTTTTCAGGACCCGATGTGGCAGGGATATGCCATGATGCGCGATGGGCAATACGACAAGGCCGTTGAAGTTCTCGCCCGCATTGAAACAGCAGAAGCCGCGTTTGCGCAGGGTTTGGCGCACATCCGAAACCGCCAGTACCGCGATGGGGTACGTGCCTTTGAAACCGTGCTTGAACGCGATCCGGACTATCCGGGTGCGGCAGAAAATCTCGCGACAGCACAGGAAATTGTCGACTACATTGAGACTGTGCAAGAGCAATCAGATACAGGCGAAGAGGCAGGCATTGGCGCGGATGATACCGTGTTCGATAACGAATCCGAGCGGGGCGCCGAGACGCAGATTGAGGCTTCGGACCCGGATGAATTGGGAATGCTCTCGGCTGAACAGTGGATGAACACGGTTGATACGCGCACCGGAGATTTCCTGCGCCAGCGGTTTCTGATCGAGCAAAACAGGAGCATCGAATGACGCGGCTTCGCTCTTTGCTCTTCAGCCTTGTTTTAGGGTTCTGCGCTGGGACGGCTTTGGCACAGGATCCTCTGGTTGAAGTTGATTTTGAAGAGAACACGACCATCCCGGGCCAACCGCTGTCCTTGCGTGTGACGGTCCTTGTGCCCACGTGGTTGCCCAAACCAGTAGTGTTTCCTTCGCTCGAGGCACCCAACATCCTTGTGCAATTGTCGGAAGGGTCGACCAGCCCGGTCAGCCGCACGATTGAGGGTGAGACATGGTCCGGTGTCTCCCGGCGCTACCACGTGACGCCCATGGTGCCCGGTCGGGTGCAAATCCCGGCTCAAGAGTTGAGCGTGACATGGGCCGAGCCAGGTAAGACAGACCCGTTGCAACAGAGCTTCACCCTTGAGCCCATCGTGATCGAGGGGCGCGTGCCAGAGGGGGCGGAAGACCTGTCCCCCTTTATCGCGGCACAGAACCTGACGCTGACGCAGGAGGTGAGTGAGGCAGAGATGCCGCTTAAGGCGGGCGAGAGTGTTACCATTACGCTGAGCGCCGAGATCGAGGGGACCTCGGCGATGTTTCTGCCGACCCTTCTGCCAGTGATTGACCTCAAGGGCGTCGCTGTTTACCCGGCAGAACCGATCATTCAGGATAAAGAAGAGCGCGGAAAACTGAGCGGTACGCGCACGGAAAGCGTCACGCTTGTTGCGCAAAGCAGTGGCGGCGGGACGTTTCCAACGATTGAGCTGGCTTGGTTCAACCTCGGGTCAAAGGACATCGAAACAGCCAGCACAGATGGGTTTGAGGTAACGGTCGATGCGCCCCCTGCGCTGGTTCAAAATGCTGATCCGCGTGTTCTGGTTCTTTTTGCTGTGGCGGGATTGATAACTGTTGCCCTGTGTTTTGCGATCTTTCGTCGTATATCCCCAAAGCTGCGCGCGGTTCTGGAGGCTCGACGGGTGCGCACAGAGGCGTCGGAACCCTCGGCCTTTGCCAAAGTACTTCACGCGGCGAAGGCCCACGATTATGATGAGCTACTGCGTCATCTTGATGTCTGGGCGTCGCGGTCTCACGCCGATCCGCGCGCACAGGTGGCCTTGCAGTCCGCTCTTTGCGCATTGGGTGCGGCGCGGTATGGTCCAACGCAGACCTCACAGAGTGATGCCTGGAAAACGCTCAGCGCTGTCTTGCCGCAAGTGCGGGCCAAAGTTCTCAAGGCTGATCAAAGAAACCACAATCTGCCCCCACTGAACCCCACAGAGTCTCAGAGCCAAAGACTGGCCTAACCTGAAAGTTACCTGTTTCATGTTGCGATTTACGCTCAGTGTTTTGATATTGGCGGTGCTTTCTACAGGGGCCAGCGCGCAAGCGGTGCCGGATCAGACACCCGCCTATGTCGGATCGATGGAATGTCGCGATTGCCATACCGACGCGGCAAAGGCCTGGGAGGGATCGCATCATGCCAAGGCATGGACGGCACCCACGGCTGACAACATCCTGGCCGATTTCAACGATACCGAATTCCGTCATGACGGGACCCTGACCCGGTTCCGTGTCGAGGATGGCAGGCACCACATCACAGTGACGGAAAAAGACGGCGTGACCACCGATTATACCGTTCATTCCGTCGCGGGGATCGAACCCTTGCAGCAATATCTGTTGGAAACAGAGCCGGGCCGCATCCAGAGTTTCGATGTGGTCTGGGACACGGTCAAACAGGAATGGTTTCACCTTTACCCCGATCAGGACCTGCCGCCGGATGACGGGTTACACTGGACCGGGCCCTACAAAAACTGGAATGCGCGCTGTGCAGAGTGCCACGCGACCGGCTTTGAAAAGAACTATTCGCCGGTGACGCGCAGCTATTCATCAATCCCGGTCGAGATCGGTGTGGGATGCGAGGCATGTCACGGACCCGGCAGTGCCCACATCGAGTGGGCCGCAGGCAAGAGCCTCGAAGAACCTCTGACCGGGCTAAGCGAGTATCGCCTGACCATTGATTACAATGCGGGAACGGAAACCGTCTTGCAGCAATGCGCCAGTTGCCATTCCCGTCGCGAGGCGCATTTCGATGGTAACCCCGTGCCCGGCATCCCGTTCGATGATGCCTATGCCCTCGCGCTGCTGCGCCCCGGAGCCTACCACGCAGATGGCCAAATTCTGGATGAGGTCTATGTCTACGGCTCTTTTCTGCAATCCAAGATGTATCAACAGGGTGTAAGCTGCTCAAACTGTCACGAGGCGCATTCGGCTGAACTCAAGGCGGAAGGGAACGGCGTCTGCACGCAGTGCCATTCGCCAGCGGGAAACCCTAGTTTCACGACGCTTGATCCCAAGAATTACGATGATCCCTCCCATCACTTTCACGAGGTGGGAACCGAAGGCGCACAGTGTAAAAGCTGCCACATGATCGAGCGTGTTTACATGGGTGTGGACGGGCGGCGCGATCACAGTTTCCGCATACCGCGTCCGGATATATCGCTTGAGACCGACAGCCCGAATGCCTGCACAGATTGTCACAGTGATCAGTCCTCCGCCTGGGCGGCGGCCGCGATCGAGGAATGGTATCCCGACAGTGAAAATCGCGGTTTGCACTACGGGCAGGTGCTGGCCGCAGGGCGCGCCAATGCGGTTGCGGCGCGTGGTCCCCTGACCAATCTGGCTGGTGACGCCACGCAGCCGGGCATCGCGCGCGCCACGGCACTCTGGTTGCTGGAACAATCGGGCGACGAAACTCTTGGGGCGGAACTTTCCCCCATGCTGAATGATCCGGACCCGCTTGTCCGCGCCGCAGCGGCCAGCGCCCATGGGCTTTTGCCACCCACCGAACGCGCCGCTCAGCTGGCACCTGCGCTGGATGATCCACGCCGGATGGTTCGGATCGAAGCGGGAAAAACGCTGCTGGATGTACCGCGATCTGCCCTGACGCCAAGCGCGTCTGAGAAGCTCGGCGCGGCGTTGCGGGGATGGCAGGCAGGCCTGCTGAACCGCGCGGATTTCCCGGAGACGCATATCATTCTGGCAGGCACCGCGTTGACGATGCGTAATTTCGAAGGTGCCGAAAGGGCCTTTCGCGAGGTCGTCCTCATGGACCCGCAACGCGAAGAGGCTTGGGTGATGCTCGTGCGGATCGCTGATGCTGTGCGCGGCCCGCAAGCCGCCGCACAAGTGTTGGATGAAGCGTTACAAGCTGTGCCGGGCAGTGACACGCTGAATGGCATGCGATCGGAGTCGCTCTTGCCACCACAATAGAGGCCGACCTTACATAAAAGTGGTGACATACGCCCCAAAATGGCAACACTTCGGTGAGAGCGCGAAACCCGCGTGTCTGACAAACTGGCTTGACAGGCGCGCGCCTATTCGCCTCTATGACCTAAGTAACCGAATGGTGCATTTTGGGAGGACATCATGAAGAAAATGATAAAAGGCGCTTTGATCGCCAGCACATGCCTTATGGGTGCGGCACAGATCGCGCAGGCAGAAGATGTAGAAGTTCTGCATTGGTGGACGTCGGGTGGTGAAGCCTCCGCCCTGAATGTCCTCAAGCAAGACCTTGAAGGACAGGGGATCGGCTGGACCGACATGCCCGTTGCGGGCGGCGGCGGCGAACAGGCGATGACCGTTTTGCGCGCACGGGTTACCGCAGGAAACGCCCCCACGGCGGTGCAGATGCTGGGTTTCGATATTCTGGACTGGGCCGATCAGGGTGCATTGGCGGATCTGAACGCCACTGCTGCTGAACAGGGCTGGGATGACGTGGTGCCGGACGCATTGAAAGCCTTTGCCAAAGTCGACGGCAAATGGGTTTCGGCCCCGGTCAATGTGCATTCGACCAACTGGGTCTGGGCCAATAAATCCGTGCTGGATGCCAATGGTATCGCCGTGCCGGAAACATGGGATGATTTCGTCGCGGCTGTGAACACGCTGAGCGCTGCAGGCATCACACCGATCGCGCATGGCGGACAAGCCTGGCAGGACGCGACCGTATTTGACGCGGTGGCCATGTCCACGGGCGGACCCGAATTCTACAAAGCCGCCTTTGTCGATCTTGATCCCGACACGTTGAACAGCGACACGATGGTCGAAACCTTCAACCGGATGGCTTTTATCCGCGACAATGTGGATGATAACTTCTCGGGCCGTGACTGGAACCTTGCCACCGCCATGGTCATGAATGGCGAAGCTGGTTTCCAGATGATGGGCGACTGGGCCAAGGGCGAATTCCTGAATGCGGGTAAAGTGCCGGGCGAGGATTTCCTCTGCTTCCGCTTCCCCGGCACACAGGATCAGGTCACCTTCAACGCGGATCAGTTCGCGATGTTTGATCAGGGGGGCGAAGTCTCTGCTGAACAGGCTGCCTTGGCCAGCGCGATCCTGTCGCCGTCCTTTCAGGTGGCGTTCAACAAGGTCAAAGGCTCCGTGCCTGCGCGGACCGACGTCGATGGCAGCGATCTGGATGCCTGTGGTCAACAGGGGATGAAAGACCTTGCAGCCGCCGCGTCCAGCGGCAATCTGTTCGGCTCCATGGCGCATGGCCATGCCGCACCAGCATCTGTGAAAAACGCGGTATACGATGTGGTCACCGCGCACTTCAATGGCGAATATGATGCGGCCACCGCTGCAGAAGAACTCGCCACCGCTGTAGAAATCGCTCAGTAATACGAAATGGCCTGATCCCTGACTGGGGTCAGGCCTTTGCCAACGGGGGACCCTATGGCGGACACGTCCAGCCCGGACATGCGCACGCGTTTGCAGAACTGGTTGCCCAAACTGGTTCTTGCGCCGTCTTTTGCGTTGGTTCTGTTCTTTGTCTACGGGTTCATCGTTTTCACGATCTATCTGAGCTTTTCTGACAGCCGGTTGTTGCCATCCTATGGGCTGGTCGGCTGGGAAAACTATTCCAAACTTTTCCGGCTCAGCCATTGGGAAACCGCGATCACGAACCTCGCGATTTTTGCCACGCTATATATCGTGATCTGCTCAGTCATCGGGTTGCTTCTTGCGATCCTGCTGGATCAGAAAATCCGTGGCGAAGGGATGCTGCGCCCCATTTACCTTTATCCGATGGCGTTGTCTTTTATTGTCACGGGCACGGCGTGGAAATGGATGCTGGACCCCGGCATCGGCATCGAGAACACGATGCATCTGTGGGGCTGGGAAAGTTTTGCCTTTGACTGGATCAAGAACCGGGACTACGCGATTTACACGGTTGTGCTGGCGGCGGTCTGGCAAAGCTCCGGCTTTACCATGGCGATGTTTCTGGCGGGGCTGCGCGGCATCGACAATGAAATCCTCAAGGCGGCGCAAATGGATGGCGCCTCCAATTGGCAGCTATACCGGCGCATCATCATTCCGCAATTGCGCCCGGCGTTCTTGTCGGCCTTTGTCATCCTGAGCCATCTGGCGATCAAATCTTACGACCTCGTGATTGCCCTGACCGGCGGTGGGCCGGGTCGCGCCACCGAACTGCCTGCCACGTTCATGTATTCCTATACCTTCAGCCGCAACCAGATGGGCATCGGCGCATCCTCAGCCGTGATCATGCTGATGACGGTCGCGGCGATCATGGTGCCCTATCTCTATGCCGAACTGAAGGAGAAGAAGTAATGGCCATCGCTTCTTCTGAAAACGCCATGCGCAGCGGGCGCTTTTCCCGAACCTTGATTTACCTGCTGCTGCTGCTCTTTGCGCTCTTCTACCTCTTGCCGCTCTTCGTGATGTTGGTGAACTCACTAAAACCGCTGAGCGAAATCACCGGGGGCAATATGATGGCCCTGCCCGATGTCTGGACGATCCAACCGTGGCTGTCTGCGTGGTCCACCGCTCAGATCGGGGTCGATCCGACGGGGTTGAAACCCTATTTCCTCAATTCCATCGCGATGGCTTTGCCCGCTGTTTTGCTCTCGACTTTTTTCGGCGCGTTGAACGGTTATGTCCTGACCAAATGGCAGTTTCGCGGCCATAATATCGTTTTTGGCTTGCTGCTCTTTTCCTGCTTCATTCCGTTTCAGATCGTTCTTATCCCAATGGCGCAAAGCCTCGGTGTGCTGGGTCTTGCAGGGTCCACTGCTGGCCTGATACTTGTGCATTTTGTATACGGCATCGGTTTTACCACACTCTATTTCCGCAACTACTACGCCGCCTTTCCGACGGAACTGGTGCGGGCCGCGCAAATTGATGGCGCGGGGTTCTTCCGTATCTTCTGGCGCATCCTGTTACCTTCGTCGGGTCCGATCATCGCGGTCAGTTTCATCTGGCAGTTCACCAATATCTGGAACGACTTTCTGTTCGGGGCCAGCTTTGCGGATGCCGACAGCCAACCGATGACCGTGGCGCTGAACAATCTGGTCAGTTCTTCGACTGGGGTGAAAGAATACAACGTGCATTTTGCCGGTGCGATCATGGCGGCCCTGCCGACGCTGGTCGTCTATGTTGTTGCCGGGCGATATTTTGTCCGCGGCCTGATGGCCGGGTCAGTAAAAGGATAAGACATGGGTTTTCTGGATATCGAAAACGTCACAAAATCCTATGGGAGCACCGAGGTTCTGCATCAGGTGGATGTCTCCGTGGCTGAGGGCGAATTTCTGGTCCTGGTGGGCCCATCCGGCTGCGGAAAATCGACACTGTTGAACATGATTGCAGGGCTGGAAGACATCACCAGCGGGACCATCGCGATCAAGGACCAACCGATGAATGGCGTGCATCCGTCCAAGCGCAACATCGCGATGGTGTTTCAGTCTTACGCGCTTTACCCGAATATGACCGTTGGGCAGAACATCACCTTTGGTCTTGAGATGCATGGCGTCCCCAAGGATGAACGCGCCGCTGCGATGGATAAGGTCGCGGATATGTTGCAGATCACGCCATTGTTGAACCGCAAACCCGGTCAGTTGTCCGGTGGGCAACGCCAAAGGGTTGCGATGGGTCGTGCGCTGGTGCGCAACCCGGATGTGTTCCTGTTTGACGAACCGCTTTCAAATCTGGATGCCAAGCTGCGCGTCGACATGCGCACAGAGATCAAGAAACTCCATCAGCGGCTTGGCACGACCATCGTTTATGTCACCCATGACCAGATTGAAGCGATGACCCTGTCCACGCGGATTGCCGTGATGAACGGTGGTTATGTTCAGCAACTGGGCACCCCCAAAGAAATCTACGACGATCCTGCGAATGTGTTTGTGGCCAGCTTCATGGGCTCACCTTCGATGAATCTCATACCGGCAATTTTGCGCCGGACGGGTGGGGCCGCAGTGGCCGAAATCACGGATGCCACCGGCGCACCAGTGTTGCTGCCCGTTGCGGTCGATCAGGGGCAGGACGGCAGCGCAGTCCTGTTGGGCATTCGCCCTGAAGCAGTGACGGACCCGGACGGGGCTGACAAAAAGGCACGTAATGTGGTGTCGTTGAAGAACCGCATCGATGTAACCGAGCCTGCAGGTTCAGATACTTTCATCACGACCCGTTTTGGCGGCAAAGATGTGGTCGGCCGCATGCGCGCCGATGCAGAGGCATACCCCGGCGAAATTGCAGAATTGGCGCTCAACATGGACAAAGCGGTGCTTTTCGATCCCAAGACCGAAGACCGGTTGCGGTGATGCACCAGAGCCAGCAAGCGATCAGGGGTCAAAGAACGGCATGACGCTGAGCTATTGGAATAAGCAGTTTCAGTTTTCCAAGCTGCTGCCGGACTTTCAGAACTGTCTGGACGGTATGCAAACCCGCAGCGAAAGCATCGCCGACGTTCTTTCATTGCAGCGGCACGCCTATGGGAGACACCCGCGACAATGGGTCGAACTCTCGGGCCAACCGACGCGTGGTAATGTGTTACCGGTGTTCATCCACGGTGGTTATTGGCGCGCGCTTGAAGCAGAGCGGCATCGCTTTGTCTTGCCACCGCTCAAGACATTGAACGGCGCCGTAGCCAATGTCGAATACCGCCTGATGCCGGAGGTCGGCCTCAAAGATATAGTTGAGGACGCTTGCGCCGCCCTCCAACTCCTTAAGCAGCAAACAGGGTGCCAGCTGTTTCCAATTGGTCATTCAGCGGGCGGCCACCTTGCTGTTATGGCGGCGCGGCTGCTGCCGGATGACGTGGTCGGGGCGATGGCAATCAGCGGGCTATACGAGCTAGAGCCCCTGCACTGGTCGTTCCTGCGCGACGAAATCGGGCTGACCACGGACAGTTTCGAAGGGTGTGAGCCACAAAAGTTGTGGGCAGGGCACGATGCGTCACATCTTGTTTTGGCTGTCGGCGCAAACGAAACCGCAGAATTCCACCGTCAGGCGCAGGTGTTTGCCGCATCTCATGGTGCGCAGGTTATGCAGGTTCCCGGCGCACATCACATGAGCGTTCTGGATGATCTGGCGCAAACGGACGGAGTTTTGCACGAGGTTTTGCGCGCGCTTGACACTTTCAAGGCAGACCGGGGCCTATAGGGTATCAGCGCGAACCAGCCGCATGATCGTATCGAGGTTAAAGGCCAACCGCTCTTTCAGTGCCTCAGGCGTCATCAGATCACGTTCAAACACAATCGTTCCGGTGAAACGGTTGGTCAGGTAGTAATAGCCAATCGCGGCAATCGTGATGTTAAGCTGCGTGGCATCAATACCCGGACGGAAAACGCCCTCCTTCACACCGCGATCCAACAGGGATTGCATCATGGCAACGAATTTGCGACTGGCGACGGCGATCACTTCGGACTTCTTGAGGTGGCGCGCGCGGTGCAGGTTTTCGCTGTTCACCAGCGTGATGAACTCGGGGTGCTTCAAGTAGTAATCCCAGGTGAACCGCACGAGGTGTTCCAGCGCTTGTTCCGCAGGCATGCTTTCGAGATCCAGCTTTTGCTCAGCGTTCCTGATGTCGAGGTATGCCGCTTCGAGTACAGCTTTGAACAGCTTCTCCTTGGAGCCGAAGTAGTGATAGATCATGCGTTTGTTGGCTTTGGCACGCTCTGCAATCTCGTCCACGCGCGCTCCGCCCAGCCCATGCTTGGCGAATTCCTTTTTTGCAGCCTGCATGATGCGGAGTTTGGTCGCATCTGCGTCACGTGTTTTGCGCTTTTCGGTCACTGCTGTTTTTACCCTGATCATTGGTGCGAAACACGATGTCACCCTATGACAAACTGCGACGAGCGTCAAAGACCAGCAGGTGTGTCGCGCGGCTTCACTATTCCTCGTTGTTTATGTTCTTTTTGCACTGAAAGGTAACTGATAAGTGCATTGCATATCGGTTACTTTGGACCGGACCGGCCGGTGCGAAAAAACGTTCAAGGCTTGTGGAACGGGGGCGAATATATGATGCGTGCAGCAATATTGATGAGACCGGGACGTTTTGAACTGCAAGACAGGCCGGTCCCGACCCCGGGCACGGGCGAGGTTTTGATACGCATCGCGCGTGTGGGCATCTGTGGCACCGACATTCATATTTTTAACGGGCATTATGCGGCGGATAGTCTGCCAATGATTCCGGGTCATGAATTCACGGGTACGATTGAGGCCCTCGGTCCTGACGTGACCGGGCTGCGTATCGGTGACAAGGCAGTCGTTGATACAAATGTTGGCTGTGGCACCTGTTACTGGTGTCGCCGCAATGAAATTCTGAACTGCCCTGAGATGCGCCAGATGGGGATCAGCATGGACGGGGCCTTTGCCGAATACATCGTGGTTCCTGCCCGGCTGGTTATCCCGGCACCTGCGCATATGCCGTTTGAGGTGCTCGCGCTGACCGAACCGCTGGCCTGCGTTGTGCGCGCTGCGCGGAAAGCCAATGTGACCTTTGGTCAATCCGTCGCCGTGCTGGGCGCGGGTCCGATCGGGCATTTGCATGTGCAACTGCTGCGCACCATTGGCGCGGCGCCCATCATTGTGACGGATATTTCGCCGGACCGCGTGGCGCTTGCGCTCAGACACGGTGCAGATGTCGGGGTCAGTGATCCCGCCGACGTCAAGGCCTGCGTGATGCAAGCGACCGAGGGGCGCGGCGCAGATATCGTGATTGAAAGCGTGGGGCTACCAGCGCTTTACCAACAAGCGTTGCAGTTGATCCGCAAGGGCGGCCATGTGGCAGCCTTTGGCCTGACCGGCGCGGGCGCGGTATTGCCTGTCGATATTCTGACGACTATTTTGCAGGAAAACTCGATCAAGGGGTCCGTTGCAGGCTCCGGGCAGGATATGCATGACGCGCTGAATTTTCTGGTGCATGGTCGGATTGATCCCACGCCGTTTCTGGGGGCGGAATACGCGCTGGACGACATTCAGACCGCATTTGACACATTCAAGGATCGACCGGATGATCTGAAAACGCAAATTGTCCTGTCGGATTAAAAAGGGAAAACGATCATGTCCATCACCACCGAAAGCTACACCTCCGCCCCGAATGGCAAGATACCCAACAGTCGCTTTCCCCTGCTGGTGCATCGCAATGCCGTGCCAGGTGGCAGTGCCGAGGCGATCAAAACGCGCTTTCGTGAAAATGGATGGTCGAACAACTGGGACTATCCAGGCGTATACGAATATGCCCATTTCCATTCGACAACGCATGAATGCCTTGGCTGTGCGCGGGGATGGATGGAATTTAACCTCTCGGTGGGCGATGGCGGTTGGACACAGGTGCGTATCGAAGCGGGCGACGTGATTGTCATGCCTGCCGGTGTCAGCCACGAAATGATCGGCCAGTCAGAAGATATTCACATGTGCGGTGGCTATCCCGATGGGCGCGATTGGGATGACATACAAGAAGAATTCCTCAGCGACGAAGATTACAAACGCGCCTGCAAGCGGATCATGATGCTGCCCATTCCGGCCCGCGATCCGGCGACAGGCAAGGCGATGCCTGAATGGCACGGCGCACCCTCCTCTGTCGATGGTGGCTGGAACGACTGGCGGCATGCGCTCGACAAACGGGAGTGAGCACCGGACTTGATTATGTCCAGTATTGCCTGTACCAAATAACCATGTGGTTACTTATAGGCACCCCTGATCATGAGCGCTTTCTGCATAAAAGGCCGCACAGTGTGGGCATGGGTCGCCTTGCCTGACCCTGATGTCGACATTGACCTTCAAACGCGCAGTATGGGGGCCGCATAAGGTGGCGCAGGGCTATGACTATATCATCGTGGGCGGTGGATCAGCCGGGTGCGTTCTTGCCAACCGTTTGACGCAAGACGCAAGCGTCCGGGTGTTGTTGCTGGAGGCAGGCGGCAATGATCGCCATCCGTTCATCCATATGCCCGTCGGGTTCGCAAAGATGACGACCGGCCCGCACACCTGGGGCCTGACGACCGCGCCGCAGAAACACGCCAACAACCGCGAAATTCCATATGCGCAGGCGCGTGTCATCGGCGGTGGATCGTCGATCAATGCCGAGGTTTTTACCCGTGGCCACCCCAGCGATTACGACCGCTGGGCGCAGGAAGAGGGCTGCGACGGCTGGGCATTTGACGATATCCGCAAGTATTTCATCCGCTCCGAAGGCAACACGGTTTTTGCAGGTGAGTGGCACGGTACGGAAGGTCCCTTGGCGGTATCGAGCCTGAATGCGCAACCGATGACCCTTGCATTCGTGCGCTCCTGTCAGGAACGGGGCATCCCCTTCAACCCCGATTTCAACGGCGCGGTGCAGGAAGGCGCTGGCGTCTATCAGACCACCACAAGGAATGCGCGGCGCTGTTCTGCAGCGGTGGGGTATCTCAAACCGGTGATGCATCGGCCCAATCTGACCCTGCGCATGAATGTTCTGGTCAAGCGCGTTGTCGTTAATAAGGGGCGTGCGACGGGCGTCGATATCTGGTCCGCCAAAACCGGCGCTGAGACGGTGCACGCGGATCAGGAGGTCATCGTCACGACAGGGGCAATCGGCACGCCGAAGCTGATGATGTTGTCGGGGCTGGGACCGGCGGCGCACCTCAAGGCCCATGGGATAGACGTGCAGGCGGACTTGCCGGGCGTTGGCGAAAACCTCACCGATCATTTTGGTATTGATATCGTGGCGGAATTGAACGGACACGACAGCCTCGACAAATACAACAAACCGCATTGGGCGCTTTGGGCGGGCTTGCAATACATGGCTTTTCGCACCGGTCCCGTGGCGTCCAATGTGGTTGAGGGGGGTGCCTTCTGGTATACGGATCCCACCGCCGCAACGCCCGATTTGCAGTTCCATTTTCTGGCCGGGGCCGGGGCTGAAGCGGGTGTGCCATCTGTGCGACCCGGCGCGTCCGGCATTACCCTCAACAGCTATACGCTACGGCCCAAATCCAGAGGGACGGTGCGGCTGCGCTCGGCTGACCCAAAGGATACGCCGATCATTGACCCGAATTTCCTGAGCCATCCGGATGATCTGAAAACCTCTGTCGAGGGCGTTAAAACAAGCCGGGAGATTTTCGCGCAACCCAGCCTGCAAAAGTACATCCGCGCTGTGCGCTTTCCCGATGACAGCGTGCAAACACAGGCAGAGTATGAGGCCTATGCGCGCGCCTTTGGTCGCACCTCATATCACCCGACGTGCACGTGCAAAATGGGGTCTTCCGATGACCCGATGGCGGTGGTTGATCCACAGTTGCGGGTGCGCGGCGTGGACGGTCTGCGCCTATGCGACAGTTCAGTCATGCCGTCCCTGATCGGATCAAACACCAATGCCCCGACGATTATGATTGGCGAGAAAGCCGCAGATATGATCCGCGGCAATCACTGACATCGGCAGAGCATCCGGGTCAGTCGAAATCGGGAGCCCATGGCACGATATCCTTGCTCACGATGCGGTAATTCATATGCGTCATCCGCTCGATCCGCGTCATATCGACCGAGGACAACGTGAAATCCATCACATCGAAGTTCGCCGCGATATTCTCGGGTTTGGTGGACATCGTGTTGATGCTGACACCCTTTTGCAGGATCCAGCGCAGCACGACCTGTGCCGCGGTTTTGCCATAGCCTGCGCCAATCTCGGCAAAGATCGGATGTTTGAACACCTCACCTCGCGCAACTGAACAGTAGGACGACAGCGGGATGCCGGTTTCGGATGCGGCGGCCAGCATGACGTCTTGGTTCAGCAGCGGGTGGAATTCGATCTGATTTGTCACAAGGGGCGTTTCGATAATCTTGGTCGCATCGCGCATCATCTGGACTGTGTAATTCGACACGCCAATGTTGCGGGCCATGCCCCGTTTATGTGCTTGTTCCAGCAAGGTCAGCGAGCCTTCGATCTGGAAATCCGCAGGCGGCCAATGCAGCAGCAAAACGTCCACGTAATCCAACTGCAAGGCTTTCAGGCTTGCCTCCACAGAGGCGAGGAATTTCCCCTCATCAAAGTTATCATTCTCCACCTTTGTCGTCACGCAGAGCGTATCACGCGGAATGCCCGTTTCTTTCAGAGCGGCACCGGTCTCGGCTTCATTCCTGTACATCTGCGCGGTATCAAACGCGCGATAGCCAACTTCGGCGGCAGTGAGAATGGCGTCTCTGCATGCGGCACCTTTGAGAGGATAAGTACCAAAAGACCGTTGGTTTGTATTTTTGAAATAGATGTTCATGACGCGCCTTTCATATCGAGGATATTTGTAACTTAATAGTTACTTATTTGAAAGTATGAAAGAGTCTTGATCGTATGGTGGATTGTGGGCATAGTCTTTTAACCAAACAGTTACTTAAAATACATCGCTGCAATGCCACGGAAGTTTCTATGCCCAAGATTATGACAGCACGCGATGCGGCTGACCTCATCCCCGATGGTGCCACTGTGGCAGTTAACTCCTCCAGCGGGCTGTGCTGTCCCGATGCCGTTCTGAAGGGCATCGGCGAGAGATTTGACGTGGTCGGGCACCCACGGAACCTGACCACGATTCACCCCATCGCGGCGGGTGATTTCTTTGGCACCAAGGGCGTGGATCACATCGCGAAAAAGGGCTGTCTATCGCGGATTATTGGTGGCTCCTATCCGTCGGGTCCGACCAAGGCGGAACCCCCGTTGATATGGCAGATGATCGTGGCCGAAGAGGTCGCAGCCTATAACGTACCGTCCGGTATTGTCTTTGACATGCTGCGCGAGGGGGCGGCAAAGCGGCCGGGTGTCTTGACCAAAGTGGGTATGGAAACCTTTGTCGATCCGCGGCTTGAAGGCTGCGCGATGAACGGTGAGGCGCGCAAGACACCGATCGTTCAGCTGCGCGATTTTGAGGGCGAGGAATGGCTCTATTTCAAATCGATCCAGGCTGACGTGGCGATCATCCGCGCTACAACCGCCGATACACGCGGCAACCTCAGTTTCGAACACGAGGGGGCCTACCTTGGGGCGATGGAAATGGCACTGGCCGCGCGCAACAGCGGGGGCACGGTCATCGCACAGGTCAAGCGGATTGCGGCGGCGGGGTCCATTCGACCCCATGATGTGACAGTACCGGGCATTCTGGTCGATGTGATCGTTGAGGCGCCGGATCAGTTACAAACCACCGCAACGGAATATGACCCGGCGATCTCAGGCGAATTGACCCGACCGATGGACAGTTTCAGCGCTGTGGATTTCAACATCGGCAAGGTGATCGCGCGCCGTGTTGCGCTCGAGATGCAACGCGGCTGGGCAGTGAACATCGGGTTCGGGATATCGGCAAATGTACCGCGTATTTTCGTTGAAGAGGGCTGCCACAATGACGTCACCTGGATGATCGAACAGGGCGCAGTCGGGGGTGTGCCGCTGCTTGATTTCAAATTCGGCTGCGCGGCCAATGCCGAGGCCTTTGTCTCCTCACCGCATCAGTTCTGCTATTTTCAGGCGGGTGGCTTTGATTGCTCGCTCTTGTCATTCCTCGAGGTTGGCGCGGATGGGTCGGTGAATGTCTCGCGCCTGTCAGCGGTGCCGCACCGCACTGCGGGGGCGGGCGGGTTTGTGGACATCACCGCACGCGCAAAGAAAATCGTCTTTTCGGGGATGTTCAATGCCGGGGCCAAAATGCGGATCGAGAACGGCGAAATCGTGATCGACCAAGAGGGCAAAGTAGCCAAATTTGTTGATCAGGTGGATCAGGTGTCTTTCTCAGGCAAACGCGCCATCGCGCAGGGGCAGGACATCACCTATATCACCGAGCGCTGCGTGATGAAGCTGGACGAACAGGGTCTGATCGTGACCGAAATTGCACCCGGCCTCGATATTGACCGGGATGTGGTTGGTCAGGCGGCGACGCCTCTGCGCGTGGCACCGGACCTCAAGGTCATGGATGCCGGTTTGTTCCGCGACGCGCCGATTGATCTGGCCGGGCGTTTGTCGGCATGATTGATCTAAGCGTTCAGGATGGCATCGCGCGATTGGTTTTGAACCGACCGGACAAACTGAACGCGCTTACCGCTGAAATGTGCGATATGCTGGCCACCAGATGCCGGGAAATCGAACGCAGCACCGCCCGCATCGTGATCCTGTCGGGCGCGGGCAAAGCGTTTTGTGCAGGTGGCGACATCGAAGCCTGGGCCGGTGAAACGCCCGAAGCCTTCGGGGATCATTGGGTGCGGGATGGGCACATCGCGTTCGATGCGCTGGCCCGATTGACCGTGCCGGTAATCGCACAACTGGACGGTCACGCGCTCGGTGGCGGCCTAGAACTGGCTGCCTGCGCCGACCTGCGCATCGCGGAGCAGCACATCAAGATCGGTCAGCCGGAAACCGGGCTTGGTATCATTCCGGGGTGGTCTGGCACACAACGTGCGGTACGCCGGTTTGGTGGCCAAGTCGTCCGTCGCATGGCGCTCTTCGGTGAAGTTTTTGACGCTGAAGAAGCCCACCGTCTGGGCCTCGTCGATCATGTGACTGCCACGGGTGCGGCGCATGTTCTGGCAGAAGGTCTCGCCGCGCGTGTGCTGAGCCGTGGGCCGCAGGCGACGAAACTGACCAAGATGCTGATCAATGCCGCAGATCGCGAAGACCCGGAGCGTATCGCTGAGGCTTTGGCAGGGCGTATCGCAGCGGGCACGGATGAATTGCGCGAGGGCCTGTCGGCTTTTCGCGAAAAACGAAAACCAGATTTCTCCTGAAAGGACACAGATATGATCCGACATTTTGTTCACCTGCGTTTTCGCGCGGATGTTACCGAGGCTGAAAAGATGTCTCTCTATGATGCTCTCTCGGGCCTTTCGGGTCATATAGACGGCATCGTGGATTTTCAGCACCGCAAGAACGTCTCGGTCGAAACCCCGCTCGTGCGCGGATTCCTCGACATGTTCTGGTTCGACTTTCGCGACATATCTGTGCGGGACGCATATCTGGTCGATCCGGAACATCAGGCCATCGGGGCACGCATCGTCGCAACACTTGAGGGTGGCGCAGAAGGCGTGTTTGTCTGTGACGTCGAGCTGTAAACGGGCCCAAAGCGTCATGCGAAAAACCTGAATCACGTAACGCTGCCTGAAACCAAAGATTTCAACGCGTTACGTGATACTTGATGTTTCAGGTATTTCGTCAAACGCTCTAAAGGTCGAAAATAAGACCGTTTTCGCCTTCCTGAACAATGTCACCATGCTGGTTCATGGCCTGTGCCGTGATCTTTGTAATGCCGCGCTTACCGGTTGCGGTCAGGCGTTTTTCACGGATTACAAACTTTGCAGAAATCGTATCACCGGCCAGAACCGGCGCGACGAACCGCCATGTCCAGCCCAGTGAGGCCAGCGCGTCAAAACGGGCTGGCGCGTTGTTTTTCAATCCATCAATGACGGCCAGAACCAACAATCCATGGGCGACGCGCCGTTCGAACCCTTTGGCCTGCGCAGCCGCGTCCGACATATGGATTTCGTAGGTATCGCCGCTGACACGCGCAAAATCGTCTATTAACTCCGTCGTAATCACCCGTGCGCTTGTCACGAGGCAATCACCGCTTGCCAGATCGTGATACCCGTACCTGCCCGGCGAGAGGTTCATACCGGCACCGGCGCGTCGGTGCGCAGCAGCCCTTCGTGTTTTAGCTCGGCCCAGAAATCGGCAGGAATTTCATGGCGGAACCAATTCAGGTTCTGCTCCAACTGCGCGATGGTCCGCGTGCCTGCGATAAAGGATGGAATTGCGGGGTGTGCGACAACGAATTGCAAGGCCGCTGCGGGCAATGGCACCTGATGGTCCGCACATACCGCCTCGATCTTTGCGACGCGCTCCATGATCTCTGCAGGGGCGGGCGCATAGTTGTATTTGGCACCCTCACGAGCACCCGTTGCCAGAATTCCGGAGTTGAAGCCACCACCGACAACGACTGCGGCACCGCGCGCTTCACACATCGGCAAGAACGTATCCTGCGCCTCTTGCTCCAGCAGTGTGTAGCGCCCGGCCAGCAGGAAACAGTCAAAATCACGCGCCTCAAGGGCCGCCTGACAGACCTGCCATTCGTTTACGCCGACGCCAATCGCTGAAACGACACCCTCATCGCGCAATTTGGCCAACGCTTTCCACGCGCCATCCATGGCCTGTTTAAAGACGTCTGGCTGCGCGTCGCCACGGGTAAAAACGTCGATATCGTGGATAAAACAGATATCCATCCGCTCAAGCGCCAACCGTTGCAGGCTGTCTTCAAAGGCGCGCATTGTGCCATCATAGGTATAGTCAAATTCAAGATTGAAAGGGGCCGCGTTCGTCCATGGCGCAAAGTCGATATCACTCCGCTTTGCGGGAATGAGGCGGCGCCCCACCTTTGATGACAGCACCAGATCATCGCGGTTTTTCCACCGCAGCGATTGGCCTGTTCGCAGTTCGGCAAGGCCGTGGCCGTACATGGGGGCTGTGTCATAATACCGGACGCCTGAATCCCATGCCGCCTGAAACATGCCGTCGGATGTCTCTTCGTCAATCTCGCGGAAAATGTTGCCCACCGGAGCTGTGCCAAACCCGAACGCGGTGACCTCAAGATCAACCCGGCCGAATTTATTCTTTGTCGCGGGGTCCATCCCATATCCTTCCGACTAAGTAACCATATGGTTAATTGTGGCGGCGCAGGCAGCGCAAATCAAGTCTTGAATCGCTTGACGCCTGTTGGCTGACTTCCTAATAGTAACTGAACGGTTACTATTTGACGCAGGAAAGGGGCCCTAATGTTTTCGACTGAAGTACACGCCCAGGTGCGTCAGATGACACGCCAGTTTGCCGATGACGTGATCCGTCCCGTAGCCGAAGAACTGGACCGCGACGAACGCTTTCCAGCCGAGATTTACGCGCAGATGGCGCAGCTGGGATTGTTCGGCATTTGTGTACCCGAAGCGATGGGCGGCCCCGGCATGGATACGCTGGCGTATGCTATCGTGATGGAAGAACTGTCGCGCGGCTATGCCTCTGTTGCGGATCAATGCGGGTTGGTCGAACTGATTACCACGCTCTTGGTCGCGCATGGCACACAGGCACAGCGCGACATGTGGCTGCCTGATATCCTCGCGGCAAAAACCAAGGTTGCCTACTGCATTACCGAACCCGAAGCGGGCACCGACGTGTCCGGCATCCGCACAACAGCCGTGCGGGACGGGGAGGGATGGCGGCTCAACGGCGGCAAGATATGGATTCACAACGCGCCTGTCGCCGATCTGGGTTTTGTTCTGGCCCGCACCGATCCTGAGGCCGGGCATCGCGGCATGTCGATTTTCGCGGTGGATCTGCACGCTGATGGCGTGGCGCGCGGTCCCAAGGAACATAAGATGGGTCAGCGTGCATCACCGGTGGGGCCGCTGCATTTCGATGATGTGAAACTGCCAGCTCACGCCCTTTTGGGTGCGGAGGGGCGTGGTTTCCACATGATGATGTCTGTCCTTGATAAGGGCCGTGTGGGTATCGCGGCTCTGGCGGTCGGGATCGGTCAGGCCGGTCTTGACGCTGCGGTTGAGTATGCAGCACAGCGCAGGCAATTCGACAAGGCGATCTCGGAATTTCAGGGGGTGCAGTGGTTACTTGCGGATATCGCCAAAGACGTGGAGGCGGCGCGATTGCTCGCCCATTCGGCGGCCCATAAAATCGACATCGGCGCGGATGCGACCAAGGCCTGTTCCATGGCAAAGTGTTTTGCCGGTGACATGGCGGTTGCACGTTCTGCCGATGCGTTGCAGGTTTTCGGAGGCTCAGGCTACATCAAGGGGTTTGAGGTGGAACGGCTGTATCGCGATGCAAAGATCACCCAGATTTACGAGGGGACAAACCAGATTCAACGCATGATCATCGCGCGTGAGCTTTTGGCAAAAGGGGCGGATGCATGAGACAGGTTGCATTGGTCACCGGGTCATCCCGAGGGATAGGGCTGGCCGCCGCCAAGGCGCTGGCCCGCGAGGGGTTTGCAATCGCCCTGAACGGTCCGGAGGATGACGATGAACTGGCCGCAGCCATCGCAGCGATCAAAGAGATAGGCGTGCCAAGTGTCGCCGTCCCGTTTGACGTCAGCGATCTGACCGCGCATCAAGCGGCCCTGACACAGGCCGAAGAAGCGCTTGGGCCTTTGACGACACTGATCAACAATGCGGGTGTCGGTGTGATCAATCGGGGTGACATGCTGGACGTCACAGAAGAAAGCTATGATCGCTGCATGGCCGTGAACACGAAAGCGGTGTTCTTTCTGTCGCAGTGCTTTGCCAAGCGCCTGTGCGCCCGGACCCGGCCTGCGCAGCTGTTTCACTCCATCGTCAATATCAGCTCTGCCAATGCCATTGCCGTGGCGACACCCCGGTCGGAATACTGTGTGTCCAAAGCCGCTGCCGCGATGGTGACGAAAACGCTGGCCGTGCGCCTCGGGCCTGAAAACATCGCCGTTTACGATGTGCAGCCCGGTTTGATTGAAACCGAGATGACAGCCCCGGTGATCGCGCAATATGAGGCGCGCGCGCGCGAGGGTCTGACGCTCTTTCCCCGCGTGGGTCAACCCGATGAAGTGGGCATGATCATTGCGTCGCTCGCGTCCGGGAAACTTCCCTATACCACCGGTCAGGTGATTTCGGCTGATGCAGGCATGCTCGTTCCCCGTTTTTGAGGTTTTCCATGAAAATTGCGCTTCCTGATCCTGATGGTACCCTGAGCGATTACGCCCTGCATGGCACGCCAATTGCACAGGCAACGCTGACACCCGATGCGGCGCGCGTGGTGTTTTCGGCGGCGCATGTGGTGGCGGATCCGTTTACATCAAATGACCCACTGGGACCCGCGACCGTGGATTGGGACGCAACAATGGCATTTCGTCGCCACCTTGCCGGGTTGGGCATGGGCATCGCCGAAGCGATGGATACCGCCCAACGCGGGATGGGTCTTGATTGGCCGGGCGCGTTGGAACTGATCGCGCGCACAAAATCCGAACTCCCCGACGCGCTGGTCTTCAATGGCTGCGGCACGGACCAGCTTGCCCCGCAGGACGCGAACACCCTTGATGATGTGATCGCCGCTTATCTGGAGCAGGTCGAAGCGATCCAGAAACTGGATGGTCGCATCATTCTGATGGCAAGCCGCGCGTTGGCCCGTGTCGCGCAAAGCCCTGATGATTACCTGAGCGTTTACGCCAAGGTGCTTGATGCCTGCGATCACCCGGTGATCCTGCATTGGCTGGGGCCGATGTTTGATTCGCAGCTGGCGGGGTATTGGGGGGGCAGCACGTTTGAGGGTTGTCTGGACACCTGCCTGAACATGATCGCCGCGAACACGTCCAAAGTGGACGGGATCAAGATTTCACTGCTCGACAAGGACAAGGAAATCACCATGCGGCGACGCCTGCCGGAGGGCGTCAAAATGTACACGGGCGACGATTTCAACTACCCCGAACTGATCGAGGGCGACGAGATGGGGTATTCGCACGCGCTGCTGGGCATCTTTGACCCGCTTGCCCCCGCTGCGACCCATGCTGTGTCGCAGCTGACGCAGGGCAATGCCGCGCAGTTCCGGGCCACGCTGGACCCGACCGTGCCGCTGGCGCGCCAGATTTTCCGCGCCCCCACGCAGCATTACAAAACCGGTGTGGTTTTTCTGGCGTGGCTGAACGGGTTTCAGGATCACTTCATCATGCTGAACGGGGCGCAGGCGGCGCGGCCCCTGCCTGATTTCGTGACGATTTTTAAACAGGCCGATGCCTGTGGGTTGTTGCAGGACCCGGAATTGGCGGTGGCACGAATGAAAAGACTGCTCGCCATCTATGGAGTCCTGTGATGCGTGATTTTTCGAAAGACCTTTCGGCGCTGGCGCTCAATACCGCAACGCTGGGTCACAACCTCGACGGCTATGGGGCCGGGTGGTCGACTGAAGCCGTCATTGATGCCTGTGGCGCGCGCGGCTTCGGTGGCATTGTGTTTTGGCGGCGCGAAATTGGTGCATCCGCGCAGCAGATCGGTGATCGCGTCCGCGCTGCCGGGCTGGAGGTGGCGGGGCTGTGCCGCTCGCCATTTTTGACAGGACCTTTGGTACCGGGCGATGACGCCGCGATCATGGATGATTTTCATGCGTCCATCGACATGGCCGCCGGGCTTGGCACCGAAGTGCTAACGGTTGTCACGGGCGGGATCGACCCCGGCACCAAAGGGCCGTTGGAAAGCCAAAAGCGCGTGGCGGATCGGGTGGCGCGCGCCGCTGAATATGCCGCCGCGCGCGATGTGAAACTGGCGCTTGAGCCGCTCAATCCGATGTTTGGTGGAAACCGAAGCTGCATATTCACCGTCAGGGATGCCCTGCAGGTGTGCGACTGGATCGGATTGGATAACGTAGGGCTTGCGATCGATGTCTACCACGTCTGGTGGGACAGCACGTTGGCCGAAACGATGCCGCGCGCCAAGGGCAAGGTGCTGGGATACCACCTATGTGACTGGCGGGTTGAGACGCGGGATACGCTGTTGGATCGCGGTATGATGGGCGATGGTGTGGCCGACCTCAAAGCGCTGCGCCAGCTGGTCGAGAATACCGGGTACAAAGGATATTGCGAGGTCGAGGTATTCAGCGCCGAAGACTGGTGGAAACGGGACCCAAATGAAGTGCTGGATGTGATTGCGCAGCGGTTCCGCAGCCTCTGCTAGGACCTTTCCAGCGCGTCTGCGGCCCAGACTAGCACCTGCACGCGCCCATCGCGTCCGCGAATGGTAACATCAGTGGTATAGGCTGACCCCTGCGGACCGCCATCCGTCAACCCGACGGCAAAATCGCTGCTCGCAACCACAACGGCCTTTTCCGTCTTGGCCACTTCCATCAAACGGCTGGCAAGGTTCACATTATCCCCTGTCACGGTCACCTGCTGGTGGCTTTGCGCGCCAAGACGCGACAGAGTCACCGGTCCGCTGTGTAACCCGATGCGGCAGGACAATGCCTCATCAGGCGTTTGCGGCAGCGATTGGCGCGACAGCGCATGTACCAGATCAAAGGCACTGGCCAGAGCGTCGTCGGCGTATGATTTGTGCCGGTCCGGTTCCAGCCCGAACACCGCCAAAGCCCCATCGCCCATATAGTTGAACACACTGCCGCCGCGCGCCTCAACCGTTTGGGCGGTCAGCTTGTGAAACATCGCCAGCAGGTTTCGCGTGCCATCCTGCCCAAGGCGCTGCGAATGGCCTGTAAAACCCGTTAGATCTACGAAGAGCACCACAAGATCCCGTTCAATAGGTTCCATCAAATAATTGGGGTCACTTTCAATTCTCGCCGCAAGGGCGGGCGATTGAAACTGGCGTAACGAAGCGACAGATCGTTCAGATTTCCGGGCCTGCAGGTTTTCCTGCATATAGCGCAGGCCGGACGCGGCCATCGCGGGCGGCAATGCGGCAGCAAGCGGTAGCGCCCCGCTGAGCCAAAGGCCCGATGCAAACGCCAGCGTGATGGACGCAAGGAACATCAAGACAAACACGGCAGCAACGGGGACCCCGCGCGACAACGGCCAGAATAGCACGCTGGCCACACAGAAGAGTGTCAACGCAATCGCCAACGCGGCGTCCCACTGACGCGTTTGCGCGTTGCGCCTCAGCGTTTCACCGCCGTTAAGCTGTGAAATCGCGGTCGCGATCACCTCCATGCCCGGCGTGTTCTCATCAAAGGGGGTCGCAAACCTGTCCCCCATGGCAGAGGCCGAAAAGCCCAGCACCACCAGCTTGTCGGACAAAGCGTCCGGCGCGGTGCCACTGATCAGATCGCGCGCGCTGTAGGTGGGCACGGACCCTTCAGGCCCGAGATAGCGCAGCGGCATGTTAAAGCCGAAATCCAAGGGGATATCCCGTGCACCCAAAGTCAGCTGCGTCTCACCGAAAACCGCATTCTCGCCGCTGAAGGAAAGCGTTGCGAGCAGAGGAAGAGAGGGGACAAGGCTGCCCTCCACTTCGATCAACAGGGGCGCATATCGCGGTGTGCCGCTGGCGTCGGTGGACAGGTTGACCAGACCTGCCTCGGCGACCACACCAAATGCAGCTTGCGGCCAGATGATGCTGTCGGCGGTCGTGCCTTCTGATCCAAAGCGTGCCGCCGCCGCGATAGATGAAGGGATTTCACCCAGCGCCGCCGCAAGCGCTGCATCATCAAGCGCGGGTCCCGGATCGGCAAGCAAAACATCCAAGGCCAAAGCCCGCGCATCGCTTTGGGCAATATTCGAAATGATCCGCGCCAAAAGCTGCCGCCGGCTTTGCAGTTCCGCCGGAGCGGCAGCGAGCGTTTCATCATCTATGGCGACAATCACGATGTCTGACGCGGCTGCGCGTGGTCCAACCAGGACGTGCCGTACATCCAAAAGGCGATGTTCGAGCGGGTCAAAAAAACCCGCGCGGCCGGACATATAGGGGATGATCAGGGTCAACACCCAGAACAGCGCCAAAGTCACAGCACCAAGGGGCAAGGCCCATTGGCGCACCCGGCCCGATGTCATCTGCCAAATCGGGAGAGCAAGGATGCCGCGCGGTCGCTGGGCCACGCGGTAACGGCAAACTCAACCGCATCCCCGACATCAACACCTTCGCCCGGGCCAAGCGTTACGGTTGACGCATCGGACGCCTTGCTGACAGACACGCTGCCTTCGATCACGAAAACCGATGTACTGTCTTGGCTTGCATCCACAACATAGGTGGTGCCCCGCACAGCAGCGATAGCATGGGGCGTGCGAATTTGGGTTGGCGCACTGCCGGGCGTGACCTCGATCAGGATTGCGCCGTTTTTCAGTTCAATTTCCCGTGGCGGCGCATCCCCTGCCCGCTCAAAAATCGTGACCTCTGCGCCGGATTCGCGTTCTACCACCAGCGCATCGCCGCAGGTGATCTGTTGCCGGTTGGGACTGGTGAGCGCGGACCACGCGCACGCCTGATCGGCCTGCACCGGCACCGCTGCAATCATCAGGCTGATACAGGCCAGAGCAAGGGCGATGGTTGGGCGCGCGGATTTCCATCTGTAATACATACGCATTTCCTATTGGTCTTTTGAAATCAAACTACGGACGTGCAAACCCAAAACCGTTTTCGGGTTCATAACCTGTGATCTGTTCAGCCTAATGCAAAGCAGCCCTGCCAGCCAGTTCAATTCGCGTCAGACGAGAAGGGCATCCATCAGTTGGGCAACTATGCAGCATTACCTTCGAAATTGCGGGCTTGGCGTGTATAGATCGCACAGCGCGCCGCTTTGGAGACCCTTTTGACCGGATCAGAGAAAAAACCACTGCGCGTTCTGAGCTGGAACGTTTTTAATGAAAACCCTGACGCCGCACGTATTGCAGACGCTTTGACAGCACTCAATCCTGACATCGCGCTTTTTCAAGAGGCGTTGCCTGCGCATATCGCCGTGATCAAAGCCAGTTTTCCATATGTGAGTGTCGCGCGGGATTATGCGTTAAAAGGCGAGTTATGCCATCTTGTGATCGCGAGCAGGTTTCCCACGAGACGCGAAACCATCCTGTTTCACTCAGATACGTCCAAACCTGCGCCAACCCGTTGGGCGCGCCATGCGGGCTGGGTCGAGTTTCTGGACAGCCTATCGGTCGATGTGATGGCCCCCGACGCGCGCCCCTTCAGGGTTGTCAATCTCCACACCAGTGCGGGTGTGTCACCTTCGGCCCGGCAAGCGGAACTGGCTGAAACGCAAAGTCATTTTGATTGCGAAGGCCCCTGCCTCGTCGCAGGTGATTTCAACAGTTACGCCGTGCCATGGCTCGCGCCGCTTCTGGCCATCCCCCTGCATTATCGTCCCAAGGACTGGCTGATTTTCGAACGCAGAGCGCTGAACGCATGGTTTCAGCGGCGGGGTTTCGCGCCTGCGGTACATGGAGTCACTTTTCCTAAATTCCGCCTGCAAATGGATCAGCTGTTTACTCGCGATATCACGGTGGAAACTGCGGTCATAGAAAGACGCCTGTGGGGGTCCGACCACAGACCTCTCTCGCTGGAAATCAACCCATGAGGATGGCGGCTTACCCTTCCACTTCGCGTCCGAGTTTCCCTTTGAGCATCTGGATCAGCATCAACCCTGCCCAGATAAACGCCACCTGATAGAGCACAAAACACACCACGCCCAAGATCAACATCCTGATGGATTGCTGCATTTTCGGCCAACTCAACGGCCAGACTTTCATATCACCAAGTTTGTCGCGCAGCGCTGCCTCATCAAGCCCATAGAAATTAATCACGGCCTGTTTTTTATCCGGATCGTCCAGCGCACGGCTCACCCTGTCGCGCGCCTCTTTTGCGGTATCTCGCAGAACAACCGCCAGCACGACGGTGACCATCGACAAAACGATCAGAACGAGAGGGCCGCCGACTAGGGAATTGGGGTCCCGAAAACCGGTCACATCAATCGCAGAGGTAAAGGTTTGGATGTCCCCGAAGAGATCGGCGAAAAACCCTGCGAAACTCTCCAAAGACGGGGTGAACATGTCCCTCAATGCAACGATGAAATCCTGAAACAGGAACTGATAGATGTTTTCAAACTCAGTCTGGCGCAGAAACTCATTCTGAATGCGCATCGCAAAAGCGACCAGAAAACTGATGATCGTGACATAGATGCAGGGGCGAAAAATCTGCTCAAGGTTTTCGAACCCCATACGCCCATTCGGGTCCTGCGAGGACAGTTTTGGCACCAACCACAGGTCAAACGCACCGTTTCTGAGGCGTTGAATCGTCAGCGCGAGCGCAAGCACGTAACAGTAGTAGATCATCAGCAGGCATAACTCGACCAGCAGCAAGGCGTATACGTAAGCGGAAAACCCCCAGTTCATTGCGAACGACGGGCTGCGCATGTCGGTAGGGGCTGTGATCTGCGTGGCTTGCGCAAAAATGGCCGCTATGGACCAGTCGACTTCCTGCCCGGATGTATCCTGACAAACAGCAGGAATCGTGATCCCCGATGCCGTGAGCAAATCACCCGTCATCAGCGGCATATGCACCACACAATACCAGTCCAGAACAACGACCGTGCCGACCAGCAAGGCAACGACCATCCCGGCAAGCGAGAAACACGTCCAGATCAAACGCACCATCCGGGATACTCCCCGGTTCATCTCACTGGATGTGTCTGACAGATCAAACTGCCAGTCCCGGTTACAGAACATACGGTCCTGGATCATCTGACGAAATGTGCGCTGGAGGTTTTGCACCGAGGTGAACGCAAAGAAAAACGCCAAGGGCATCATGATGGACAGGCTTGGCCACCAATTCAGCGCGTGACCATAGCCGACCTGTTTCTCAAGACACTGGTCGGTTCCAACAAGATCGTCCGGACAAGGCGCTGCCTCGACCGTACCCCTGAGAATATAATGCGTCACATCCCCAAGGTTCAGCACGTAAACAGCAGCAACGATCGGCACAACGCCCAGAAACAGCGCAATGAACAGCACGACAAAAGGGTCAACACCCCAGAAACGACGTCCAATGCGCACAAACCATGGCTGGGTGTCAAAGATGTTTTGCAGCGCTTGCGTCTGATCCGCAGGTTGTGCCTGATCCCTGCTCATCATCGGTCCTTTGCCGTGCGGCGGACAATCTCGGTAATGCGTTTGCGCAAGGCAAAACGCGGCTTCATCAGGTGGAAAGTTACTACCATAAGATCTGACCAAAAATGTCTTTACGTGTAGCTATTGCCTTAGGATTGAATAGAATTATCGTAATACACCTCAGAGCATAGCATAAATTGCAATCACGTGTTTATTTTTTACCGAACCACGCAAACACATCAGAATTTCTTGACGGCGGGGCAAGACGCTTTGATAAACAACATAGTATTTGAATATAACTTGAGTAATGCAAAATAGCGCCGCTGAATCCATCGCCGAAGAACTGCTCTACATCACAGGGAAAGCCTTGCTTGAGGCGGATTTTCAGATGTTCAGTGAGTGTTTCAGGCTCCCCCAGATGATGGAAACCGTTGACGGGCGGCGATTGATCACGACCGAGGCTGAGTTTCAGTATACGTTCAACTCGGTGCGGCGCCATTTACATGACTGCGGCGTGGTCGATTTCGCTCGTACCGTGGTATCGGCAAAGTTTCTGGATGCTGACACGATCGGCTCAACGCATGTCTCCAGCCTGCTTGGCGCGAATGGACAAGAACAGGCACAACCCTATCCCGTTTATTCGGTGATCCGACGGCATGGCAACACATGGCGGATTGTCTCGTCTCTTTATGCGATTCTCGATAACCCAGCTTACAACGAAGCCCTCATGGCCAAGCCGGATTACTCTTCCACCGAACAATAAAGGGCGGGTTTTTTCGTGAGCGACCACCGGGGGGGCAACGTGACCTTAGAGTGACCGGCAAGGACACGTGCCTCACCCCCTAATCCCACAAAACTGCATTGAAGCGTTCCCACGGGACTGACCCATATTTACCCCCGGACGCATTCGCAAAGTTGCGATCCTTTGCCAAAGACTTTCGAACAGAAGACAGATTCTGCGCCCTGCGCTATCTCAATGGTCTCTAAGGGGGGAATGGCGCAGGCACGCTACAAAAAACCGAAGCCCCAGACGGAGGCTTCGGCAAAAAATAGCTGCTATGATGCACGCTTTTTTACAAGGAACGGACTGAACCACAAAGACTTGCGGGTCAGTCATTTGCCCCCAGCGTGTCATTGCACTGGCATTTTATTTTGACGTCTTGGCCCAAAGGCATCCTGCGCCATGCCAAAAGGGTCATATCTTGATCAGCTGGGCAGCAAAACACCGTCAATGACGTGGATGATACCGTTGGACGCCATAACATCCGGGCTGATCACTGTCGCCTTGTTGATCTTGACGCCATTACGGCCGTCATAGTGCAGATCGCTGCCTTCGACGGTGGCAACGGATCCGCGCTTGCCAATGATATTAGCCGCCGGAACCCGACCTGAAACGACATGATAGGTCAAAATTTGGACCAGCTTATCTTTGTTCTCAGGCAGGAGCAGGTTTTCAACAGTACCAGCAGGCAAAGCAGCAAATGCCTCATCCGTCGGCGCAAAGACAGTGAAAGGTCCGGGAGATTTCAACGTCTCGACAAGTCCTGCGGCTTGGACCGCGGCAACCAGCGTCGTGAACGATCCGGCGGCCACAGCCGTATCAACAATATCGGGTGTCCTGCTTGTCGTCATGCCGCAGGCCGACAGACCCGCCAGCCCTGCAAAGCCAACTCCTGCTTTCAGCGCGCCGCGCCGTGAAATCATGTGTACCATTCGTCATTTCCTTTCATTCCAACTGCATAAAACAGTGCGTGTGTAATTTTCACACAAAACCAAATAACGCGCATACTTCAACAATCAACGATCTTGTGGAATTTTTTTACACTGGGTAGTCTCACGTGATGAACGCGACCGGATCAGATGGGTTTTTGCTGCTGCTCAAAGGGCTGATGCGCCCGCTTGTGCGCACGTTGATCAGTCGCGGCGTTACAGCCCCTGCATTTTATAAGTTGCTCAAGTCGGTTTATGTCGATGTCGCCTATGAGGAGTTTCGCCTTGGCGGCACGGCCCCGACAGACAGTCGGGTGTCGCTTTTGACCGGAGTCCATCGTCGGGATGTGCGTGCCATTCTATCAAGCGATGATGATGCGTGGAAAACGGCGCGCGGCAAATCCGCGACTTTCGCGACAGTCCTAAGCCAATGGATGACGCGCCCTGAGTATCAGGATGACACAGGCCAGCCCATAAGCCTGCCCAAGACATCCGATAACAGCCCGAACTTCGAAGCACTCGTTCGCGAAATCAATACGGACATCCGACCGCGCACGATTCTTGACGAACTCACCCGACAGGATCTGGTCCATGAAAGCGCCGACGGACTGTTGAGAATAAGTGAGGGTGCGTTCGCAGGGCCAAGGTCTGATCACGACAAACTGGTGTTTTTTGCCGCCAATGTTGGTGATCACCTTGCAGCCGCCTCACAAAATCTGCTTTCGGAGGATGCGCCCTTTCTGGAACGTGCCGTGTTTTACAATCGGTTGTCGCCCGCGTCTGTGGACCAGATCGAAGAACACGCAGGTCAACTGGCGCAAAATATGCTCGAGACGCTCAATGCACAAAGCAGTGTGTTGCAGCAAACCGACCAAGATGGGACGGGAGCAAAAGAACGATACCGGTTAGGCGTTTACTTTTACCGGGAACCATCAGGCGCTGATCCATCCAAACCAAAGGACGAAACAAGTGAGACAGAAAACTAGAAGGGACATCCTTTCGCTTCTGGGGTCGACAGTCCTCTTGGCCTCTTGCGCACCAGCCGTGGTCACGCGCGCCGGCAATGATCCCTTTGAAGGTGGCATCGGAGGCACCGGTATCGTTGGCGTTCTCACGGGTTTTGGCAGTCTGCTGATCAATGGCGTCACGGTCGATGTGGCCCGCACAACCAGATACACCACCAGCTTTGGCGCGACCTCACTCGACGCTCTGGTGCCGGGCATGTCCCTGACCGTTTATGCACAGCGACGTGGTGACAGGCTTGTGGCAAAGGATGTCTTTGTCAACCATCTTTTGATCGGCACGTTGCGCGCGCATCAGGGCGCTCTGCATGTGAATGGCGTTTCCGTGCAAGCGCCCAGTGCGATACATGCCCATACACTGACAGGTACTCGCGTCGCTGTCAGCGGTGTGTGGTCAGCATCTGGTGTCATCGCCAGCCGGATTGACCCGGCAGGGATGGACAAAGACATGATCGCGGGCACCATCACCCCTGTGGACGAGGGCATCAACGGGATTGGCAGCGTGCGCCTTGACGCACAAGGGGTCAGGCTCATGACCGGGCAATATGCGGCAGTTATGGGAACCTCCAACGACGAGGGATTTAATGTCCAGAGTATCGGGAATGGACGATTTGCCCGTGCCACCAGTCTGAGAAACCTGTCCGTTGAGGGGTATCTCGAACCCATCAACACCCAACCAGGATTCAGGATTGCGGGGCTCGGTCATAGTTTCGCCCGCGATGTTTCCCTCGGATCTATCGGCGCTCGGCGCGCGGTGTATTTCGGACGCTATGACGGTCTGTTTGGCGCGTCCAGAGGGTATATTGTGCCCGAAGACATGGATGCGCGGCGCAAACTGCTGAACCGTGGCATTTCTGAAGGGTTCGACGGACCGGTTATTGAGATTTGAATGGGCTCGGAGCGGGGCTGTCTGTGCACAAACCGGACGGTTTCCCTTCAACAAATGGTGATGCACAGGCCAGACCCGGTTGCTGTATCCGGTTGAAACCGCCACACTCTGGTCGGTGCAAACAGCATCTGAACCGGTGACCCTATGTAACGGACCGACGCATTCAAAAGGAAATACAATGAGTAAACCAAATCCGGGCACTGCCGTTGCACAGATAACAATTCCTACCGTCGATGGCGGAACGATCACGCTGGGACAGCCCAAAGACAGGTGGAGCATGCTGTTTGTCTATCGCGGACGTCATTGCCCCCGGTGCAAGCGGTTCCTCAACAAGCTGAATGCGGTATTGCCAGCATGGACCGACAGAATGGATGTCGCCGTGGTTTCTGCCGATACACGGCAAAAAGCGCTGGACGATCAAAAAGAATTTGGCTGGAACTTCGAATTGGGTTTCGATTTGAGCGAAGACCAGATGCGCGCCTTGGGCCTTTACGTGTCAGAACCCTTGTCAGAAACCGAAACAGATCGTGTTTTCGCAGAGCCGGGCGCATTTGCAATCCGACCCGATGGCACCCTGATGCTGGTTGAAATTTCGAACGGACCCGCGGCACGGCCTGATCTTGAAGAATTGCTGGACGGCATGATCTTCAACATTGAGAACGACCGCCCGGTGCGCGGCACGGCATGATCAAAAGTAGCAGAAACGCACTTCTGTGTGATACGTGTTTCTGCCCATTCCACAATCGATTTAGCCAGTGTAAATTATTTTGGTTTACACCCGCACAGAGTTTTAATGAGGGGATATTTTGAGATGCTGACACGGCGACATTTTCTGCAGACGTCTACGGCGTTGTTTTCGACGTCAGTCTTGGGGGCGGCCAGCGCTACCGCTGCATCGGCAAGCAGCAATTGGTCGGCATGGGATGCGCGGGTCACACCGGCAAATTACAACCCTGCCACAACGAACCCTTGGGGTTTGCATCCACGCTTTTTGCCCGTTCGGGTTGAGGCAAACAGCGGGCTTGTGCCCGGCGATATCCACGTTGATGCAGTTGCGCGCTATTTGTACCACGTTCAGGGCGATGGTACTGCGATGCGCTACGGCGTCGCGATTGCGCGGGGCAATCTGTATGAACCGGGCGTTTTTACAATCCGGCGCAAGGCGCGCTGGCCCAAATGGACGCCAACGGCTGATATGATCCGCCGCGATCCGGAGCTTTATACTGAGTTTGCCGACGGAATGCCCGGTGGACCGGGCAATCCGCTTGGGGCGCGGGCGCTGTATCTATACGAAGGGAACCGTGACACCTATCTCAGAATTCACGGCACGCCGTCACCCAGATCCATCGGCAGCAGGGCGAGTTCCGGATGCGTGCGTATGGTCATGGCGCATATCATCGGTCTTTACGAAGAGGTGTCGCCGGGCGCTACTGCACATCTCTATCCTGCCGAATCCTATGTAACGGCAAACAGCTAGGCCTGCGGTCTGGTGCAAATGGGCCGCCCTTCGGCGGTGCGCAAAGGCAGCATTGTCGTCTCAACCGGGCCGGAATGTCGGTACCAGTAACAGCCGTCTGCTTCTTTCAGCTGAACCGAATTCAAATCCTGGTTCGGGGCTGCCATTGCAACGATTTCTTCGGGCAGGTTTCGAATGAAGCCGGCATTTCCGCCAGTCGTAGCGGTACAGGCACCAAGGCCAAACAATCCAATAATCAGCAAAATAAGCCTGCTTTTCATAGCTCTTTCCTATAACCGCTCTGTACGCAGAGTACCTGCGCAACATCAGACTACCAGCCCAAAATTAAAGGAACTGCTCGCCTGTCCTGCGATCAATTTGACACAAAATGCGTTAAGATTGAATTGTCAGCGCATGTAGAGCGAAAAATAACGGCGCGCGCGCAGTTTCACCTGATTCCACCATCCGCCCCTACGGCAGGGCGCGCAACGTACCCCGCTCAATGATTTCGCAGGCAAAAAGCCGGGCCTCGGGGTGACGGTCAGGTTGCTCCAGCATTGCCATGACCAGCTCGACCGAGCTGTCGATGATCTGAGGGATGGGCTGACGGATCGTCGTTAAATCTATGTTTTGCCAGCGCGACATTTCCATGTCGTTTAAGCCGATGATGCCAATGTCCTCGGGGACGCGCATGCCGCCCTCGCGGATTGCGGTTAATGCGCCGATCGACAAAACGTCGTCGCCACAGAAATAGGCCTCGGCAGGGGCATTCTGCAGTAATGAAAGCATCTCATTGCGCCCGGCGTCAAAGGAATAGGCAGTGGCAAAGCTGTCTGAGACGGTGACATCATCTGCCGTCCGGATCACCTCCAGAAAACCTGTGCGGCGGTCTATTGTCGACGTTGCATCAGCCGGACCGCCAAGAAAGCCCAGCCTCTTGTAACCACGCGCGATCAGGGTGCGCGCTGCCATACGTCCGCACTCGATATTATCGATGCCGACAACATGGACGCGGGGCGCATGAGCAAATTTACCAAATGAATGCACCACGGGTATTTGCGATTTCTGAAAGGCCAGCGAGAATTCTTGGGAAAGGGTGGACGAGGCGACAATCACCCCATCAACCGAATATTGCCGCAAAAGCCGCAGCGAATTGGCCGGATCCGTTTCATCGGTAAGGTTGACCAGCAGCGGACGCAGGCCACGGTCCTGCAGGCACCGCGTAAAAAGGTCAAAGACCTCCAGAAACACCGGGTTGTGAAAATTGTTCGAGATCAGACCAATGAGTTTGGTGCGCCCGGTGGTCAAGGACGAGGCCAGCGCGTTGGGGCTATAGCCCAAATCGTTTGCGGCTTTCTCAACTTTGGCCCGGGTTTTTGGCGAGACCGATGCCCCCACGGTAAACGTGCGCGACACCGCAGAGCGCGAAACACCGGCCCGTTCGGCCACATCTTTTAAAGTTACACTCATTCCGACCTTTTACTCTCAGCAGCACGGCTCAATCTGATCACAGGCTTTGATTTCTTGCAACCGGTTGCAAAAATATTGAACCTGTGCTTTCTTCCTGCCGAAGGCGTAGGAAAACGTCCTTTGTTTAGGCTCAAAATTGCCAGTTCTGGGAGGAACAATGAAACATTTCTTGAAATCCACACTTGCCGCGGCCGCTCTGGCCATTGCGACGCCTGCGCTCGCGACAGACATTATTGTCGTCAGCCACGGTCAGGCCTCTGATCCGTTTTGGTCCGTTGTCAAAAACGGTGTTGAGAAAGCAGCTGCCGATACGGGTGCGAATGTTGAATATCGCGCCCCGGAAACATTCGACATGGTGGCGATGAGCCAGTTGATCGACGCGGCGGTGAATCAGGAACCCGATGGCATCGTGGTGTCGATTCCCGATGCGGATGCGCTTGGCCCATCCATCGAAAAGGCCGTTGCAGCGGGTATCGCCGTGATTTCCATGAACTCCGGCTCTAACGTGTCCAAAGGTCTGGGCGCGCTGCTGCACGTCGGACAGGAAGAATTCGACGCGGGCAAGGCCGCCGGAGAAAAGATGGCAGAAATGGGCGGCACCAAGGCCCTCTGCGTGAACCATGAGGTTGGCAATGTATCGCTTGATGATCGTTGCGCCGGGTTTGCCGAAGGTTTCGGTGGTGAAGTCATCGTACTGCCAACAACGAACGATCCATCAGAAATCGAAGCCAAGGTTAAGGCCTCGCTTGATTCCGACGAATCCATCGACACGGTCATGGCACTGGGCGCATCACTTGCTGGCGAGCCTGCGGTTGCAGCCGTCAAAGCCGTTGGCGGTGAAGGCAGCATCCGGGTTGGGTCATTCGACCTTTCCGCTGGTTTCCTTGAATCCGTCGCAGCAGGCGAAGCCGCCTTTGCAATCGACCAACAACAATACCTGCAGGGCTATCTGCCGGTCGCGTTTCTGGCGCTGCATGCGCAATACGGTCTGATCCCGGGCGGCAACGTCCCATCGGGTCCAAACCTGATCACGGCTGACAAGGCCGCACAAGTGGTTGAGTTGTCCGCCAAGGGCATTCGCTAAACGCACTTAAAGCGGGGCCCACACGGCCCCGCTTTTTTCAATACATACATTTTTCGGGAGGGAAAAATGCCCACAGATGCCGCCGTTGACGAGCGCATAAAGGAAGAGTCCTTCTTTTCGCGTATGATGAAACGTCCTGAACTGGGTGCAATTGCCGGGGTCATTCTGGTCACGGTGTTTTTCCTGATTACCGCTGACCCGGCCATGTTCACTCTCGCTGGCTTTATGAACTTCATGTCCCCTGCATCGCAGCTTGGAATTCTCGCGATTGGCGCGGCCCTGCTTATGGTTGGCGGTGAGTTCGACCTCTCCGTAGGGTCCATGGTGGCCTTTACGGGTCTGTTTTTCGGGGCCTGTGTTGTGACCTTCGGACTGCCCCTGATCATCGCCATTCCCGCCACGCTGATCTTTGCAGCCGCCGTGGGCGCGGGGAACGGGCAGATCGTTCTGGCAACGGGCCTGCCCTCCTTCATCGTGACACTGGCGTTTCTGTTTATTTTTCGCGGGTTGTCTCTCGTCGGGCTGAAATGGGCGACCGATGGATCCACCCAATTGCGCGGTGTGCGCGATGCGACAGAAAACGACTGGCTGACGCCGATCTTTTCGGGTGACGCCTTTCCCGGCTTTTTCACCAAGCTGGCAGAGATGGGCATGATCGATACCTTCCGCAACGGCACGCCAAAAGTCACCGGTATCCCGGTTGAGATCATCTGGTTTGTCATCATCGCTTTGCTGGCCACATATGTGTTGCAAAAGACACCTTTCGGAAACTGGATCTTTGCATCAGGCGGGGATGCCAATGCGGCTTCCAATTCCGGTGTTCCGGTCAAACGCGTCAAGCTGATCCTCTTCATGGTGACTGCAACCTGCGCGGCGCTTGTGGCCATCATCACCGTGCTCGACAGCGGATCAACCGACGCACGGCGCGGGTTCCAAAAGGAATTCGAGGCGATCATCGCGGCGGTCATCGGGGGCTGTCTGCTGACGGGTGGGTATGGTTCCGCGATTGGGGCCTTCTTTGGCGCGATCATTTTCGGGATGGTACTGATCGGGTTGACCTACACGGACATTGATCAGGATTGGTATCTCGTCTTTTTGGGCGGCATGCTTCTGGTTGCTGTTCTCTTCAACAACATGATCCGCAAACGCGTCACGGGGGAGCGTTGATATGAATACGCAAACAACAGACGCACCCATCGTTCAGATGGAAGATATCGAAAAACACTTCGGCAATGTGATTGCCCTTGCCGGGGTTTCTTTCAACATCCTGCCCGGGGAATGCCACTGCCTGCTGGGGGACAATGGCGCGGGGAAATCCACCTTCATCAAGACCATGTCCGGCGTTCATAAACCCACCAAAGGCCGGATCATGTTCGAAGGGTCGGAAATGAGCTTTGCCAGCCCGCGTGATTCTATGGAAGCAGGCATTGCCACGGTCTATCAGGACCTCGCGATGATCCCGCTGATGTCAGTGACGCGGAACTTCTTCATGGGGCGCGAGCCGACAAAAGGCGCAGGGCTTTTCAAACGCTTTGATACGGATGAAGCCAACGACATCACCATGGCCGAGATGAAAAAGATGGGCATCAACCTGCGTGCGCCGGATCAGGCGGTTGGCACTCTGTCGGGCGGGGAACGCCAGACGGTGGCCATCGCACGTGCGGTTTATTTCGGGGCCAAGGTGCTGATCCTTGATGAACCCACATCCGCGCTGGGGGTGCGTCAGACGTCCAATGTTCTTGCGACCATCGACCGCGTGCGCAAGGACGGGATCGGCGTGGTCTTCATCACCCACAACGTCCGTCACGCGATGGCTGTGGGTGATCGCTTCACCGTGCTGAACCGGGGAAAGACTCTCGGCACGGCAAAGCGGGGCGACATCACACCGGATGAGTTGCAGGACCTGATGGCGGGCGGTCAGGAAATGGCCAAACTCGAAGGGTCGCTTGGCGGGACCATATGAGCGCACTCCTGCACAAACCAATGGGCCGTTCCGGAAAGGTGCATGACATCACGCCGGAACGCGCGGGCTGGGGCTATGTTGGCTTTGGTCTTTACCACCTGTCTCACGGGGAGACTGCGGCAGAGGAAACGGGTGATCGGGAGGTTATTATCGTCCTGGTCGAAGGCAAAGCCCGCCTCTCTGTCGCGGGGTCCGATTTTGGTGAGATGGGTGAGCGAATGTCGGTGTTTGACCGCACGCCGCCGCATTGCATTTACGTGCCCGGACAAAGCGACTGGACCGCCACAGCGACAACCGATTGCGTCGTGGCAATCTGCAGCGCACCTTGTATCGCGGATTATCCAGCGGCGCGCTTGGGACCTGAGGGGATTGAACTGACACCACGCGGCAAGGCCCAGAATACCCGGTTTATCAACAACATCGCCATGGAAGGTCGCGACGTGGCCTCCAGCCTGCTGGTCACCGAAGTCTTTACCCCCGCTGGCAACTGGTCGTCCTATCCCAGCCACCGCCATGACGAAGACGACTATCCCCGCATGACCTATCTCGAAGAGACCTATTACCACCGCCTGAACCCCGCGCAGGGATTTGGCGTGCAGCGGGTTTATACCGACGACCGCAGCCTTGATGAAACCATGGCCGTCAGCGATGGCGATGTGGTCTGTGTGCCGCGCGGGCACCATCCCTGCGGCGCGCCCTATGGCTATGACATGTATTACCTGAACGTGATGGCAGGTCCCTTGCGCAAGTGGCGGTTCGAGAATGATCCTGACCACGACTGGATCGCGCAAAAGGACGCGGACTAGTGCTCAAAGGAGCATGGCAATGACCCAAGTATCCAAAAGTACCGTCGGTTTTTACACCGAAGCGGACTGTGACCTGAACGATTTCGCTTCGCTGACAAGCCAACAGACCACTCCCGATACTGTGCCGTTGGCCTCTGAGGTTTGCAAAAATATCCCCGTTTATGACATGGCGCTCCGCGGCGGTATGCTGGAAACTGTGCAAACCCGTCGTGAATTGATGGCGGAATGGGCGCAGGTTCTGCAGCGTGGCGCCGGTGTCATTGTATTGCGAAACGCTTGTGCGGACACCTCTGCGATTGATGATGCGACTGTGATCTATGAACGCATCATTGCGGATGAAAAAGCCGCGCAGGGAGGGGCGGCAGATCACTTTGCGGCCGCAGGGTCCAATGATCGGATATGGAATTCCCTGCAAAAACTCTGCGAGGCAGACCCGGATGTCTTTGTGCGGTATTTTGCAAACCCCGCCATCGATGCCGCCTGCGAGGCATGGTTAGGGCCGAAGTATCAAATGACGGCGCAGGTCAATGTCGTTCATCCCGGTGGGTCGGCACAGCAGGCGCATCGCGACTATCATTTGGGGTTTCAGACAGCTGAAATCAGCGCCGCCTATCCTGCCCATGTGCACGACCTGTCCCCGCTGATGACCCTGCAGGGCGGGATAGCGCATGGGGACACACCGCTGGAGAGCGGCCCGACCAAATTGCTCCCGTTTTCGCAGCTCTACCGTCCCGGATATGCAGCGTGGCGGCGGGCTGATTTTCGCGCCTACTTCGAAGAGAGCTACGTGCAATTGCCCTTGGCCAAGGGGGATGCGCTCTTTTTCAACCCGGCCCTGTTTCATGCCGCGGGAGCCAACGGTAGTCGTGACATCCACCGCATGGTGAACCTTTTGCAGATTTCCTCCCCTTTCGGTCGCGCGATGGAAACGGTTGATCGCACAAAGATGAGTTTGCTTGCCTTCCGGTCCCTGAAAGAACTGTCGTTGGCTGATGCTGCATTGCATGCTGCGATTGCGGCGACCGCCGAGGGATATTCCTTTCCCACAAACCTCGACAATGACCCGCCCACGGGTGGTCTGGCACCACCAAGCCAGCAGGATCTCCTGAAAACAGCGCTTGGCGAAAATTGGAACCAGCACCGTTTCGAAGCGGCGCTGACGGCGCAAGACGCGCGTAAAGATGCCTGACTGACAGATCAGAGTGCCAGATACCCAACACCAGCAAATGCGATAAGACAGCCGGACCATTGCGGGGGTGTCATGCGTTCTTTCAGGAAGGTCCAGGCCAGCAGGATCGTCAAAAGCCCGAACATGGACGAGGTAACAGAGGCATATTCCGGATTTGGCATCTTACCTGCAGACAAGACGGACAACAGCGCGACGCCGTCAAGTATGCCCATCCCCACCAAAGGCAGCAGCGCTTTGCGTCCCGGCCAGAAGGTGGCGCGCCGCATCATGATCACGCCCATCAAAAGGCTCAGCGCAGTGAGGCGGGCAATGAGCGTTGTGGGCAGTTCACCGGATAAATCCGCCGCAAGCTGTCCCAGTTTGAAGGTCGTTGCAAAACCAAAGGCCGACACCAGCGACAGAATAATGGTGCGCTTGATCGGCGGAATGTCATCGTCACTTTGATCGGACAAGGCTGCAACCAGACCCACACCAACAACAATCGCCAAAACCGCGAGGCCCTGCGCGGGCGTGACTGTGCGACCGCTGGCAACGGCATAAACAAGCGACAGAATGGGAAAGGACGCGATGATCGGGGCAACAAGCCTGACCGGGCCCCGCTCGAACGCATAGTACAACCCAAGGCTGGCGATCAGAAAGGCGACACCTGCGCCCAGCGACAGCAAAACGCCTGTGCCAGAGACGAAAAAGCCGCCTCCCAGTATCAAAATTGCCGTCAGCTGGAACAAGGCTCCGACGCAAAGCACCACAAACAGCGCTGCCAACAAGGGCACGGACCGGCTAAGATAACGGATGGCAATATCGTGCAGGCCCCAGCAAAAGGCGGCGATCAGACCCAAGCCTAACGCTGTCATATCGGGCCGTCCAATGTGGCAGAGATGTTGGTCAAAATGCGCACTGCTTGTGTTCCGCCCCTTAGCTTTCTGCTGCCTAGACCTGTCGCATGACAGAACAGACTGCAAGAGATTATCGGAATCGAGGGCGGATGGCTCTTTCTGAGTGGAACGCCCTGACCATTTAGCGTTGGTTTATATGTGCAATGCAGTACTCAAACCAAAGATTGTTGCCATATGGCATTAATATGTGTATAAGTTGCCAAAAAGGTGTTGATATGTCTTTGCAGCCACTTGAAACAAAGGCGCAGGAATTTGCGCCGCAGCCGATCACCGCTGAGGAAGGGGCCGCACTGTTGCGCGCCGTTCTGCGTCTGTTTGGCAAATGGGCCATCACGGATGAAGACGCGGCAACGCTGCTGGACCTGCCCGTGCGAACCTACCGTCGCTGGAAGGCGGGACAGCCCGGCCGGTTGGACCGCGATACAAAGGCGCGGCTTTCCAACATCCTTGGCATTCACAAAGCACTGCGCATTATTTTCCGGGATACGGACCGGGTTTACGCGTGGGTCAAGGCCCCGAACACAACCTTTGCCGGACACTCCGCACTGGAGGTCATGCTGGGGGGTGAACTTACGGATTTGATGCGCGTGCGCCGCTATCTGGATGCGGAGAGAGGTGCTTGGTAGAGCCATCCATCACGCATGTGGACTGGCCCCGTGGCGTGCGCATCATCCGCAGCACCTATCCCCCCATCGACCTGTTCGAAGACATCGCAGATCCCGAAGACTGGCCCCTGTTGATCTCGGCTGAGCAAAAGACGAACCCGAGACTGATGGAAAGCATCGGCACCCTTGATCTGATCCCACCGGACCGGCGTGTTGGTGGACCCGGCGCAAGCTACCTGATGGCCCCGTTCACGCACAGCAGTACCGATCGCCCAAGCCGGTTTTCCGATGGCAAGCTGGGCGTACTATACATCGCCAGTGATTTTGAAACTGCGGTCAGGGAGACGACATACCATCATGCGGCTTTCATGTCGGCCACGGCTGAACCACCGGGCTGGACATCCCAGTTTCGCGAACTGTGCATGGCTGTGGATGCAGATCTGCACGACATCCGAACTGTGAACGAAACCATCCAACCGTTTTTGCATCCCGACAATTACCTGCCCGCACAAGGTTTCGCCGCGCAACTCAGAGCGTCGGGTAGTCAGGGAATTGTCTATCCCAGTGTGCGCGGTGACGGGGAATGCGTTGGACTTTTCTATCCCGACCTCGCCCATTCACCGGTTCAGGGACGCCATCTTGATTATCATTGGAACGGGTCATGCGTCGATCTGGTCCGTGATGCAGGAAGTGGCGATGTCTATCGCGTGGTGAGGTAGGTCGCCTGCCACTACCGCTTAGATTTAAAAGAAGACTGGCATTGATCCGGGTCTTTCAGCAAGGAACCGCTGAACTGTGCACGGCCCGAGCATGAAACCACTGTTACACTGCTGAAAAACCGCGCAGCCAAGCAAAAAACCGCCCCTCGTAAAACAAGCCCATTTGCCAATTAGGAATTCCCGCATTACGGGAATTTGTATCCGTAAGAGATATCGACGCTTAGCCCACGCAACGGGTGAAAGCCCGCCTAATGCAGGGAGAATACAAATGGCCACCGCTATAACCGGAACAAATCTCAATGATACAGCGCGTATCGGCAGCGGCGCGCAGGCCGTTGAAATGGGGACCGGAGACGACCGCATCATTTCCTATGGCGATAGCGGTGAGCCTGATCCCGCCCAGACCAACGGTGCGCAGGGTCGCGTCACGCCGCCGAATACGCAGTCCGGCGATGATATTCTGACCGGTGGCGCAGGCGCTGACATTTTCGAATTCAGGGCCTTGCTGAATGCCACAACCGAGGTGATCACGACCCATACCTGGCCATCCGGTCAGGTGGATTGGGCCGGGGTCGCGGGCGAAAACGACAATGTGCATGACCATTGGGTCGAAGGCTTTGGCCTCGATACCATCACCGACTACAGCAGGGCCGAAGGGGACCAGATCAAGATATCCGGCCACACCATGACGCTTGAGGGTATTACATATGGCACAGATGCGGGCGGTTCCTATTCGCTGATCACTTTGTTCAGCCAGCAAGGCAATGGCGGGGCTGGCGGGGCAAATACGGCAACCGGCGCCCATGACGAAGACCCTCTGGGCCAGATCAAGGTCTATGGCGACCGCATTTTTCGCGGGGATCTGGACATAGAGCGCACCAATGACGGCATTGACCGGCTTACCCATGCTGACAGTGTTTTTGCCCCTCTGAACGCGGGCGTGACCCGGATCGTGGCCAGCAATACCGATGACACCGACTATACGGGTTCTGCCTATACACAGATGGATCGCGTGACCATCGGTCAGGGCTCACAGGTCGTGGATACCGGCGGCGGAAATGACGTGATCTTCAGCTTTTCCGACGGGGATGAACCTAATCCGGCACAGACAAATGGAGCCGCCGGGCGCGTCACTCCTGCGATTGGCGCGGGGCAGTCAAACGACGTGATCTCCGGCGGTCAGGGGCAGGATACCTTTGCCTTTCGGCTGCTGCTGAACGCCAAAGATGACGTGTTGGACGCATATACCCGCACGGATGGCTCCGTGAATTGGCGCGGGGTCGCGGGCGAGAACGACAATGTGCACGACCACTGGGTTGAGGGGATTGGCAAGGATGTGATCCTTGATTTCTCGGATCAGGATGGGGACAGCATTGATATTCGCGGCCATACGGTCGAGGTCGCGACCATCACCTACGGCGCTGACACGCTTGGCGATTTCAGCCTGATCACCCTGCGCTCTCAACAGGGCGACGGGGGCGCAGGCGGGACCAACACTGCAACCGGCGCCCATGACGAAGACCCGCTGGGCACGATCAAGGTCTATGGCGACAAGGTGACGATGCAGGATATTTCTGTCAGGGCAGATGTTTTTTACGGCATCGATGCGCTTGAGGATATCAAAGCCTCTGAACGCGACGGGTTTGCAGACAATACCCTGCCAGATCTGGCAAATCCGCTGTGGGGGTTGGACAGCCCATGGACCATCAACAGCACATTCACCGGCACGCAGCACAGCAACCAGTTTCACGCCGGGAGCGGGACGCAAACCATTCTGGCAGGCGACGGCAATGATCGGATTATCTCATACGGCGATGCGGGCGAACCCGACCCGGCACAGACGGATGGCAGCGTCGGGCGGGTGAACCCGAAACTGGGCAGCGGCGCGTCAGATGACTATCTCAGCGGGGGTGCGGGTGCCGACCGTTTCGAGTTTCACGCGCTGCTCAACGCGACCGCAGAGGTCATCGCACAGCACACATCGGTCACTGGCAATATCAATTGGCGCGGCGTGGCGGGTGAAAACGACAACGTGCATGATCACTGGGTAGAAGGGTTTGGCAACGACACAATCCTCGATTATTCCAAAAGTGAGGGCGACAAGATCGTGTTGCGCGGGCATACCGTCGAAATTGACGGCATCACCTATGGGCAAGACGCGCGCGGCACCTTTTCGACCATCACTGTGATCAGCCAGCAAGGCAACGGCGGGGCGGCAGGGGCGAACACTGCCACCGGCGCGCATGACGAAGACCCCCTTGGCACGATCAAGGTTTACGGGGATCGCGTGAACACGTCAGACATCACCGTACAGCGCGATGGTATTTTTGATGGCGGTGAACGATTGACGATGGCTGACCAGCTGCTGGAGTACAACGGCGGCGCGCAGGTTTTCCAAAGCGCGCGACATCAGGAAGAAATCATCACGGCCCCGGTCGGTATTCTAACGGTGGACCGGGTCGAGATAGGCTCCGGTGCGCAACAGGTTAACGCGGGGCCCGGCAATGACGTGATCCGTATCTACGCCGATGGCGGAGAACCCGGACCGGCGCAGACAGGTGGTGCCGGACGCGTGACAAGCCCGGTGGCCCCTGCCCTGTCCAAGGATGTGGTAAGTGGCGGGCAAGGCAGCGACAAATTCATCTTCAACTATCTGCTGGACGCCACGGATGTTGTTCTGGCGCGCCATACTACGGATGATGGAACGATCAACTGGCGTGGCGTCGCGGGTGAAAATGACGCCGTGCATGACCATTGGGTCACAAGCGGCGGTAATGATGTGCTGCTGGATTACTCAAAACAGGATGGTGACGCGATCGAACTGCGCGGCCACACGGTCGAACTTGCGCGGATCACCTACGGCGAGGATGGCGGCGGTGATTTTTCAACGCTGCACATCCGCTCGCAGCAAGGACCCGGTGGCGGCGCACATGACGAAGATCTTTTGGGAACCGTCAAAGTCTACGGTGACAAGGTCAGCAAATCCGATGTCACAGTAACCGCCAGCGGCGTGTTCGATGGGGTCGATATCTTTGAACCGATCCTGAACCAGCCCAACCATATTGTCGGCAACGACGGTGCCAACAAGCTGTCAGGCACCGGAAATGCCGATAACATCCATGGCAAAAAGGGCAGCGATTTCATCACCGGGGGGGACGGGAACGATTTCATTTTTGGCGGTGCTCAGAACGATACGCTCTTCGGTGGGAACGGCAACGACTGGATCGAGGGCGGACAGGGTATGGACGCCTTGTTTGGAAAGCTCGGAGCGGACACGCTTGTGTCGACCAACGGCCGTGACGACATGACCGGCGGGGGCGGGTCCGATACCTTCTTGTTCATGGAAACATCGCGCGGTGGGCAGATTCTCGACTGGCAAGATGGCGCGGACACCATAGATTTTTCGCGTATGGACGCTGTTCAGAGCCTCGGCGATCTCAATTGGGACCGTCTTTCTGACAGTTCCATTCGAATTGAGTTCACCAATGATGGCGGCGTTGCCAGTGGTGTCACTGTTTTCAGCACGAACAATTTCTCCCTGACCGCGGAAGATTTTGCGTTCTAGGGTGATAGACAGTGTGGTGTGTCCAAACCTGTGCAGAGGGGTATTTCTGAGACCTAAAACCACGGGGGATCAGGTGAATTCCTCAGCATGGCTGTCCTGATCCGTGTTCATATTGTCCTTGATGGCCGTTCTCGCATGGGCGTGGGCGTCGAGGTTAGCGTCAATAAATGCATCATCGAACACCGCACCTGCAGCCGCATCCGGGGATTCAAGTTTCAGCGCCTTGGCCCGAATGCGGTTGAGAATATTCACGGCCTTGGCAAGATCGGTCCACTTGCCTGCCGATATCCTGAAGTCATTCCGCGTAGCCGCCGCGCCGTTGTTTGTCCAATTGCTCCATTGTGCCGCAAGCTGGTCAGCGCCAGCGGTAATGTGGGTTCTCATTTGCGAGAACTTGACAGATGCGAATGGCAGATCGCCGCCCGGGTTGACGGACGGAATCGCGAATAACGTATTTTTCACCTCTTCATGAAAGCGCACCACGGCATCAAAGGTCGGCCCTTCTCCATCGGGATCATAGGTCAGCATCAAATTATCAAAGTTCGCACCAGCTGCAAGATCAAGATCTGAGTTGAACGCGTTGACGATTTCATTCGCTTTGAGTTTGTTCTGGGACAAAACCTCTGTGTTGACCCCTCCAAAAGCCCAGATCGCGCCTGCCCTACCATGCTTTACCAGATAATTCTTTATCGGTGAGTTCACCAAGGCCGCCGCCATGAAGCCCGATGTGATCGTAAAGTGGTAATCCGGTGTATCGGCATTCTGCGCATTCAGGGCACCATGGGTCAGACCTCCGGCATCGATAAGACCGGCGCCTGCCATTTTGATTTTCTTTGTCAGATGGACCGGCGCGTATTTCCCACCGTGGGACCTGCCGGGTTCCAGAAAGGCCAGAGTTTCGGCAGCACCGCTTTGATCAGCGCTCACAGTTTGCTCGCCAAGTCTTGTACTGACGCGGTCACGTTGCAGAACAGGTTGCGATGACATTTGCCGTTGTGCGACCTGCTGTCCATTCGGTGCAGATCGCGCAGCACTCAGGCCAGTGCTGTTGTTGGCCAGCGCCTGCAGTGTGGCCAAACGTGACACAAGCGGGCTGGTATTTGCGCGTTGTTGCAGGGCTGTCTTCACGGGAGGTGCCGGTCGTCTGTCGACATCGCCCGACTTGAAGGGCTGCCGCGTTGTTTTCTGCGGGGTCGTCGTTTGCGTATCTTTTACGTTGGCGTGCATTTGCCTGTCATTATGCGCGCGCTGTCACGCAAAGCAAGCTTCACCTCATAGTTGATTTATTTTCGCGCATTGCATGCAAAGGGGGAAATCCATCCGAAAATCCTAACAAAACTTTAAGACTTCGGCCGATGGCATAAGCCGGCGGCAAGGCTTTTGAGGAAGGATGCAGGCTGTTCAAACCTTTCTCATGGGAATTCACATGGCCGATATCTCAAGCAGCTTGTCAATGCCGTTCATCCAGCCAAGCCAAGCCCAAAAACACGTCACCCACAATGAAGCGCTGCGTATTCTTGATGTCGTGACGCAACTGGGCGTCGCGGCCGATGATCAGACAACACCGCCGACGTCTCCGACCGACGGAACACGCTATATCATCGATGCAGGCGGGATCAATGAATGGGCCAATCATGAGGGCGAAGTTGCCCTGTTTGAAAACGGTGCCTGGCGGTTCTTTGTCCCGCGGGCCGGGTGGCGCGCCTACGTGATCAACCGCGATGCGCTGGTGGTCTATGACGGCGCGGAGTGGATCGATCTGGACAGTCCCGAGCTGGAAGAAATCGAAACCTTCGGGTTGGGAATGAATACGCTTCCCGGCACACCGTTTTCTGCCAAACTCAACGCCGCGCTCTGGACGGCCCTGTACCGTGCGGATGGCGGCACTGGCAGTCTGTTGAAAACACTCAACAAGGAAACCAGCGCTGATGACAGCGGTTTTGTTTTCCAACAGGGTTTTCAGACCCGTGCGCTGTTTGGCCTGTTTGGGTCAGACAATCTGCGCGTGGCGACAACGTCCGATGGCACCAATTTTCTGGATGCGCTGATTGCGGACAACGCCACGGGAATTGTCGATCAGCCACGCTTGCCACGCTTCAAGGGTGTTACGAATTTCGACAATTTCTGCCCGGCCGGGACATGGACCAAAATTGCCATCAACGATCTGGAATATAATGAACAGGCCGTATTTGACGCTGCAACAAATCAGTTCATCGTGCCGGTCGATGGTACGTATCAACTTGGCGCTTTACTGACCTTCAAGGCCGATTCCAGCAGCGCTGCGCGCATGGGCGCCCAGTTGCTGATTGATGGTATCACCCCCATCACAGGGTCGGAGGTTGAGAACACAGCCGCCCATTTCAACGGGCGCACAACGATTTCGATCCAGACACTGGCCAGCCTGAGTGCGGGCAGCACCGTTGAACTGCACGGGATCATGCGGTCTCAGCCGGGCTATTTCATGGCGGACCGTACGGATTTCTGGGGCTTCAAGGTGGGCTAACCCACCCGGTTTGAGCAGAGTGTGGCGGGTATACAGGCAAAATAGTGCTCGCCATACGGCGTTTGAGGCCTATTCGCCGGTCCAATCCGGCATTGGCTTTTTGTCAATAAACGCGTTGATCCCTTCGGTCGCATCCCGCGCCAGCATGTTTTCCGCCATGGCTGCACCTGCGTAGGCATAGGCCGCATCAAGGGGCATATCACACTGCGCATAGAACGCTTTCTTGCCGATTTTGATCGCTACAGGTGACTTATCGACGATGGTCTGCGCCATCTGACGTGTCGCCGTTTCGAGGGCGTCGGCTGGAACAACACGGTTTATCAGGCCGATCTCCTCAGCCCTTGATGCGGGTAGAAACTCGCCCAGCAAGAGCATTTCCATTGCTTTTTTGCGCGGCACGTTGCGCGACAGGGCGACCATCGGCGTGGAACAGAACAGGCCGATGTTGACGCCCGACGTGGCAAAGCGGGCATCCTCAGCCGCGATGGCCAGATCACAGGTTGCAACCAGCTGGCATCCGGCGGCAGTGGCGATCCCTTTCACTTCGGCAATCACAGGCTGCGGCAGATTTACGATCGACAGCATCATTTTCGAACAGGTCGCAAAGAGCGTATTGAAATACGCGGACCCCTTGTCGGCATCTGCGCGGCGTGCGCTCATTTCCTTGAGGTTGTGACCGGCACAAAAGTGGTTTCCCGCCCCGCGCAAAATCACGACCTTTACGTCATGGTTCACGGCAATACCGTCCAAGGTGCTTTGCAACCCTGCCAGCATATCTTCGGAAAGCGCGTTCAGCGTTTGCGGTCTGTTCAGCGTTATCGTCGCAATACCACCCTCGACTTGCAGTTCAACGGGCGTGTTCTGGATGTCTTTCATCGATGCCTCCCTGACGTATACCGCCATCAAAGCGGATCATCCGGTCAAGTTGCAAGCAGTGATATCGCGCGCCGCAGTGGTTTTTTGTAGATTTTGGATCTGAGGCACCTGTTCATGCCCGGTAATCCATTGGCTATGCGGCACAGGGTCCTTGGCTTTCAAAAGGAACAGCGACGCAACCTGCGCATAAGATCCATACACATACCCGCCATTGCGCGTCAGAACCACATCGCGCCGCTTGTCGTAAAACCCCTGTAACCGATACCACGGCAGCGTCGGATAAGCATGGTGCACTGCATGCAGGTTATTTTTCAGAAACAGGACAGACAATGGCCCGCGATCTTCGATGATCACACTGCGACAGCGGGCCTTTTCATGGGCCTGATGCTCCAGAAACGTGCGGATCTTGAGGATAGCGTGGCTGAAATACACCGCCGTCGCATAGAGCCAGAACGGCATCTCACTCATCCAGATCAACCACAGCACAACGGGGACAAGCCCTGCGAAGTGAAACAGATAGGCGACCAGGATTTCACGGTTTCCATTTTTGATCTGCTGTGCGTCATGCTTGTAAAAGGTGATCAGACCAATAACGGGGCCAACCGACATGCGGCCCAGCAAAGTATTGTTCCATTTATATAATTTCTGACGAGCCTCCGACCATGTATTCCACACGGCAGGATCAGTGTAATTCGTTTCCGGATCATCATAAGGGTCGGTGAGCGACGGATCGTGGTGATGGGCCAGATGCGTCGTTTTGAACCTCAGATACGGGATCAGCAAGCCCATGGCCGGAAAAACCAAGGCTGTGTTTGCGGCCGTATTTCGAAACGGATGACCATGCAGCACTTCGTGATTGAAAGAGGAATACAGCGTCAGTGCAACGGTCAGCACCACCCCCGAAAGGCCCAACCCAAGCACGTCCGCGTAGAATGTAGACCCTGTGACACCGCCATAGCAACAAAGACAGACAAGTAGCGTTTGCCATTGGACATGGATTTTTCGAGGTGTCAAAACAACCCTTTCTCAGTGCGGATTTTCGGCTTTCTGGTCCGTATCTTTTGAGAAATGGTGCTGTGCGACAAGCGCGTGTTTGTGCATGATTAGTGTAACATACGAAGCGTTCACAAATTTTTGTTGTGTTTTCACAACATTTGTATTCCTTTATCACAATGGATAAACGCGACCTTTCCCGATTGTTCAAAGAACGCCTCAGCAGCCTGATCGACTCGCATACCGAGGGGCGCGGCCATTTCATGCGCTCGGTTGGCATTGACCGCTCTGCCATGAGTCAGTTTTTGAACCCCGACACGGATCGTTTGCCGCGCGCGGAAACGCTGCGCCGCATTGCGACGGTCAGCGGAGTCTCCGTCGATTGGCTTCTTTGTCTGGAAAACGCGCAAGAGGGTCGGCAAGAGGTTGCAGAAAGCGTTCAAATCGAGAAAGAGACTCAAGCCGACGGCTCAACCCCACTGGATCAATGGCGTAATGAGGCAGCGGGTTTCAAACTGCGCACGGTGCCCTCTACCCTGCCCGATATCATCAGTATTGCGCCCGATGTTTCGGACAGGTCCAGCGTGGAAGACGCCCGTGGGGGTGGCGTTGAAAATGTGCTGGAACGTATATCGCTGAACGACATGGATATTGAAGTCGCGATGCCGCTGCAAACGCTGCAGGATCTGTCGGCGCGTACCGGTCTGTGGCGCGGCACATCGCGAGACCGGTGTCACAGCCAGTTGGCCCATATGGCCCGCATCTGTGCCGACCACTACCCGGCCCTTCGCCTGCACGTTTATGACGGCGCAGAGGTTTTTTCAGCACCATTCACCGTCTTTGGGAATCAGCGTGTGGCTCTCTATATCGGCGGCGCTTATCTGGTGGTGAGCAGCGCGGATCAGGTACGTGGCTTTGCCCGGCAGTTCGATCGGTTGGTGCGGCGCGCGGTCATAAGCTCTGACAAGGTACACGTGACGCTTAAGGAACTTGCCGACGCTGTCTGATACGCAACCGTGCGACAGATCACAGCGTATTCAAAGAACCACCCATTCACAGTGTTGGCGTGGCGCGTTACGCACCTGCTGCGCCAGCGCTTTCACCTTGAAATGCGACAGGGCAAACAAACTACTTGGTCAGGTGGCTTTGCTCTGCTCCGGTGCTTCATGCGCGTTGCTGCCCATACCGTCGGGGATGATTTCAGCGTCTTCGATGATATCGCCCGTCTTTTCTTCGGGCTTCTCTTCCAAAGCACCCACGATCAGCGGTAACATCTGTACCCCGCCTGGCATGGCCATCTCTGACAAAGGCGGTGCTTTCCACGCCAAAGTATCAAAACTCTCGCAATTTTCGCAGAACGGGCCCCATTCCTGATGGATATGCTGGCAATTGTCACAGATCCACTGTGGTCCGCGCGACACGGTCAGCGCTTTGGCCAGCCATCCGCGCACAACGGTATCGGGTGCCCCCTCGCCCCGCTCAATCGCAGCCATCAAGGTAACGGAGCGCGCCGTTGCATCCGTTTCCGCCAGATCGCCCAAGGCACGCCGCGCTTCGGGGAAATCCTCATTGGCGATATGAAGTTCAGCCAAAAGCATCTTGGTTTCCGGATTTTCAGGCTTGATCCGCGTGATCGCCATAAAGCGCTTGATGCGTTCCGCCGGTGTTTCATTCGGCTCAATCGCAGCGAAAGCCGCTGCAAGGTCAGGGTGCGGATGCACTTCCCACGCTTTTTTCAGCAAACGCACAGCAAGACGCGGACGGTTCTGTTCAACATAACCGCCAGCGGCCATCACGGCTGCCGGGATCAGATCTGGCGACAGCTTGTTCGCCTCAATCGCCTTTTCCTGCACGTCGATGGAACTCTGATCAGACAGGATATCCTTGGCCTCCGACAGGGCCAGCACCGCATCGCGCCTTTTGTGCACATCACGCGGCAGATTTCCGTATTTCAGCTTTGCGCTCAATGTCTTGCGCGCACCGGACCAATCCTCTTTCTGAGCTTGCAGACGCAAAAGAACATCCTGCACTTCTTCGTGCTTTGGCTTGATCGCAAAGGCCTTTTCAGCCAACTGCAACGCGGTATCCGTGTCACCATCCGCCAGCTTTTGTTTCATGATACCGCGCACGCCGACAAAGCGCGTCGCGTCTGTCGTCACCAGCTTTTTATATGTTTCCTCAGCCTTGCGACGATCGCCAGCCATTTCAGCCGCCTGTGCCACAAGCAGGTTGGTGAGTTCCGGCTTATTGAGGTAACGCTCGGCTTTCACGGCCTTGGTCATCGCAACGCGACCCTCGCCACTGGCCAGCGCCATCAACCCTTCGGACAACGCCTGAAACCCTTTGCGTTCGCGGCTGCGGTCGAAATAGCGCGAAATCGCGGTCTCATCTCCCGATAAGAACCGCAGACATGCCACCAATAACGACAGGAGCTTGAGGAACAGCCACACCGCAAAGACCAAGACGGCCGCGGCGATCACGGATTGGATCGGGCTAAAGGTAAATTCGGTGCCCATCACCTGAACCTGAACGCCACCTTCGCTTTCCAAAAGATAAACCGCGCCCAACGCCAGAGCGGCGACCGCGACAACGAACAGGATAATCTTTATCAGGGACCAAAGCATCAGTGTCTTCCTTAATTGCTGTTCAGGCTATCAGCCAATTCGTTTGCCGCGTCCTGAGCAGCTTTGCGCGACTGTGCAGCATCCAGCCAGTCGGCCATGACCACCTTAGCCGCTTCGGGCAGCCCATCCGCTTCGGTCAGCGCCGTTTCAAGATCGCCGTTTTCAACAGCAGCCTGCATTCTCGACAAAACCGCATCGGGGTCAGACCCTTCGCGTGGCGTCACGGAGCGCATATTCAACTGGCGCTGAAAAAAGCCCGTGATCCCAACAACCTCGGATTCCGGTGTTTCCGAACGCGCTGCCGTCAATGCCGAGCGGGCAACATCGGGAAAGTCCTCTCTCAAGACCCCCATTGTCGGCACGCCATTTTCCGCAGCTTCCTGCAGCGGTGAAGGCACCTCAACAGGCGTCACCGCCTCAAGATCGGCCAGAGCAGTGCCAAACGGCTGGCCACTGTCGACAGCGGTTACGACCCGCGTCAATGCCGCGCGCGCCAATATCTGCGCCGCTTCCTTGGCAGCACCTGCCTCGGCAGCCTCTGCACGTTCGGCCAGTGCTGCGATCTCTTCATTCTGCGCTTCAAGCGCCGTCTGCAAGGATGCGATGGCTTCGTTTGCCTCAGCATTATCGGTCTGGATCGTCACCGGTTCCTGATTTTCCAAAGCGGCGATTGTCGCAGTCAGGGCAGCGATATCTGCTTCCAGCTCGGCGATAACATCAAGCGTCTCGGTCGTGTCCACTGCTTCAAGGGCATCCAGTCGCACCGCTTGCGCCTCAATCAAGGCCGCCTGCGCGGCAGCACGTTCAGATGCTTCAGCCGACGCCGCTTCAAGTGCGGTGATATCAACCACAGTACGCTGCATGGATGCTGGCAAATATGCATCCAACGTGTCACCACGCCCCGCGATAAAGCCGATCAATGCGGCAACCACACCGCCAAAAATCGCGGGCCACATACTGCCACGCACAACTTCGGGCTGCGGCTGAACGACTGGCTTTTGCACCGCTTCCGGTTCAGGTTCCTCGGGTTTTTCCTCGACCGGGTTCGCATCGGTTTCCTTGTCCCAAGGACTTTCGGATTTCTCAGCGGTATCTGCTTCCAGCTCTTTCTCGTTGGATTTGTCCGTGTCGAGCCAAGCCTCGTTTTCCACAGCATCGGATTTTTCATCCGTTTTGTCCTCGGCGTCGTGTTCTTTCAGCGCATCAACCGTCTCGACGGGATCGACCGTTTCGCTTTCGGTCGTCGCTGCGGCAATTTCCGCAGGCTTCTCGTATTCGGTCAGGTCATCCTTGGCATCCACATCAGACGGAGTTTCGTCCAACACAGGCTCTTTTTCCGGGAGCTCCTGCGCCTCTGGTTCTTGTTTCAAAACACCGTCAGCGTCTGGAATGTCGGTGGCGGTGGTGACGATTTCCTCCGCCTCAATTGGTTTCTCGACGCCTTGTTCAACCGTTTCAGTTGCCTTGTTGGGCTTTCGTGATTTTGCCAAATCTTCCACCTTTTCGAATCTTCACAGGCGTATGCTGTTAAGGAACCTTACCCCTGCCGCTCTGGCCTCTCAACCCAAGCTGTCGTTTAGTATAAGGTATTCCACACAAACTGCCATGGATTTTGCGGTGGGTTCCTGCGCAACCATCAGCTGCGAAACCGCTATTTCTTCTAAAGAATCCGCGACCGCCGAACTCATTGCAATAATATACAACTTCGGATGAGCCGGTGCCATCGCTCCAAAATGTGCAGCGGTACGTGGCGAAAAAAGCGGCACTATGACGGGCGTTTTTGCCTGCAGAACCGCTAACGCCTCCGCCGAAAAGGGTAAAAGACGTTGGTCATAGAGCGGCACATTCATGACATTCAAACCCGCAGCCGACAGCTCTTTGGCGACGTTTCCACGCACGAAAACCCCTGAATAGTGATGAATTTCACCTTGGGGCTGTTGGGTCAGCACGTATTCTTTCAAACCCGTGACTGTCGCACCTGCAAAAACACCATCCCATCCATGTGATTGCGCCAGTTCGGTCGTTTTTCGCCCCACGCAAAACGCGCGCCGCCCGTTTCCGTTAGGCGCAAGTTTCACGCCATTGGCAGAGGTGAAAATCGCATGCTGCGCGCCAGAGCAGTCAGCGCTTTGCTCTATCGGCGTGATCTCAAGAAGCGGGCTGCGAATGAATTCCAGACGATCGCGGACATTTGGTGCAATGCCCGCTTTAAACACGGAGTTCGATCCCTTTGGTCGCGTCAGGATCACAGGAATTTTTTGCACCGCCTTTGCCACCCCCCGGCATTGTTTGCGCCTCGCTTCGGTGTTACCTGCCAAGTCAAAGGCATGCAACGGGGGCTTGAATGGGCCACACTCAGACAGTTCTTGCGCTGGAAAGCAGTTGTGATGACACAGCCGCCGCCGTGCTGCGTAAAAACGCATCCGGCGAGACACAGATTTTATCCTCGATTGTGCGCGGACAGGATGGCCTGCATGCGGCCTACGGTGGCGTTGTCCCCGAGATTGCGGCCCGCGCGCATGCGGAAATTTTGGACCTCTGTGTCGAGGAAGCACTGGATGTTGCGCAGACGCCCCTGCAGGACATTGACGCGATTGCTGTCACTGCGGGTCCCGGCCTGATTGGCGGTGTGGTGTCAGGCGTCATGTGCGCCAAGGGCCTCGCTCTGGCGACGGGCAAACCGCTTTATGGCATCAACCATCTTGCGGGCCATGCGCTGACCCCTCGATTGACGGATAGTGTCCCGTTTCCCTATCTGATGCTGCTCGTATCGGGGGGGCATTGTCAGTTCTTGCTCGTCAAAGGGCCAAATGATTTCAAACGCATCGGTGGCACGATTGACGATGCACCGGGGGAAGCCTTTGACAAGATCGCGCGGCTGCTGGCTTTGCCGCAACCGGGCGGCCCTTCGGTGGAACAGGCGGCACTGCGGGGGGATGCGAAACGGTTTTCCCTACCGCGCCCGATGCTGGACCGCCCGGGGTGCGACATGTCATTCTCAGGCTTGAAAACCGCAGTTCTGAGGGCGCGCGACGGGTTGGTGCGGGATCAGGGCGGGCTTTACCCACAGGATCAGGCAGACCTGAGCGCGGGCTTTCAGGCCGCAGTCGTTGATGTTCTGGCGGAAAAAACGAGCCGCGCGATGCAGCAATATCATCAGCTTTCACCGAGTACGGCGACACTATGTGTCGCTGGTGGTGTCGCAGCAAATATGGCAATTCGTGCCAGATTAGAGACGGTTGCGCGGGACAATGGGGCCGGTTTTGTTGCGCCGCCGCTTGCCTTATGTACCGATAATGCCGCAATGATCGGCTTTGCCGCACTTGAGAGAATGGCAGACCATCCGCCCGATGATCTGACACTTGCCGCCCGTCCAAGATGGCCGCTTGATGCAAAAAGCCCCGCAATGCTCGGCAGCGGCAAAAAAGGGGCAAAGGCATGAGTGTCGGCGTATTGGGTGCGGGCGCTTTCGGCACGGCTTTGGCCATCTCGCTTGGTCAAACCGCCCCGGTCCTGTTGTGGGCGCGCGATGCCAAACAGGCGCAGTTGATGCACCAAAACCGCGAAAACAAAGCGCGTCTGCCCGGATTTTTTTTGCCGGCAAATGTCGTTGTCACATCAAACCTCGCCGACCTGCAAAAATGCGACGTGCTTCTGTTGGCCGTGCCAGCGCAAAAGCTGCGCCAGTTCCTGCGTGGCGTTGACCAGATGGTTGCCGGAAAAACGCTTGTCGCGTGCTGCAAGGGCATTGAGCTTGAGACCGGCATGGGGCCCGTCGATATCGCGCGTGAAATCTGCCCGCAGAGCGAACATGCGATCCTGACCGGCCCAAGTTTTGCCAATGACATTGCAAAAGGGCTGCCGACCGCGCTGACGCTGGCCTGCGCCAACCCGAATCGCGCGCGCGATTTGCAGCAAGAGCTGTCAAACAGCACGCTGCGCCTGTATCGCACCACCGATGTGACCGGCGCGCAATTGGGCGGGGCGCTGAAAAACGTCATCGCCATTGCCTGCGGTGCCGCCATCGGTGCGCGGCTCGGCGAAAGCGCGCGCGCCGCGCTGATGACCCGTGGAAATGCGGAAATGCAGCGTTACGCGCAATTCAAAGGCGCAGATCCAGCCACTCTGTCCGGGCTGTCCGGGTTCGGCGATCTGGTGCTGACCTGCACATCGGACCTGTCCCGGAATTACCGGTTTGGGTTATCACTGGGTGCGGGTAAGGCGTTTGATCCCGAGACGACTATTGAGGGTGCCGCGACCGCTTGCGCTGTGGCGCGTGATGCCCGTGAGAACGCCCTTGATTTGCCAATCTTATCCGTGGTTGCGGCACTTGTGGAAAACAGGTTGGATGTCGCAGATGCCATGGCCACACTTTTGTCCCGTTCACTGAAGGAAGAATAACATGCTCGTCGCTCTCATTGCTCATGACAAACCGGGTGCATTGCCCATTCGTCAGGAAAACCGCCCCGCGCATGTGGAATACCTCAAATCCAGCGCGGCCGTGCAACAGGCAGGCCCCTTGCTGAATGACGCCGGCGAGATGTGCGGTTCTCTGATCATTCTGGATGTGGCGGATATGGATGAAGCGCGAGCCTGGGTCCAAGGTGACCCCTATGGCGCCGCTGGACTATTTGCGTCGGTCGATCTGATCCCTTGGAACCGGGTGATCGGCTGATGGCCTATTGGTTGTTCAAATCGGAACCGTCGACCTGGAGTTGGGACGATCAAATGGCCAAAGGTGAGGCGGGCGAAGAATGGGATGGCGTGCGCAATTATCAGGCCCGAAATTTTATGCGCCAGATGAAGGTTGGCGATCTGGGTTTCTTTTACCATTCGCAAAAAGAGAAATCCATTGTTGGGATTGTTGAGGTGATCGCAGAGGCGCATCCGGACAGCACAACCGAGGATGAACGCTGGGACTGCGTGGACATCAAGGCCGTGCGGCCCGTGAAGACACCTGTGAGTCTGGAGGCGGTAAAGCAAGACGAGAGGCTGGCCGACATGGCGCTGTTGAAAATGTCCCGGTTATCGGTGCAGCCCGTTCAGCCCGAGGAATGGGCGGTCATTTGTGACATGGCGGGTGTGCCTGACGCCGGTCAAGGAAGCCAGCAGGGTTGAATAAGGCTTGGGTCCAGTACGGTACATTATGAGTGGTTGCGGCTCGAAGCAGTGCGAAGGTCCTGATGAGGGTGATCGGCGCATTTCGCGATAGTGTCGGAACTCACAACTGTCTGAAATGCGAATTCGCTTTCGCGCATCCGGCGCGTTCATCTAGGCACAATGTGAAAGGTGTTTTTACCGGGCTTGGTCCTAAACAGGTTCTTAAACTGAAAAAGGGTCCTGCGCATAAGCCAGAACCCTTCTTCACCCCACGTGCTCCCTAGTCCACCACACGTGTTTGAATTTGGTCCTGGCCATACTGGCCGGGTGCTTTATTGATAGCCCAGCACATAAATAAGTGCAATTCTTCAATAGTTTAAAAGCCGTACAAAAAAGAAACGCCTCTTTAACAAAAGAGGCGTTCAACAGATCAATATCGGTTTTGACTATCCGTAGACAGCCTCTTTTCCAAAATGCTTGGTCAACATGTAATACACCACAGCGCGGTATTTATTCCGCTCGGATTTACCATAGGTCTCGATGACTTTATTGATGGCTTCCATCAACTCAGGACCATCGGCAAGACCAAGTTTTTTCATCAAAAACTTTTCTTTGACGGTTTCCAGTTCCGATGCCTGACTGCTGGCGACCGTTGATGCATCCGCGTTGTAAATCGCAGGCCCACACCCAATGGTCACTTTGGTGAGGAGGTCCATATCAGGCTCCATCCCGCATTTGTTCTTCAGATCTTCTGCATATTGCGCGATCAGATCGTCCCGCTTACCCATAATAAAATTCCCTCGTTGGTTAAAAGGCCGTCAAACTTGGGCCTCAACCGAAATGATAGGACCTGATGGACCATCGAAAAAGGGATAATTTACCACAGTTTTCCCCATAAGCGGATTTTCCCGATCCTTGGGGTCACAGGATGTGTCTCCCGGGCAGCATAAAAACGCCTCCCGGAAACCACTTGGCCTATTCTGCATGCCGGTCTGAAGTCAGTACCGGTAGTGTTCCGGCTTGAAGGGACCTTCCGGTTTCACACCGATATACGCCGCTTGCTCCGCGTCCAGCGAGGTTAGTTTCACGCCGATCCGGTCAAGGTGCAAACGCGCAACTTTTTCATCCAGATGTTTGGGCAGGATATAGACCTCGTTGTTATACGCATCCCCACGGGTCCAGAGTTCGATCTGGGCGAGCACCTGATTGGTAAAGGACGCGGACATCACGAAAGACGGGTGCCCGGTCGCGTTGCCGAGGTTCAGCAAGCGCCCCTCGGAGAGCAAAATGAGACGATTGCCATTCGGCATCTCGATCATGTCTACCTGCTCTTTGATATTAGTCCATTTGTGGTTCTTGAGCGACGCAACCTGAATTTCATTGTCGAAGTGGCCAATGTTCCCGACGATCGCCATGTCTTTCATGGCGCGCATATGTTCAATGCGGATCACGTCCTTGTTGCCGGTCGTGGTGATAAAGATATCGGCGGAATCGACCACATCTTCGAGCAAGACAACCTCAAAACCGTCCATGGCCGCCTGCAAGGCGCAGATCGGGTCAACTTCGGTGACTTTTACACGGGCACCCGCACCGCTCAAGCTGGCGGCGGAGCCTTTGCCCACATCGCCATATCCCATGACGACCGCGACTTTGCCCGCCATCATCGTATCTGTGGCGCGGCGGATGCCATCCACCAGAGATTCCTTGCAGCCGTATTTGTTGTCAAACTTCGACTTGGTGACAGAATCGTTCACATTGATCGCAGGGAACGGCAATTGCCCTTGTTTGACGAGATCGTAAAGACGATGCACGCCGGTTGTCGTCTCTTCGCTGACGCCCTTGATCTGATCGCGGATTTTCGTAAACCAACCCGGGGACGCGGTCATACGTTTTTTGATCTGCGCCTTGATCGCCTCTTCTTCTTCTGATGTCGGCACAGGGATAATTTCTTCGCCTGCCTCGGCGCGCGCACCAAGCAGAACATACAACGTAGCATCGCCGCCATCATCAAGGATCAGGTTCGGACCATCCTCAAACATGAATGACCGGTCCAGATAGTCCCAGTGTTCTTCCAGGGACTGCCCTTTAATCGCAAATACCGGCGTCCCACCCAAGGCGATGGCTGCAGCGGCGTGATCCTGCGTGGAAAAGATATTGCACGACGCCCAGCGCACATCAGCCCCCAAGGCAACAAGCGTTTCGATCAGAACTGCGGTCTGGATCGTCATATGGAGCGAGCCAACAATGCGTGATCCTGCCAGCGGTTTGCTTTCGCCGTATTCCTCGCGCAGCGCCATCAGGCCCGGCATTTCGGTTTCGGCGATATCAAGCTCTTTACGGCCAAATTCAGCAAGGGCGATATCTTTTACGACATAGTCTTTGGTCACGCGGGCACTCCAAGGCTCTGAATGATCTTTGCCGCTGCTCTACCACCCGTTGCAGGGCGCTGCAACAGAACGAATACCAACAATTATCCACATCCTGTGAACCAGCATAATCTTCATGGGTTTGCCCTGCGTCTGTGACACTGAAAAGCTGAGTGCTGGACAATATCTTTCACTTCTTTAGGAATAAGCGCAGAGTGTCCTGAGCCCGACCCCGCCAGCGACATATTTTGAAAAAGCAACGAGCAAACGCCCGGCTATGTCCACAGCACCCACAGAGTCATTTCAGGTCAGGTTAACGGCATCGCGCCCGCCGCGCCACAAAAGGGCGATTGTCTTTTGTTGCGACCAGAATTACCTCGCTTTTGCGTCACATGCTGCGGCGCAGATTGCATCGCTTGTGGAAAAGCCGGCATTCGACATCTGTATCTGTTACGGTCAGCAGGCAGTTGTGCTTCCGGAAAGTCTTGCCGGATTGGGAATACGGCTTTGTCACATAGATGTCGGCGACGTCTTTGATGGCCTGCGTCTGGATAAGGGCAAGACGCATGACGTATACTTGCGCATCGCCCTGCCGACCGCTTTTGCCGGTGAATATGATAAAATACTTTATCTGGGTTCGGATATTTTCATTCGAGGTGGTGATTTCAATGCGCTTCTTGATATTGACGTCGCACCACATTGCATCGCATCGGTTCGCGACAACGTGCAATGGCGCACACCGAACCGGCAAAACAAACGGAATACAATCAAGGGGATAGTTCCGTCTGCATACTTTAATGCAGGGATAATGCTAATGGATGTGCATGCCTATACCGAACAGGAGCTGATGCGGCGTTGCATCGAATTTGGCCGCGCGCGCCGTCAGGATTTGAAACGTCATGACCAGAACCTTTATAATGCGGTGCTGCAAGACGATTGGGCCGAAATAAGCCCCGTCTGGAACTGGCAGTATTCATGGTCAACGCGACTTTTTGCAGTTTTCGCATATCCGAACATCATACATTTCATCGGGCCCGCGAAACCATGGAAGGACCAGAGCGGACAGTTCGAACCGCGCTTTGCTGACTCATTTGCCCGTTTTATCAGGACACACTTTCCAGACTCCAAGCAAGTGGAAACGGGGGGTAGAAGGCTCGCACCAGACAGTATGAAAATGACGAAAATGCTAATCAAACATCTGATATCGGCGCGAAAGATAGCGCGCTTTCTCTCGAGATTTCCTGATGAATTGACGGTCCACCGATGAAGCGGGCCTGGCAAAGAATGCTGTCGGGGCGCAGGCTGGATCTACTCGACCCCACGCCCGTTGACGTCGAGATAGAAGACATCGCGCGCGGTCTTGCCTTTGTGGCACGCTGGAATGGTCAGACCAATGGCGTGCATGCCTATTCCGTTGCGGAACACTCTCTATTGGTAGAGACGCTTTTTACCCGCATCACCGGCAAGGCACCCCCCAAATGGCAGTTGGCCGCCCTTTTGCATGATGCCCCTGAATACGTGATTGGCGATATGATCTCGCCGGTGAAAGCCGCCGTTGGACCGGGGTATGAAGCGCTGGACGTACGGTTGATGGCAGCCATCCATCTGCGGTTTGGTCTTCCCGCTGTCATCCCTGTTGCAGTGAAGCGTCAGATCAAGAAAGCCGACAAGATCAGCGCCTGGATGGAAGCCACGCAGATCGCCGGTTTTTCCGAAGACGAAGCCAGCAAGTTTTTCGGCAAACCAGATCACAAGGTCATGCAGGGGTTGGAAATTACCTTGCGCGCCCCGGCTGAGACGCGGCACGCCTTTACCGCGCGCCACAACGAATTGCTGGCGGCGATGCCATGATAGATGTACGGCGTGCGATGGTTCTTGATTGCAGGTCAATGGCGCGCCTGCTGAACGCCATCATTGAAAAAGGCGGCACCACCGCGTTGACGCGCCCAGTCACAGCCGATGACATTGCAGAACGAATGGAAAGCAACGCAGATCGTTCTGCCTGGCATGTAGCCCTAGATAGCGAGGAACAGGTTGTCGGGTTTCAATGGATCATGCCGAACCTCAAGCTGCCATCTGAAGCGGTTGATATTGCGACTTTCGTGCAACTTGGACAAACTGGGCTTGGCATCGGTTCTGCGTTGTTTACCGCAACTGCGGGTGCCGCCAAGGACCTCGGCTATGAATGGATCAACGCGACGATCCGCGCGGATAATGACGGCGGGTTGACCTATTATCAAAGCCGCGGCTTTCGCGATTGGGCATTTGACGAAAACGTGGCATTAGCCGACGGTCAGCGCGTCGACAAAATCAGCAAGCGTTTTGACCTGACCTGAGAGCTCAGCGCGGGCTGCGCTTGGCCAGAATGCGTTGCAGCGTCCGGCGATGCATGTTTAACCGTCGCGCCGTTTCACTGACGTTACGGTCGCAAAGCTCATAGACCCGCTGAATATGTTCCCAACGCACTCTGTCCGCACTCATCGGGTTTTCGGGCGGTGGCGGCAGATCGTCACCCGTCGCCAGCAATGCGTTCACGATATCCGTCGCATCCGCCGGTTTCGACAGATAATCAACGGCACCGATTTTTACGGCAGCCACAGCCGTTGCAATCGCACCATATCCCGTCAGCACGACGACCCGCGTATCCGGGCGTTTTTCGCGCAGAACTTCGACCACATCGAGGCCATTGCCATCCTCAAGCCGCAGGTCGACAACGGCAAAGGCCGGAGGCCGCGCGGTCGCAATGGCACGCCCGGCAGCGACCGAGCCTGCTGTTTCCACCTGAAAGCCGCGCTTTTCCATCGCTTTTGCCAGACGGCGCAGGAAAGGTTCGTCGTCATCCAACAAAAGGATGCTCTTGTCGTCACCTAACTCAATCGGGTTCATATCCGGCATATCCGCTCTTTCCTGCACACTTAGTGTCCGTTCGGATATATATGTGGCGCAAAACCCCACAGGTCAAATAAGTTTAACCGATAAGGCTATGACGGTTCACGCATTCTCTACGAAACAGGCGACCGTTTCGGCCATTTGTTCTGGTGCAACCTCGCGGCGAAAGAACTCCACGAAACCGTGTTCTGGCAGGACGAGGTAACTGAACGTCGAATGATCCACGAGGTAAAAATCCTCATCGCCCTCGTGCGCTTTGTAATACGTCCGATATGCGGTGCTGGCTGCTTTGACTTGCTCCGGTGATCCCGTCAGCCCAATCATCCGTTCATGCATATTGGCTGCAAAATCACCGACAACCTCCGGCGTGTCCCGCTTGGGGTCGATCGAGATGAAAACCGGGGTCACGGACATGCCGTTCTCCTCCAGAACCTCCACGGCCACTGCGTTACGTGCCACATCCAGCGGGCAGACATCCGGGCAGAATGTATAGCCAAAGTAAAGGATGGATGGTTCCGTGATGACATCGGCGTCCGTGACCACGTCACCCTGCGCATTCACCAGCTCAAAAGGTCCGCCCAAAGCACCTGCACCCCCTGCAACGGTGCTTGATCGGCATTGCGCAAACTGATCGTCACTTTTGGACGACTGCGTTGCAATCCACAGACCACCCAAAACGCCGACCACACCAGCGACAGAAATCAAAGCGATGAAACGCGTATTCATGAGCATCTCCTTCAGAGGCAAGGGTTGATCCTAGATAGGTGCAGTCCTACCGTGTTTGAAGGACAGTGCAACTCAACAACCGGTGATATTTTGGCAGATCTGAACCTCAGGCCCTTTTCTGACGATAGGCGCGCGAATTGGATCAGACTTCGGACGCTTATCTTGTTGCGCTGGTTCGCCATCGCCGGGCAACTGGCTGCCATCACCGTGGCGCAAAAGATGTATGGGTTACAGCTTGAACTGGGCTTGTGCTATCTGGCAATTGGGGCCTCCGCCATCGCCAATCTTGTGGCCACCTTTATCTTTCCGGAAAACAAGCGCCTGACCGAAAGTCAGAACATGCTGACGGTCCTTTTCGATCTGCTTCAGCTGAGTTTTCTGTTGTTCCTCACCGGCGGTCTGCATAACCCGTTTGCCCTGCTGATGCTTGGGCCCGTCACGATTTCAGCCGCTGTTCTGACATTGCGCTCGACAGTATTTTTGGGCGGTACGGCCATCATTCTCGTGTCGCTTCTGGCACAATTCAATTTCCCGCTGCGCACCGAACAGGGGTTCATCCTTGCGATGCCTGACGTGTTTTTGTTCGGGAACTGGATCGCGCTGATCATCGCGATTGTCTTTATTAGTGCCTATTCCATACGGATCACCTCCGAAATTCACTCCATGTCTGACGCCTTGTCCGCCACACAGATGGCCCTGTCGCGCGAACAAAAGCTGACGGATTTGGGCGGTGTTGTTGCCGCCGCTGCGCATGAACTTGGGACTCCTCTTGCGACCATAAAACTGGCCAGTGGCGAATTATATGACGAACTTTCCGACCGCTCGGACTTGCAAGAGGATGCCGCGTTGATCCGCGAACAGGCGGATCGATGTCGCGACATCCTGCGCGATATGGGGCGCGCCGGAAAAGATGATCTGCACCTGCATCAGGCCCCTTTGCGCGCAGTCCTCGAAGAAGCCGCAGAACCCCATATGGACCGCGGCAAGGAGATTATTTTCCAGATCATCGGGCCGGAAATTGCGCAGCCCACAATCCTGAGGAAGCCCGAAATCATTCATGGCGTGCGCAACCTGATCCAGAATGCGGTTGATTTTGCAAAGTCTCAGATTTGGGTTGAGGCCAGTTGGGCGCAGGACACGATCTCGCTCAGGATCATGGACGATGGGAATGGGTTTCCGCCACATTTGCTTGGTAGAATCGGCGACCCCTTCATGAAACGGCGCAGGTCGGCATCTGAAAAAGGCGCGCGACCGGGGTATGAGGGCATGGGGTTGGGGCTTTTTATCGCCAAAACGCTTCTTGAGCGCTCGGGCGCTGAACTCAGCTTTGCCAATGGGCGCGAGGAATCATCCTCGCAGGGGGGCGGGATCGGTGCCGTAGTCGAGGTCAAATGGCTGAGGCGACAGATTGATGCACTTGAAGGAGATCGCCCTGTGACCAAGGGTGAAAACCAACGTTTCGCCGTTTAGAGGCGCGGCACAGACGGCTTCATTAACCGTGAATTAACCAAGCCGTGGGAAGCCTGTAGTGTACTTTTGCACGGGGCTGATTATCGATGGAAGTCTTTGACATTGCTGCAGTCGCGGGTGCCGCTGTCTTAAGCATCTTGGTGGCGGTTTATTGGATGTTCAGCAGGCAGCAACAAACTGCTTCTGACAATAGCGTCCTGCCGGGCAATGCTGAGCACTGTGTTTCTCTCCTGTTTGAAGATGAAAACCTTGAGCATGCCTCTGATACAGCGGCAAAACTCTATAAATTGATACCCGGGCGGGACGATTGGTCCGGCATGCGGGAACGGCTGATCAATCGCTTTCCAAACCTGCCGGAACGCCCCCTGCTGGCCCAGGCGGGTCAGACGACCGTGCCCGCGCGCGACCTTGAAGACGCAGCCGTTCTTGAGCTGACGCGCACAGGCACATTCACGCGAATCAACATGATCGAAAGCGAAGTACAAACATCAGCACAATCACTGCGTTTCAAAAACCTTCAGCAGGAAATAGAAGACCTGCGCAGGGCCAGCGACACAACACCGCATGCAATCTGGCAGGTCGACTCCGAAGGGTCGGTAACATGGCACAATGCGGCATATACCGCTCTGTACAAACGGCTGCACCAGACAGAACCGGACCCCTGCAAACCGGTTTTTGACATTGCACCCTCCTTTCATGAAACAGCGGGGCGGCAACGTGTGTCGGCCCAATTGCCGGATAATGACCACAAAGACTGGTATGACGTGAACGTGGCCAGCGTTGGTGACATCATGATTTTTCACGCGGTCGATGTGAATGCTGTGGTCAAATCCGAGGCCGCCCAGCGCAATTTTGTTCAGACGCTGGCGAAGACCTTTGCGCAGCTATCCATCGGCCTGGCGATCTTTGACCGGAATGGACAATTGGCGCTGTTCAATCCTGCACTGATTGATCTGACCGAATTGCCTGCGGATTTCCTGAGCGGGCGTCCGACGCTTATGTCTTTTTTTGATCGGATCCGCGAAAACAGGCGGATGCCGGAACCCAAAAACTACCACTCATGGCGTCAACAGATCACCGAGGTAATTGCCGCTGCAACAGATGGTCGCTATCAGGAAACCTGGACGCTTGAGACCGGGCAGACATATCGTGTCAGTGGCCGTCCGCACCCGGATGGTGCCATTGCGTTCTTAATCGAAGACATCAGCGCCGAAGTCTCTCTGACGCGAAATTTCCGCGCAGAGCTTGAGCTTGGCCAATCGTTGATGGACACGTTCGACGAGGCAATCGTTGTCTTTTCTTCAACCGGCGTCCTGACATTCTGCAATCTGGCGTACCGTGAACTTTGGGGCCTTGATCCTGACAATTCGTTTGCGGATGTGACGATCAACGATTCAGTCGGCGCTTGGCAAGAAAACTGCGCGCACAACAAACTCTGGGAGGGGTTGATCGATTTTGTCCTCGATTTTGGCGAAAAAACCTCCTGGCACATGACAGCATCACTGCTGTCCGGCGCAGAGGTCAAATGCACTGTTTCGCGCATCTCCTCTGGTGCTACTGTCGTTCGGTTCGCCGTCATGGGGAATGGCACGCCGCCCGCCTTGGAACATCTGTCAGACGCGCATTCTGACTAAACCGCAGCAAATCCGCTTGCAGCCCGCACCCCGCGCGGTAAGCATGCGGTATGGCTTGTCACACCTGCTCATTCACCGTTGGTTCTGCTGAACAAACCGCGCAACGCGCTGTCGCGCTGGGCGCATTGTTACGGCCCGGTGATACCATTTTACTCGATGGCGTTGTTGGCGCCGGGAAGACCCATTTTGCCCGGCATTTGATTCAATCGCTTTTGGACGTAGCAGAAGACGTGCCGTCCCCTACCTTCACCCTTGTGCAAACGTATGACACGCGGTCAGGGTCGCTGTGGCATGCGGACCTGTATCGGCTTTCATCCGTTTTCGAGATTGAAGAGCTTGGCCTCACCGAAGCCTTTGAAACAGCAATTTGCCTGATCGAATGGCCTGACCGTTTGGCACAACTCACGCCGAATGACGCACTGACCATCCGGTTTGCCCAAGGCGCACCTGAAAACAGCCGCACCCTGACGGTTGATTGGACAGATCCGAAATGGGAAGCCGTGGTATTGAGCTGGAAAGCGTCATGACACGCGCAGCACAAGCCAAAGCGTTTATCGCACAGGCGGGCTGGCAAGACGCCCATGTCACGCCCCTTGCCGGTGATGCATCAAACCGCAGATACGACAGGCTGATCCGCCCAGATGGCGCAACAGCCGTCCTGATGGATGCGCCGCCAGCCAACAACACGAATGTCAGCGCTTTTGTGCAGATCGCGACCTACCTTCAGACGTTGGGGTTGAGCGCGCCACGTATCATGCATGAAGATTTCGACGCGGGTTTCCTGTTGATCGAAGACTTGGGCGATACCCTCTTTACACATCAGATCGCGGACAACCCTGCCCTTGAAGAGTTGCTGTATGAAACATCTGTGGACGTGCTGACACACCTTCACCAAGGCGCACCCCCAAAACTCGGTTCATACGCGTCCGCAATCACCATACCTCTCGCTGCGCTGGCCTATGACTGGTATCAACTTGGCGCAGTGGGCACCTTGGACCACGACGCAAAACGTGACTTTATATCAGTGTTAGAGCCGCTTCTTGCACAATATGACATCGACCTGACCGTCCTGATCCAGCGTGATTACCACGCCGAAAACCTGTTGTGGCTGCCAGACAGAACTGGCGTTGCACGGGTTGGATTGCTCGACTTTCAGGATGCCGTTCTGGGTCATCGCAGTTATGATCTGATGTCGGTCCTGCAGGACGCACGACGCGATGTTGATCCTCAGCTTGCGACGGATATGAAAGCACGCTTTGTCGCGCAAAACGCCTTGGATCCGCAGGCGTTTGACGCAGCATATGCCGTCTTTGGCCTGCAAAGGAACATGCGCATTCTGGGTGTATTTTCACGTCTTTGCATGCGGGATGCGAAAAGCCACTACGTCGATTTCCTCCCCCGCGTTTGGGGTCACCTCATGACCAACCTGAACCATCCGATGCTTGAACCTGCAGCGGAATTGATCGGAGCCACCTTACCAGAACCGACCCGCGACATCTGTGCCACACTCAAATCAAAGAGCGGTCAATGGGCTGGTCGGTAATGCTCTTTGCGGCAGGCTTCGGGAACCGGATGAAGCACCTGACCGCTGATCGCCCCAAGCCGATGGTTGAAGTTGCGGGCCGCCCTTTGATTGATCATGCACGCGCGCTGACCGACGCATTGCCTGCCGAGACAGTCGTTGCAAACCTGCATTACAAGGCAGAGATACTCCAAGCACATCTGCACAACACAAATGTCCAGACGATTGCGGAAACGCCAGATATTCTCGAAACCGGAGGCGGTCTGCGCAATGCGTTGCCCTTGCTTGGGCCCGGTCCGGTCATGACGCTGAACACCGATGCCATCTGGCAAGGCCCCAATCCACTGGACCAGTTGCAAAAAGCGTGGGACCCTGTCCGTATGGACGGTCTTTTGATGTGTATCCCGCCGCAAAACGCTGTTGCCTATGACGGGCCCGGCAATTTTCTGATCGGGCCGAGCGGTCAAATCAAACGAGGGGACGGCGGCATCTACAGCGGCGCGCAGATTGTCAAAACCGAACGGCTGGCCGAAATTGATCGCGCATCGTTTTCGCTGAATATTCTATGGGACATGCTAATGGCCGAAAACAGGCTCTACGCAGTTGAATATGAGGGTCTGTGGTGTGATGTCGGCCATCCACAGGGTGTGACTAACGCCGAGACGCTGCTTGGATATAGACATGTTTGAAGACAGCGACACGCCCCGTGTCTTCGGTCTGGCACCGGGCGTTGATTTCCCCAAAGGTCTGATGCAGGGGCTTCTGGAACGGGTCAGCCAAACAGCACCGGAAGAGCTCGCGCGGGTGCAGGTAATCGTCAACACGTCACGCATGCAGCGGCGATTGCGCAGTCTTTTCGATGCAGGCCCCGCCCGTTTGCTGCCGAAAATTCATCTGGTGACGCAGTTGGATCAACTGGCGCCCGGCATCGCCGTTCCGCCTGCTGTCAAACCTTTGCGCCGACGGCTTGAGCTGATCGCACTCGTGGCGCGTCTCATCGAGCAGCAAAAAGAGCTGGCCCCGCGCACATCGCTTTACGATCTCACCGACAGCCTCGCGGCGTTGATGGATGAAATGCAGGGTGAAGGCGTCACAGCCGACACGATCAACGGCCTCGATGTTTCTGATTTATCCGGCCACTGGCAGCGCACCCAGACTTTCATTCGCATTGCGCAAGACTACCTGTCGCGGACAACCACGACCCCAGACAAAGAAGCGCAGCAACGCCAGTTCGTCTCTGCGCTGGCCGATCGCTGGGCCATAGATCCGCCCCGGCACCCCGTTATTCTGGCCGGATCGACGGGATCACGCGGCACCACGATGTTGTTGATGGAGGCGATTGCCCGGTTGCCTCAGGGTGCGCTGGTCTTGCCGGGGTTTGATTTTGACATGCCACGCCAACAGTGGCTGCACCTTGATGATGCGCTGCTTTCAGAGGACCACCCGCAATATCGGTTCTACAAACTGATGCAGCATATCGGCGTTGGACGCTCAGATATCTCCCCTTGGCACAACGCACCGCCGCCTTCCCCTGCGCGCAACGCGCTGGTGTCGCTTTCGTTGCGCCCGGCTCCGGTAACCGATGCGTGGCTGACCGAAGGACCCAAACTCCACACCCTGAACGAGGCCACCCAACAGGTCACATTGCTCGAAGCCCCCAGCCCCCGCAGTGAGGCGCTGGCCATTGCCCTGCGCCTGCGCAAGGCGGTCGAAGACGGACAAAAAGCTGCTGTCATTACACCGGATCGGATGCTGACGCGGCAAATCACGGCAGCGCTGGATCAATTCGACATCCTGCCCGACGATTCCGCTGGCGCGCCCCTGCACCTCAGCCCACCCGGCCGGTTTCTGCGGCATGTCGCAGCGCTGTTTCATCGCCGTCTTGATGCCGAAGCCCTGCTGACCTTGCTCAAACATCCGTTGACACATAGCAGCACAAACCGTGCTGAACATATTCTGAACACGCAACGTCTGGAGCTTCGCATCCGGCGGGATGGACTGCCCTACCCCGACGCGGACAGCATTCAGATTGCCCTGTCAGGCGTTTCGCCGAACCCGGAACATCAAAACGCGGTTGATGTCTGGGGCACATGGGTCGGGCAAACCTTTGCCTCGGTGCAGACCAGCGGTGAGCAACCGCTAACCCATTGGGCGCAAGCCCATATGGCGCTGGCGGAGGCAATTTCCAGCGGTCCCTTCGGTCACGATACCGGTGAAATCTGGAAACAGAAAGCTGGACAAGAAGCCCTTAAGGTCATGACAAACCTCGCTGATCTGGCGCATCACGGCGGCCCGATGACTGCGTCTGATTACGGTAACCTTGTGGGCGCGCTGCTGTCCGAAGGCGAAGTGCGCGACCGTGATGCCCCGCATCCTGACGTTATGATCTGGGGGACGCTAGAAGCGCGCGTGCAGGGGGCTGATCTCGTTATTCTTGCGGGTCTTAATGACGGGACATGGCCCGAAGCGCCAACGCCAGATCCATGGCTGAACCGCGCGCTGCGTCATCAGGCAGGCTTACTTTTGCCGGAACGTCGGATTGGGCTTGCTGCGCACGATTATCAGCAAGCCATCGCCGCACCTGAAGTCTGGCTTACGCGCTCAATCCGCTCTGATGATGCGGAAACTGTCGCATCGCGTTGGGTCAATCGACTGTGCAACCTGCTGTCGGGTTTGAAGGGTCAGGACGGCCCTGCCCTGCTTGAAGCGATGAAGAATCGCGGCACCTTCTGGCTTGATCAAACGGTACTGCTTGAAAAGGTCGAACCCGCAGCCCCGGCCGCGCGCCCCGCCCCGCGCCCGCCGTTGGACGCGCGCCCGAAACGTCTGGCCGTTACGGACATCAAACACCTGATCCGCGACCCTTACACGGTCTATGCCAAACACGTTCTGAGGCTGCGTAAACTGGGCCCGCTGGTGCAAAGCCCGGATGCCTTGTTGCGCGGCACGGTTTCGCATCAGGTCATGGAGGACTTTGTACGACGCACGCTGGCTGACCCGGCGACTCTGACCGCACAAGACCTTGTCGATGTCGCGCATGAAGTTCTGATGCGCGATGTACCCTGGCCCGCCGCGCGTGCCTTGTGGCTGGCCCGGCTGACGCGCATTTCCGAGTGGTTCGTTGTGAATGAGCGCGCGCGCCAACACATCGGCATGCCCGTCGCTTTTGAGGAAGGCGCAGTCGGTAAGATGGTCTGGCCGGATATCAAATTCACCCTGACCGCGCGCGCCGACCGCATTGACCAGACAGAGGATGGCGATGTTTTGATCTACGACTACAAAACCGGATCGCCGCCTACGGTCAAACAGCAGACACTTTTTGATAAGCAGTTGCTGATCGAAGCTGCGATGGTGGAACAGGGCGCGTTTGAAAAGCTGGGGCCGCAGAATGTGGCACAGGCGACTTTCATCGGGTTAGGCTCGAATCCAAGTGAAGTTCCTGCGCCCTTGGACAGCGAACCGCCCGCACAGATACTGGCCGAATTACGCAAACTGGTGCTGGCTTACAAAGAGATGGATCAAGGGTTCACAGCCCGCCGCATGATGGAAAAAGATCAATACGGCAGCGACTATGACTTGCTGTCACGCTACGGCGAATGGGATGTCACGCAAGACCCTGTTCCGGAGGATTTGTCGTGAGCCCCCGTCACCCGGCCACACAGGCGCAGGTCGATGCAGCGCGACCGGATGCCTCTACCTGGCTTGCGGCAAATGCCGGGTCGGGCAAAACGCGCGTGCTGACGGATCGAGTGGCACGACTGTTGCTCGATAAGGTCGAACCGGAACATATTTTGTGCCTGACCTATACCAAGGCGGCGGCCTCCGAGATGCAAAACCGCCTGTTCAAACGCTTGGGCGAATGGGCGATGTTGGAGGACGCGGCGCTGGCCGAAGCGCTACGCGATCTTGGGGTCGAAACGGCGGTGGATGCCGAGAAATTGCGCAAGGCCCGCACCCTTTTTGCGCGCGCCATTGAAACCCCGGGTGGTCTGAAAATTCAGACGATCCATTCGTTTTGCGCGTCACTGTTACGGCGTTTTCCACTGGAAGCTGGCGTAAGTCCCCAGTTCAGTGAAATAGAAGAACGCGCGGCGGACCTGCTGCGCGCTGAAATCATCGACACGATGGCGCAAGGGCCGGATGCTGGCCTGATTGCAGATCTGGCACGACACTACACAGGTGAGGATTTCGAAAAACTCGCAAAAGCCGTGGTTCAGAACAAAGACGGCTTTCGAAATCCCTTGTCATGGGCTGAGACACTGGCGCTCTTTGATCATCCCGCGGACCTCACGACACAGCAGATCGAAGATCAGGTCTTTCTGGGTGGCGAGGACGCACTTCTTGATGCGCTCATTGCGCCCATGCTGGCAAAGGGCGGCAACGATGCCAAAGCAGCCGCTAAGCTTCAACAGATCCCTGCCCTGAATTTCCGGTCGCTGCCGGCGTTGGAGCAGGTATGCTTAACCGGACCCACGGCAAAATCGCCCTTCAGTGCCAAAATCGGCACTCTGCCGACCAAACCAACGCAGGCCATCGTTTCTGACGCAATGCCCGCGTTCGATGATTTCATGGGACGTATTGAAATTGCGCGTGATGCACGCATCGCCTTGCTGGCGGCGCAAAAGACCCATGCGCTGCATCGGTTTGCCGCGTCGTTTCTACCGCTTTATGAAGAACAGAAAACCCTGCGCGGGTGGCTGGATTTCGATGACCTGATCGACCGGGCGCGGGCCTTGCTCAATGACGAAAAGGTGGCCGCCTGGGTCCTGTTTCGCATCGACGGGGGCATTGACCACATTCTGGTGGACGAGGCACAGGACACCAGCCCAGCGCAGTGGGACGTCATTCGTAAACTCGCCGCCGAGTTCACCACAGGCGAGGGCGCGCGCACCGAAACGCGGCGCACTGTCTTTGTTGTGGGCGATAAAAAACAGTCGATCTATTCGTTTCAGGGTGCGGACCCGCGTGAGTTCGATCGGATGCAGTCAGAGTTCGAATCGAAGATCCGAGCCGCCGAACAGCTGTTTCAAAACAAAACCTTGGCATTCTCATTCCGGTCGGCCAGCGCCATTCTCGACGTGGTTGACCGCACTTTTGACGGGCAGGGAGACGCCGGGTTTTCGACGGACGAACAGCATATCGCCTTTAAGGATACACTGCCCGGTCGCGTGGACATCTGGCCCGTCATCGAACCTCAACCCGCCGAGGAAGATCCCGCCTGGCATGACCCGATTGATCGCAAGGCCGCGCATCATCACAGCGTCATTCTCGCCGAGCGCATCGCGACGCAGATCAAGGCGATGATCGCACACGATACCATTCCAGACGATCAGCATTCGGATGGTGAAATCACCCGCCGACCGGTCCAGGCTGGCGATTTTCTGATCCTCGTGCAGCGTCGCTCGGTCCTGTTCACTGAAATTATCCGTGCCTGCAAAAACGCTGGTTTGGACATCGCCGGGGCAGATCGTCTCAAGGTCGGCGGTGAACTTGCGGTTCGTGATCTAGCTGCGCTCCTGTCTTTTCTGGCGGTGCCCGAAGACAGTCTTTCTTTGGCATCCGCACTCAGATCACCCCTGTTCGGCTGGTCCGAGAAAGAGCTGTTTCAGCTTGCCCATTACAGGGAAAAGGACCACCTGTGGCAGGCTCTGCGCACCCAAGCAGACGCCTATCCTGAAACCCTCAAGGTGCTGCGCGATCTGCGGGCGAATGTGGATTTTCTGCGGCCCTATGATCTGATCGAACGTATCCTGACCCGCCACAAGGGGCGTCGCAACCTGCTGGCCCGCCTTGGGGTTGAGGCAGAGGACGGCATCAACGCACTCCTGTCGCAAGCCCTTGCTTATGAGCGAAACGCAGTGCCCAGCCTCACCGGGTTTCTGGTTTGGATGGAAACGGATGATCTGGAAATCAAGCGACAGATCGACAGCGCGTCCAATCAAATCCGCGTCATGACCGTGCATGGCGCCAAAGGTCTGGAAGCGCCCATCGTGATCCTGCCAGACAGCGGCAAACGCAACAATCCGGTGCGCGACGATATTGTGACGCTGAACGGCAAACCCGTCTGGAAGACACCCGCCAATGATACCCCTGCAGCGTTGGCCACGAAACTCGATGACATTGCGACGGCACAGGCGGCGGAACGATTGCGGCTCTTGTATGTGGCTCTAACACGGGCGGAAAAGTGGTTGATCGTTGCCGCAGCGGGTGAACTCTCCAAGCAGAACGACACGTGGTATCAGCGGGTGGATGCGGCCGTTGATGCAGCGGGCGCGCATTTGGTGGACATGCATGGGCTTGCCGTCAAGCGGCATCAGAAAGGCGATTGGGACGCCTTACCACTGACCGCAGCAAACCCCGGCGCGCCAATGCAAACCGCCCTTGATCCCTGCTTGACGACGCAGGCCCCGGCGCGGGCGCCACTGCGCGAAACCGTGTCGCCCTCTGATCTAGGCGGCGCCAAGGCGCTGCCCGGCGAGGCCGGACAGGACGAAGAGGCCGCCAAAGCCTATGGCACATCCGTGCATCTGTTTTTGGAACATCTGTCTGCCGCTGACACTGTCGACTGGCCCGCGCTGATAGATATTCTGTCAAATAAAGGCGATCCCGGCCTGCTGCGCGCGGCAAGCGAAGCCAAAACGGTTTTGCAAAACCCGGACCTTGCGCATCTCTTCACAGCGGACAGTCTGGCCGAAGTCGCAGTGACCGCCGAGTTTGGCACCGCGCGGCTGCACGGCATCATTGATCGGCTGATCGTCTCTGACACGGCCGTTTTGGCGGTGGATTTCAAGACAAACCAGACCGTGCCCTCTCAGCCCGCCGCCTGCCCTGAGGGGATTTTACGGCAAATGGGCGCATATACACATGCGCTGAAACAGGTTTACCCGGATCGAAAAATTGAAACGGCAATCCTGTGGACACGTAATTGCACGTTGATGCATTTACCGCACGATATCGTGACGCAGGCGTTACAAAACACTCTATATCTTGACGACAGCGCTACGCCTACATAGGTTCAGCTCTCAAACCCAGCCTGTCGAGGAGAAGACAATGGCCACCCTTGCTGTTACGGACGATACGTTCGACGCCGAAGTGAAAAATTCCGATATCCCCGTCGTGGTGGATTTCTGGGCTGAATGGTGTGGCCCCTGTAAACAGATCGGCCCATCGCTGGAAGAGTTATCTGCCGAGATGGATGGCAAAGTGAAGATCGTCAAAGTGAATGTGGACGAGAACCCGAATTCCCCTGCTCAGATGGGCGTGCGCGGTATTCCGGCACTGTTCATCTTTAAGGACGGGCAGGTCGTTTCGAACATGGCCGGCGCAAAACCCAAAGCCGCCCTGCAAGGCTGGATCGAAGACAACATCTGATCTGCACCAAGTGAAATTCGAAATAGGCGTCCAGAATGGGCGCCTTTTTTGTTGCCCTTGTGCATTTCCGACCCCCGCGCCATATAACATCGCAACACCACGCAGGAGGCCAGGATGGCACGAAACGAATTTCCCGGATGGCATGGAACCACAATAATTGGCGTGAAAAAAGACGGCGAAGTCGTCATTGCCGGTGACGGGCAGGTTTCTCTGGGGCAGACCGTGATAAAAGGCACCGCGCGCAAGGTGCGCCGCCTTTCGCCCGGCGGGTTTGATGTTGTCGCGGGGTTTGCCGGCTCAACCGCCGACGCCTTTACCTTGCTGGAACGGCTGGAAGCCAAGCTTGAAGCGACACCGGGGCAACTGGCCCGTGCCAGTGTGGAGCTGGCCAAGGACTGGCGCACCGACAAATACCTTCAAAAGCTTGAGGCGATGTTGATCGTGTCGGATGGCAAAGACATCTTTGTCATCACCGGTGCGGGCGACGTGCTGGAGCCTGAACACGATGTTACGGCAATCGGGTCGGGCGGCAATTATGCACTGGCCGCCGCACGCGGCATGATGGACAGCAAGCGCACCGCCGAAGAAGTGGCCCGTGACGCCATGGCGATTGCCGCCGACATTTGCGTTTATACCAACGGGAACCTGACGGTCGAAAAAATCAGCGCATGATTGGCAAGGATGATATCCGCGCAGCGGTTGGGGCGGGTATCCTGTCTGAGGCGCAAGCCGCATCGCTCACCTCGCTGGCCGACAGCAGACGTGGCGCGCGCGAAAACCTCAAGCCCGGCGACGAACCCTTTGAGCTTTTTCGTGGGTTCAATGAGATTTTCATCGTCATTGGCCTTGGGATTCTGGCAATTGGCTGGGTGGGTATCATCAGCTTTGGCGCGCTCGAAAACATATCCTCCGTTCAGACCTACATGATTGTGACAAGTGTCTTGGGCGCAGTCGTCATCTGGCTGTTGTCGGAATATTTCATCCGGCGCAGACGCATGGTCGCCCCCGCTATTGCATTGTCTTTGATGTTTGGCGGCAATGCCCTTTATGGATTCACCAGTAGCTTTGGTGAGTTGTTCATGCTCGCTCAGGAAGACTACAGCAGCATGCCTTTGCCTTTGGCGCTTTCGACCTTTGCCTTGCTGCTTTTCTGGTTCCGTTTCCGCGTCCCCTTTGCGCTGGCTATTATCGCTCTTTGCGCCTTTTTAGTCTCTGTTTTGATCGCGGGAAACAGCGCGGGCGCGCCAGAGGGTCTGCGTTCGATGTTCTTGCTATCTGCCGGGGGTCCCTTTGCATTCATCACGCTGGGTCTGGGCCTGATCGTGTTTATGATCGCCATGGCTTTTGACATGTCTGACCCGCACCGCGTCACGCGGCGCTCTGCGAATGGGTTCTGGCTGCACGTTGTGGCCGCACCCGCCTTGGTCAACACTATTGCGCTGAGCCTTCTGGCGCAGTCGGCAGGGTGGAGCAATCTGATGCTGGTTCTGGTTCTGACCCTCATTGCCCTGATCGCAATTGTCATCGACCGGCGTTCCTTTCTGATCGCTGCCATTGGCTATATTGTCATTCTCAGCAGTACGGTCTTTGACGGACAGCAAGCAGTCTTCACGGTTTTCGGGCTTGGGGTATTTCTGGTGTTTCTGGGCGCAAGGTGGGAGCGTATCCGCACGTTCCTGATGAAACGGCTGCCCGGTTTTATCCCGCGTCACCGTTTGCCACCTGCGGACTAATAACAATTCGGATCTTTGTCAGCGGTCTAAAAAACGCAAGAAACAGCCTTCTTGGTTGCCGTTTTCGCGCTTGATCCTTACATGCCCTGTAACAAACCATCTCAGGATAGACCTTTGACTGACCTTACACCCCGTGAAATCGTTTCCGAACTTGACCGCTTTATCATTGGACAGAATGACGCAAAGCGTGCCGTTGCTGTGGCCCTGCGCAACCGTTGGCGGCGCAAGCAGCTCGGGGATGACCTGCGCGATGAGGTTTATCCGAAAAATATCCTGATGATCGGGCCCACCGGGGTCGGCAAAACAGAAATCAGCCGACGCCTCGCGAAACTCGCCCGCGCGCCCTTTCTGAAAGTCGAAGCAACAAAATTCACCGAAGTGGGTTATGTCGGCCGTGATGTGGAGCAGATCATCCGCGATCTGGTGGACAATGCCATCAGCATGACGCGTGACCTTATGCGCGACGACGTAAAAGCCAACGCGCATCTGGCTGCTGAAGAGCGGGTCATTTCAGCCATTGCAGGCGAAGATGCACGCGAAAACACACGCGAGATGTTCCGCAAGAAACTGAAATCCGGCGATCTTGACGATACCATCATCGAACTGGATGTCGCCGATACGTCCAACCCCTTTCCCACCATGGATATTCCCGGCCAGCCCGGTGGCAATATGGGGATGATGAACCTTGGTGATATCTTTGGCAAAGCGCTGGGGGGACGCACCACGCGCAAGAAACTGACCGTTTCCCAAAGCTACGACGTGCTGATCGGAGAAGAAGCGGACAAGCTGCTGGATGATGAAACCGTAAACCGCGCGGCGATCGAATCCGTTGAGCAGAATGGCATCGTCTTTCTGGACGAGATCGACAAGGTTTGTGCCAAATCCGATGCACGAGGCGCTGATGTCAGCCGCGAGGGCGTGCAGCGCGATCTGCTGCCCCTGATCGAAGGCACCACCGTCAGTACGAAACACGGTCCGATCAAAACGGACCACATCCTGTTTATTGCCTCCGGCGCTTTTCATATCGCCAAACCGTCTGACCTGCTGCCGGAACTTCAGGGTCGCTTGCCGATCCGGGTTGAATTACGCGCCCTCACCGAAGAGGATTTCGTGCGCATCCTGACGGAAACGGACAATGCGCTGACCCTGCAATACACAGCCCTCATGGGCACAGAAAAAGTCACCGTTTCCTTTACCGAAGACGGCATCGCGGCCTTGGCAAAAATTGCCGCGGAAGTGAACCAATCCGTCGAGAACATCGGCGCACGCAGGCTCTATACAGTGATGGAACGTGTGTTCGAAGAGCTGTCGTTTTCCGCGCCCGAACGCGCAGGCGACGAAATAGTCGTTGATGCAGCCTTTGTGGATGAAAACCTCGGCGCACTTGCGAAATCCACGGATGTGAGCCGCTACGTTCTTTAGCACTTCCCAAAAGCGCGCCCGCCTGCGACACCGACCCCATGGGATATCTGCGCTTTGTCATTGAAAACAGGCTGTTCCTGCTGGCGGGGTTTTTGCTGTGCTTTACCTCCTCCTTTGGGCAGACCTATTTTATTTCACTCTTCGCGGGTGAGATTAAGGGCAGCTTTTCCCTGACGGACGGGGATTGGGGGGCCATCTATACCATCGGCACCACTTTATCCGCGATCACGATGATCTGGGCCGGGGCGCTGACGGATCGCTTTCGGGTGCGGCAGCTGTCTTTTGGTGTCATGATTTTGCTGGCACTGGCCTGCATGGCGATGGCCTATGTGCCAAACGGTTTTCTGCTTGTCTTTGTGATCTACGCCTTGCGTCTGATGGGGCAGGGCATGATGTCTCAACTGGGCGCGGTTGCGATGTCGCGCTGGTTTATGGCGACACGCGGCCGGGCGATTTCGCTTGCCTCGATGGGGTTTGCTGTTGGTCAGGCCGTTCTGCCGATCCTTTTTGTCGCTCTGCTTTTGCAGGCTGACTGGCGCAACCTGTGGATCGTCGCTGCTGTCTGCATCCTCTTCCTGATCCCCGTGATGCAAATACTCCTGCGTCAGGAACGCACGCCGCAATCCATGGCGGAAACGGCGCAAAGCCTCGGGATGCACGGCAAACACTGGACGCGGGGCGAATTGCTGCGCCATCCGCTGTTTTACATGATGATCCCCCTCGTTCTTGGCCCCGCCGCCTGGGGCACGGCGCTGTTTTTCCAGCAGGTCCACCTGACGGAGGTCAAAGGGTGGAGCCTTGTGTCCTTTGTCGCCCTGATGCCGATCTATACCGTTTCAACCATCGCCTTTACCTTCATCACCGGATGGGCGGTGGATCGGTTTGGCGTCAAATGGGTCGTGCCGTTTCAGATGCTGCCGTTTGCCTTGTCTTTCGCGGTTCTGGCTTTCGCAGATACGATCTGGATGGCCGGTGTGGGTCTCGTTATTTTTGGCATCGGGCAGGGCATGCAAGGCACGGCGACCACTGCGTTCTGGGCCGTGTTTTACGGCACGAAACACCTTGGCGCGATCAAGGCCGCTGCCGCCGCGTTGATGGTGTTTGGATCTGCGATCGGGCCGGGTATCACCGGCGCTTTCATTGATCTTGGCATCGATTTCCCCGATCAAATGATACCGATTGCGCTATTTTATGTCGGGGGCGCGGTCCTCGCGGGCCTTGGCATATTGCGGTATCAGCGCGATTTGCCCCGCTAACGCCCCCGCCGTAGATAGACGTAATATGCACCACCGCCCCCGTGACTGATATGCGCCTGACTGACCTGCATCACCACCGACGCCAGCGGCGGCGTGGCCAGCCATTGCGGTGCCTGATGCCGCAGCACCCCGTGGCGCACAGGGATCGGGCCGCCTTCGTCGCGGTTTTTGCCCTTGCCGGTGATGACCAGAACCAACCGCTTGCCCGCGCCATGGGACGACAGGATAAAACGTGACAACGCCGTATGCGCACGATCCAGCGTCATCCCATGCAAATCAATGCGGCCTTCGGGTTTTAATTTACCCCGGTTCATCTTGCCAAACGTCTTGCGGTCCATCTGCACCGGTGCAGTTTTCAAGCGGTCCGGCAAAGAGGGCGCAAGATCATATTCAGTCTTGCGCGACGCCGGTTTTGGGGGTGTTTTACCATCAAGCTTTATTTCAACGGGCAGATGCACATCCCGTTTTACCGGCTGAGGCGCATAGGCCTCGGGATCAAAGGTTTGCGTGCGCCGCAGGGCTTGCGTGTTTTCGGTCACTTTCTGCCAAAGCTCGACCTCATCTGGTTTCAGACGCCGCCGGGTCATTGGAGCGCTTCCGGTACCATTGCATATGCGCGTTGGATCGGCAGCAGGACAATCATGCGACCGGGGTCCCTGAGCCGCCCCGCTGCCCGACCGGCCTGATCCCCTGTGCCAAAGAAAATATCGGCCCGTTGCGCCCCTTTGATCGCGGATCCCGTGTCTTGTGCGATCATGAGGCGACGCAGCGGGTCAGCCCCGTCTTTCTCGATCCAGACCGGCGCGCCCAGCGGCACAAAAGCGGGATCAACTGCAATCGTGCGCAACGTCGTAACCGAACGGTTCATCGCGCCCAATGGGCCAAGGTGCCCCGGCACCTCACTGACTTCGCGGAAAAACACATAAGATGGATTGTGGTACAAAAGCTCTTTGCCGATGTCAGGGTTGCGCCGAACCCAGTTTTTGATCACCTGCGCACTGACCTGATGTGGCTGGTAGACACCGCGCCGAACCAATTCTGCCCCGATGGATCTATATTCATGGCCATTCTTGCCACCATATCCGACCCGCAATTTGGACCCGTCTGACAAGTTTATCCGACCTGAGCCCTGAATTTGGAGAAAGAACAATTCCACAGGGTCATCGACCCATGCGATTTCGAGGCCGCGGCCTTCCAGCTTGCGCTCCTCAAGAAGCTCGCGGCGGCTGTACCATTTCTCAACCTCGCGGGCTTCGGGAGGCAATGCGTAAAGCGGGTAGCGATATTTGGCGGAGGGTCGACGTGCGCCGTCCAGTTCCGGTTCAAAATACCCGGTAAACATCCCGTCTTTGCCGTCTTCAATCAGGACGGGACGAAACAGTAATTCAAAAAAACTGCGGGGGTCGGGGTTGGAGGTGGCGTAGGCGCAAACGGCTTGCCAGTCAGGGTCGTCCAAATCAGCGCAGGTGTTCTGGAAAACGTCCAATGCAGCGGCGTGATCGTCTTCGGCCCATCCCTGCATCTGATCGAACGACAAAACAGTGACGCGCGTATCAGACAAAACCGGGCCCATCATGGAAAGGAGCCCGGCGCTGATGGCAGCGCCAAAGGTTCGCCACCTCACCCGTCTGTTGAAACAAGTATCCAATTTGGGTCGTCCGACCCCATGGGGCGCGCAAAGCTCCATGTGTCTTTCTGGCGTTTGACCTCGGTGAGGCTTCCTTCGATGATCTCGCCTTCGCTGTTGCGCACAGCAGACGTCAGTTCGGCCGTGAAGCGGATCGTCAATTCACCTTCGTTGGTCTCAGGATCAAGCGTCGCATCCATCAGTTTCAATTCCCGCACACCGATGAACGACGCTTCGATCGTCAGCCCCTGATCCTCGCGCGCCGCAACACCGTCAACGAAAGATTCGTATATATCCTCGGCGAGGAAGGGTTGGATGTCGGCCAGCTCACCGTTTTCGTAGCCCATCACGATCATCTCATAGGCACCGCGCGCGCCACCAAGGAATTCGGTCACATTGAATCCCGGCTCAAGCCGTTTCATATTCGCCAACGCCTCGGCTGCATCGCTGTTTTCCTCGACATGGTCCGTGATATCCAGATCCGGCCCACCTTCTATGACCTCGAAATCACGCATCGGTGCGCTGTCCGACATCGGCGTCTGTGACGGCCCCGGCTCGAATCCATCTCGTGTTCCCAGCACGTTTTTCAGGCGAAAAATCAGAAAGACAGCGATACCGGCCAAAACCAGAAGCTGTATTAAAGGCGAAGAGTTCATAACGACCTCGAGTCAGACGAAGATGGAAACAATGTGCTAGACGCCTTATGTAGGTGCACGAGTGCATCAAGTCCACTGTCCGTCGTACGAAAGGGAGTACCAAAATGTGGCTGTTTATAGCCTTTCTCGCGATACCTTTGTTAGAAATCGCTTTGTTTATCCAGATCGGCGGCGCAATTGGCCTTGGCTGGACGCTGGCAACGGTGGTCGTCTCCGCTGTTCTCGGGACGTTTCTTGTTAGGAATCAAGGGGCTTTGGCCCTTGGGCAGGTGAAATCGTCCTTTAACCAGATGCAGGACCCGACAGAGCCTTTGGCGCATGGTGCAATGATTCTGTTTTCGGGCGCCTTATTGCTAACGCCGGGATTTTTTACAGATACGATTGGATTTTTATTGTTGATCCCCGGCGTTCGCGCCAGTGCCTTTCGCGCAATTAAGGCCCGTATGAACATCACAACCTTTGAAGCGGCGAACCGTTCGCATGGCCCGAAGCACCCCGGACGCGGCCAGCCAGACAATGTCATCGATGGCGATTACACCGAAGTTAAACCTGAGGCAGATCAAAACAAACGCCCCTCAGGCTGGACCGACCATTGAGAACCACAGACCAAGCTGGTAAGCGTCTTCAAAATTTATTTTAGGAGCGCGCAATGGCTGAAGAAGATGAAGTGAAAACAGAAGCGAACGGACAACAACAGGCCCCGCAAATGCGGGTTCTTGGCCAGTTCATTCGCGATATGTCCTTTGAAAACATTATGGCACAAAAAGGGGCGCCATCTGACGCACAGCCTGACGTGCAAGTGCAGGTCAATCTGGATGCGAAAAAACGCACTGCCGACAATCAATACGAATCCGCCATCAAGCTGAATGTGACATCAAAGGTCAAAGACGGCGACGCGACACTCTTTGTTCTGGAACTCGACTATGTCGGTATTTTCCACGTGGACAATGTGCCGGATGAGCAATTGCACCCGTTCCTGCTGATCGAATGCCCCCGGATGATTTTCCCGTTCCTGCGCCGCATCGTCAGCGACATCACACGGGACGGTGGCTTTCCACCGCTCAACCTCGAAAACATCGACTTTTTGTCGCTTTATCGCAACGAGCTGGCCCGGCGTCAGACGAGCGAAACACCCAAGATGGACGCCTGAACTCAGGCTTTCAACCAAACAGCGTCGTCGCCCAGTTTCGCAACAAATTCAGCGTGGGCGGCGGCTTCTTCCTCGGTCATCCGTGAAGGCAGAGGGGTCGGGCGTGGGCGCGGCGTCCAATCGACCGATGTATCCCCGGCGCTTTTCTGTGGAATATTCGACAGACCAAAATCCGGCTGCCGACCCCCGATGAGCTCAAGATAAACTTCCGCCAGAATTTCACTATCGAGCAACGCGCCATGCAGCGTTCGCGAGGCGTTATCAATACCAAAGCGTCGGCACAATGCGTCGAGCGAAGCAGGAGAGCCGGGAAAGCGTTTGCGTGCAATGGCAAGCGTATCGATGGCCTGTTCCCACGGGATTTGCGGCAGGTTCATCCATTTCAATTCAGCGTTCAGAAACTTGATGTCAAAAGCTGCGTTGTGAATGACCAGCTTGGCATCACCGATGAAATCCAGAAATGCCTGTCCGACCTCGGCAAATTTGGGTTTATCCCTCAGAAACTCATCGCCCAGACCATGCACCTGAAAAGCTTCGTCCGGCATCATACGCTCCGGATTGATGTACTGGTGATACGTTTTGCCGGTTGCCACATGGCCCATCAGTTCCACCGCACCAATCTCGACGATCCGATCGCCGGATTCCGGGTCGAACCCGGTTGTCTCTGTATCGAGCACAATTTCACGCATCTGCCAGTCCCTGTCGTATCTGATCCGTTATAGTCTGGACCTGCTGTCTTGCATGTTCAAGCGTATCAGTAACAATCACAAAGTCCGCCCGCGCGCATTTTTCCACATTTGGCATCTGCTTGTGCCTGATCTGATGGAACTGATCTGCCGTCATCTTGCCGCGCGCCAGAACGCGTCTTTCCTGTTCCTGATCGGTCGTGCTGACACAGGCGACCGCATCCATCTCCTTGTCCCCGCCAGTTTCAAACAGAAGCGGTATATCGAGGACCGTAATGTCATGTGTCGTCCGGTTCAGAAGGTCAGCCCGATCCGCGGCGACCAATGGATGCACAATCTTTTCAATCCGGGGCAAGACAGACGGATCCTGTTGGATCAACTCGCGCAAGACATCACGTGACACGCAATCGTTTTGAACGACGCTTGGGAAAACCGCGCCTATTTCGGCAACCGCTGCGCCGCCTTTTTCGTAGAGCCGATGAACGGCCTTGTCTGCGTCCCAAAGCGCGCAGCCAAGTTCCACAAAGAGGTCTGCGGTGGTCGATTTGCCCATGCCGATTGAACCGGTGAGCCCAAGTTTAAAGGTCACTTCAACACCGCTGATCGCGTTGCCTCTGTCACGGTCGGGCGTCGTCCAAACCATCGTTCAAATCCCGGCACGCCCTGATGCAACAACATGCCCAAGCCATCAACCGCCACGCAGCCTTTTTCCTCGGCCACCTCAAGAAGTTTTGTTTTCAAGGGGTTATATACCAAATCAGTTACAATTGTGTGTTCCTGCAACCCATCCAACGAGAGCTGCAATTCCGGTTTGCCAACCATACCGAGCGATGTCGTGTTCACCAATAGGTGCGCCTGTCGGACAGCATCCGATACCTGCGCCCAATCGACCACACGCACACGGGTGCCAAAATCCGATTGAAGCTGCTCTGATCGGGCGCGGGTACGGTTGCTCAGAACGATCCCTGGCACACCAGCGTCAAGCAATGCGACGATCACAGCGCGCGCCGCACCACCAGCCCCCAGAACCACAGCGGGACCTTGCGAAGGATTCCAATCCGGCGCACCTGATTTCAGGTTTTCGAGAAAGCCGTACCCGTCGGTGTTATCCGCGTGAATTTTGCCATCTTCTCCAAATGTCAGCGTATTGGCAGCACCAATCAGCCCCGCACGGTCTGTGACGTCATCTGCGAGCTTCAACACTGCTTCTTTGTGAGGGAGCGTGACGTTCAGCCCAACGAAACCCACCTTGGGTAGCGTGCGCAACACCTGTTCGAGGTCTGCGGCGGAAACCTCCATAGGGACGTAGAAACCGTGTATTTTATATGTGTCCAGCCAGTGGCGATGCAGTTGAGGCGACTTGGAATGCGCGATGGGGGAGCCGATCACGCCTGCCAGTGGGACATTCTTTTCGCTCATCTCGGTAAATCTCCGCGTAGGGTGAGGTAGGACAGTAATTCGAGCAGAGGCAAACCAAGCACCGTGAAATAATCCCCATCTATGCGTGAAAACAATCTCACACCTTCTTCTTCCAGCTTATAAGCACCGACCGAATGACGAATGCTGTCCCAATTGCGCGCAACATAGTCCTGCAAGTATGCATCCGAGGCGTCGTGCATCCGCAATCTTACAACACCGACATGCCGCCAGACCGGTTTACCATCTTCATAAACAACAGCGGCAGACAAAAGCGTGTGGCGGTCGTTTCTCAATCCCTGCAGCTGCGCAAGAGCGTCCTGTTGATCCGCTGGTTTCGACAGCAATTCCCCGCGATGATCCAGCACTTGATCGCAGCCCAGAACGACTGATCCAGGGTTCTTGTCGCTGACTTTGCGCGCCTTCATTTCAGCCAGGGTATCTGCTATATCTCTGGGTGGCGCATTCTCTGCCAGCAGGGCTTCCTTTACCATTCCTTCATCTATTCGTGCAGGTATTATGATATGTGGAACGCCCGCATTGCTGAGCATTTTCGCGCGGATCTCCGAGTTAGACGCAAGGATCAGGGGTTGGGTCATGTGTATAAGCCTGGGGGCAAGGTTAAGGATTTGTTAAGGGATACTTCTGCGGAAATCCCAAGCACGGTTCAAGGCAGTTCATAACGTGGTCTCCCCGTCACCCGCCAGCGAAACAGTCCATCACGGAACAAGGATAAGAGTCATTCTGGTATAAAACCATTCTGCCGATCTATCCACAGCTTTATCCTATGCTTCTCGGGATATCAGTATTTTAATACATTGATATATTTATCTTTTATTTCTTTCAGGGAATCCAGTAACACGCTGCGCGGAAACATATCCATTGTGTATAAGACGGGTGATAAAACAATAAACCACAGAAGTTGGCTTCGCTACATCATCATCATCTTTCTATCTTTACTTATTTATTTATAAGGAGGCATCGACAGGGGAGCGCGTGATGACTGATCTTTTGACCATTGGCTACCCTTGGATCAAATCGTTTCATATTATGTCGGTGATCGCGTGGATGGCGGGTCTGTTTTACCTACCGCGTCTTTACGTTTATCACACGGAGCAGGTCGGACAATCTGGTGAAACCCATCTGTTATTCCAGACGATGGAATTGAAACTGCTCAAAGTGATCATGAACCCGGCAATGATTGCGACATGGATTCTTGGAATTTGTCTGGTTTTAACGCCCGGGATCGTGGATTGGTCGTCTGCCTGGCCTTGGATGAAACTTCTCGGTGTGGTTGGCATGACCGTGTTTCACATGTGGCTTGCTAAAAAGCGCAAGGTTTTTGCTGCCGGTGAAAATCAGCTGACCGGACGACAGTACCGGATGATGAATGAAGTACCGACAATTCTAATGGTGGTTATTGTCATCTCGGTTGTCGTCAAATTCTGATTTGATTGACTCTGTCGTGCCGGCGGCTTATGTGATCGGCACCGTCCCGTCCGGGACCGGCGCAGACCCACACATTAGCACAGACAAAAAACCGATGTATTCCATCCGGTTTAGGCGAGTTCCTTATGACATCTCAAGACACTGATACCGAAATGGTTATAGAAACGCTGAACCTGGCGGACCTTAAGCGTAAGAGTCCGAAGGATTTGTTGTCGATGGCTGAAGATCTGGAGATCGAGAACGCCTCGACGATGCGCAAAGGCGAAATGATGTTCCAGATTCTGCGCGAACGTGCGGATGAAGGGTGGGAAGTTTCTGGTGACGGCGTGCTCGAAGTTCTTCAGGATGGGTTTGGCTTTCTGCGCTCACCAGAGGCGAATTATCTGCCGGGCCCTGATGATATTTACGTCTCACCCGAGATGATCCGAAAGTACTCCCTGAGAACGGGGGACACGATCGACGGGCTGATTAAAGCGCCCGATGATAACGAGCGGTATTTTGCGCTGCTTGGCGTTACGCAGATCAACTTTGAGAACCCCGAACAGGCGCGCCATAAGGTCGCTTTTGAAAACCTGACGCCGTTGTATCCGGATGAGCGTCTGACGATGGAAACTGAGGATCCAGCAACAAAAGACCGTTCTGCGCGGATCATTGATCTGGTGGCACCAATCGGGAAAGGGCAACGGTCCTTGATCGTCGCACCACCTCGTACAGGTAAGACGGTTTTGTTGCAAAACATCGCAAATTCAATCGAGCGGAACCACCCGGAGTGTTATCTGATTGTGCTGCTCATTGATGAGCGGCCTGAAGAAGTCACCGATATGCAGCGGTCCGTGAAGGGCGAAGTCGTGTCTTCCACCTTTGATGAACCTGCAACACGCCACGTTGCGGTGTCCGATATGGTGATCGAAAAAGCAAAACGCCTTGTGGAGCATAAGCGAGATGTTGTGATACTTTTGGATTCGATCACAAGACTTGGTAGGGCGTTTAACACAGTTGTGCCATCCTCGGGTAAGGTTTTGACTGGTGGTGTTGACGCAAACGCCTTGCAACGCCCTAAGCGTTTCTTTGGCGCGGCGCGTAACATTGAAGAGGGCGGTTCGCTGACGATCATCGCAACCGCGCTGATTGATACGGGCAGCCGCATGGATGAAGTCATCTTTGAAGAGTTCAAAGGGACGGGTAACTCTGAAATCGTGCTTGATCGCAAGATCGCAGACAAACGCGTATTCCCGGCCATGGATATTTTGAAATCTGGTACGCGGAAAGAAGACTTGCTGGTTGATAAGATTGATCTGCAGAAAACCTTTGTTCTACGTCGCATTTTGAACCCGATGGGTACAACGGACGCCATCGAGTTCCTGATTTCGAAGCTGAAACAAACAAAAACGAATTCCGACTTCTTCGATTCAATGAACACGTAAATTATTGTTTAATTACAATGGTTTAAATCATGGACACTGTTTTTGCACTTGCCTCCGCTCAGGGTCGCGCCGGCGTGTCGGTCATTCGCATATCCGGACATACTGCTTGGACGGTCGCTGAGCATCTGTGCGGCGCATTGCCGGAACCGCGCAAGTCTGCGGTTAGGTTTATCAGGTCTCAGGACGGGACGGTTATTGATCAAGCGCTTGTTCTAGCCTTCAAGGGCCCACATAGTTTCACCGGAGAAGATGTGGTAGAGTTTCACGTACACGGTAGCATTGCCGTGGTGCGGGCCATTCTAGCTGAATTGTCCGACCAAGGGTCTGCAAGACTGGCCGAAGCTGGCGAATTTACCCGCCGTGCTTTGGAAAATGGAAAGCTGGACCTTTCACAGGTTGAAGGGTTGGCGGATCTCATAGATGCGGAAACTGAGGCGCAACGCAAGCAGGCGGTTCGCGTGTTAACCGGGTCTCTGGGTGACAAGGTTGAAATATGGCGAACGAAGCTGATCCGTGCCGCAGCGTTGATCGAGGCAACTATAGACTTTGCTGACGAAGATGTGCCCGTTGATGTGACGCCTGAAGTTACATCGCTGCTGAAAGATGTTTCTTACGACATTGAATCTGAAATCGCCGGAACGCATGTTGCTGAACGCATCCGATCTGGGTTTGAGGTGGCCCTCGTCGGAGCGCCAAATGCGGGGAAATCTACGCTATTGAACAAGTTGTCCGGTCGAGACGCGGCAATTACATCAGAAATTGCTGGCACCACACGAGATGTGATCGAAGTACGGATGGACTTGGGCGGGTTGCCAGTCACCTTTTTGGACACAGCAGGTTTGCGCCAAAGCACGGACGAAATCGAAAAGATCGGTATAGTGCGTGCAGTTGCACGCGCGCGGGACGCGGACCTACGTGTATTCTTGTCGAAACCAAGCGAGAAGCTGCTGATTGATCCGGTGGAAGACGACATTCAATTGATACCAAAGGTAGATTTGTTGCCAGAGACAGATCTGGGTATTTCAGGAAAGACTGGCCAGGGGATTCCAGAACTCCTTGAAAAAATTGGAACTATTTTTGGAAAGCGTGTTTCTGGTGTTGGGTTGGCAACGCACGAGCGGCATCGTTTCGCGATGCAACGGGCCTTAAAAGATCTCGACAATTCGTTCGACGCTCTTCTTCGAGGCCCCGAGTTTTATGATATAACAGCGCAGGAGCTTCGATCAGCGATTCGATCACTTGAAACGCTTGTCGGCCGTATTGACGCAGAAAACCTGCTGGATGAAATCTTTTCAAGTTTTTGCCTTGGAAAATAGTGGAGTGTTTCACGTGAAACATTTTGATGTCTTGGTGATTGGTGGTGGGCACGCTGGTACAGAAGCTGCACATGCAGCTGCGCGTATGGGTGCAGTCACTGGCCTTATTACCATGTCGAAATCCGGAATAGGGGTGATGTCCTGCAATCCAGCGATTGGCGGCCTTGGAAAGGGCCATTTGGTACGAGAGATTGACGCCTTGGACGGTGTCATGGGCCGTGTTGCTGACTTGGCGGGTATTCAATTCAGACTGCTAAATCGGCGGAAGGGTCCAGCAGTACAGGGTCCTCGGGCCCAGTCTGATCGTGCAATCTACCACCACAAAATGTTGGAAGAGACGGAACAGCAACAAAATATAGATATTATGGTTGGAGAAGCCGTCGATTTTGTAATGGATGGTGATCGTGTCGCTGGCGTCGTTTTGGACGATGGCAGTCACATTCTGTCGAGAACCGTGATTTTGACGACGGGAACGTTTCTACGTGGAGTTATTCATATTGGTGATGTGTCGAAGTCTGGTGGGCGTATGGGCGACAAAGCGTCTGTTCGACTTGCGGACAGGATTGATAGTTTCGCTTTACCGATGGGGCGTTTAAAAACCGGCACACCGCCAAGATTAAGCAGTAAATCAATCCGATGGGATATTCTTGAAGAACAGCCCGGCGATGAAGAGCCGACTCTTTTCTCCTTTATGTCAAAGGGGGTCACCGCGCGACAAGTCTCTTGCGGAATTACGCACACCAATGAAAAAACGCATGATATCATTCGAGAAAACATAACATTGTCAGCGATGTATGGCGGTCACATTGACGGTGTCGGTCCTCGCTATTGTCCATCCATCGAAGACAAGATTTTGCGTTTTGCGGATAAGGACTCTCACCAGATATTTTTGGAACCAGAGGGGCTTAGCACTGATGCGGTATATCCGAACGGTATTTCGACGTCACTTCCGGAAGATGTGCAGACAGCTTATGTGCATTCCATTTCAGGCCTTGAGAATGCGGTGATTTTACAACCTGGGTACGCAATCGAATACGACTACGTTGATCCCCGCGCGTTGGATTCTTCGCTGTCCGTCCAGTCGGTTCCGGGGTTGTATCTCGCTGGGCAGATTAACGGAACGACAGGATATGAAGAGGCTGCTGCGCAGGGTTTGGTGGCGGGGTTGAATGCATCATTGGAGGCGCGAGATCATGATCCGGTCGTTTTCTCACGGTCTGATAGCTATATCGGTGTGATGATAGATGATTTGACGACCCGTGGTGTGACGGAGCCGTATCGAATGTTTACCTCCAGGGCTGAATTTCGTTTGTCTTTGCGTGCGGACAACGCTGATCAACGGCTAACACCCTTGGGTTTGGACCTAGGCTGCGTTTCTGATGAAAGGAAACGGGCCTTTGAGGAAAAATCGACGGCGCTCGACGGTGCACGTCGTATCTTGTCGGGGCCATCATACACGCCGAAACAGGCGGCGGAGGTTGGAATTTCTATCAGCAAAGATGGCTCCCGTCGAACGGCAATGCAGTTGCTGGCGTTTCCGGACACCACATTTAAAGACATTGCTTTACTCGACCCATCTTTGCACAGCATTGATCCTGAGGTGCAGCGTCAGATGGAGCGTGAAGCGCTGTATGCCAATTATATAGATCGGCAGCAAAAAGACGTTGATTTGCTGAAGAAAGATGAAGCGCACAAAATTCCAACCGATTTTGATTATGATCAGCTTGGCGGACTGTCGAATGAATTGACGGCAAAACTGAACCAGACAAGGCCAACGTCCTTGGCGCAGGTGAGCCGTATTGATGGGATGACTCCCGCAGCTTTGACGCTCATTTTGGCGAAATTACGGCAAAATGCGAGAAAGCGGTCTGCTTGATGAGCATGGGCATGGACGCTTCGACTGTTTCACGTGAAACATTGGACGCTCTGCGCGCTTACTACGAATTGCTGTTGAAGTGGAATTCGCGGATAAATTTGGTATCTAAATCTAGTATTGATGATGTGTGGCAAAGGCACATTTGGGACTCAGCACAAATTGTTGATTATGCTGAGGACGTGAAAACCTGGGTTGATTTGGGCAGTGGGGGTGGGTTGCCGGGTCTTGTTGTTGCAATTATGGCTAAAGATGCGGACCCCAATTGGAAGACTATCCTTGTTGAAAGTGATCAACGAAAGGCCGCGTTTCTGCGTACTGTCATCCGTGAGCTATCGTTAAATGCGCGCGTCATCGTTGACCGCATTGAGACTGTCGCGCCCTTGCGCGCGGATGTTGTTTCTGCGCGCGCCCTTGCGGATTTGTCGGTCTTGCTCTCCTTTGCACATCGCCATCTTTCCCCACAGGGTACTGCGCTGTTCATGAAGGGTCAAAGCTGGGAAAAAGAGGTTTCAAGCGCACAAGAAACGTGGTCTTTCGATCTCAAGGCCCATAAAAGCAAGACAAGCCCGACGGCGGCCATTCTTGAAATAAAGGAAATACAGCGTGTCTGATTTGTCGCGTCCAGCTGGCCCAAAAATTATCGCGGTGGCAAACCAGAAAGGCGGCGTGGGCAAGACAACGACCACGATAAATCTGGCTGCGGCGCTGGCCGAAGCGGGGCGGCGGGTCCTGGTGGTTGACCTTGACCCGCAGGGCAATGCGTCGACTGGTTTGGGCATTGAAGTCGAAGATCGGAAATACACCACCTACGATATATTACTGGGTGACGTTGATATTAAAGCCGTTGTTCTTCAAACAGTTACGCCGAACTTGCTTATTGTTCCCGCCACTGTTGACTTGAGTTCTGCTGATCTGGAATTGATGTCCAGTGAGAAGAGAAGCTTTCTGCTTCATGATGCGTTGCGGCAGATTCAGATGGATGATTTTGACCTTGATTACGTCCTTATCGATTGCCCGCCATCGCTCAATCTGCTGACAGTCAACGCTATGATTGCCGCGCACTCCGTACTGGTGCCGCTGCAAAGCGAGTTTTTTGCGCTTGAAGGGTTATCGCAGCTTATGCTGACGATCCGCGAGGTCCGGCAGACCGGGAACAAAGACCTGCGCATTGAGGGCATCCTTCTTACGATGTACGACAAGAGGAACAATTTGTCATTGCAGGTTGAGCAAGACGCCCGCGATAACTTGGGCGACATGGTGTTCAACACGCGCATACCGCGAAATGTACGTGTAAGCGAAGCGCCATCATTTGCGATGCCCGTGCTCACCTATGATACGCTGTCCAAGGGCGCGCAGGCATACCGCGCCCTGGCAAAAGAACTGATACAGAAAAATCGGGTAAAAGTGGCTTAGGGGGCGGATATGGCAGGCGGGACAGATCGGAAGCGCGGATTGGGGCGAGGGTTATCGGCTCTGATGTCGGATGTGGCGGAGGCGGAAACCGCTGCAGGTCCCGGTGCGCCCGGTTCAAATCACAAGATACCAATCGATCAGATTTCACCGAATCCGGATCAACCTCGGAAACTATTTGAAGACCGCGATCTTGATGATCTGACAGCCTCCATCAAAGAAAAGGGCGTGATCCAGCCGCTGATCGTTCGAAAAACCGGCGCGGATCAGTTTGAGATTGTCGCGGGTGAACGTCGCTGGCGGGCGGCCCAACGTGCACAGCTTCACGAACTGCCAGTGGTTGTGCGCGAATTCACGGATGTTGAGGTCCTCGAGGTTGCGATTATCGAGAACATTCAGCGCGCTGATCTCAACCCCATTGAAGAGGCTGCGGGGTACCGCCAGCTTATGGATCGATTTGGTCATACGCAGGAAAAGATGGCCGAAGCTTTGGGTAAGAGCCGCAGCCATATCGCAAACCTTCTGAGGTTGTTGGGCCTGCCGGAGGCCGTTCTGCAGATGGTGCGCCAGGGCGCGCTCAGCGCGGGGCATGCGCGGGCGCTGATCCCGGCGCAGGACCCTCTCAAACTGGCGCAACAGATCGTCAAGGGCGGTCTTTCGGTGCGTGCAGCGGAGGCCTTGGTCAAGAAAGAGCGCTCAGGCCCTGCTGAAACACCACGCGCCGCGGCAAGCCCGACCCCGGAGAAGGATGCGGACACGAAGGCACTTGAGGGTGACTTATCTGCGAATCTTGGCATGAAGGTTGAGCTTTCTCACAAACCGGGTGCTGAAAGCGGGCAGATGACGCTGCATTACAAATCATTGGATGATCTGGACGAGTTATGCCGGATTCTAGGCGGTTCTTAACCTTCCAACAGGCGGGAAATGACAGCGTTTAAAACTATAAACCCTTGATCTAAAACAACTAATCTGTTTTCAGAGTCTGAAATCATGCCAAGATTTACGAGGTCTGAAATCGCATTCGCATCCAGCGGTTTACCCGACAGCGCCTCATAGCGGTTCTTGTCGATACCTTCTTTCAGACGCAGCCCCATCAGCAGGAACTCGCTGGCCTGATCTTGTGACGTGAGGGCCGCGCGTGGATTTTCAGCATCTTTGCCCGCGACACTATTGAGCCATCTGTTTGGATTGGAATGACATTCCGTCGCCCATCGCTGGCGGTTCACCGTCAGGCGCCCATGCGCACCGGGACCGATCCCAAGATAATCACCATAGCGCCAGTAAATCAGATTGTGCCGCGATTGCGCCCCGTCGCGCGCGTGGTTGGACACCTCGTAGCCCGGCATGCCCGCCGCACCACAGAGATCTTGCGTCAGTGTGTACAGATCGGCGCTGAGGTCCTCATCAGGCAGATCACGCAATTTTCCGGCGTTGTAGCGGTCACCGAATGCGGTGCCTTGTTCTATGGTAAGTTGATAAAGAGACAGATGATCCACCGCCATATCCAGCGCCTGTTTCAATTCCTGCTCCCAAGCCTGCAGACTTTGACCCTGCCGCGCATAGATCAAATCAAAGCTGACACGCTCAAATGTTGAACGCGCGATATCAAACGCTGTCTGCGCCTCTTTGACCGTATGGATGCGGCCGAGGCGGCGCAGGTCATCATCGTTCAGTGCCTGAATGCCCATCGAAATCCGGGTAATACCGCCTTCACGGAATGCGGCAAAGCGACCAGCTTCGACCGAGCTTGGGTTTGCCTCCAAGGTGATTTCCAGATCATTCGCAACGGGCCAGAGCGCGCGAATTTCTCGGATCACATCCGCAACCGTATCCGGGTCCATCAGGCTGGGGGTGCCACCCCCGAAAAACACGGACCGCAGGACACGACCCCGCGTTTCAGCCGCCGCACGGCGAAGCTCAACCAGATAGGCATCGCGCCATGCTGCCTGATCAATTTGACGCACAACGTGGCTGTTAAAATCACAATAGGGGCATTTGGCTTCACAGTAAGGCCAATGGATATAGAGGCCAAACCCACCGTTTTCCCAATCTTCAGCCAAAACAGCCTGCGATCAGTTTTTGAAAAGCGTCCGCACGATGGCTGATGCGGTTTTTCTGTTCCGGGTCCATTTCCGCAAAGGTGATGTCATGGCCGCCAGGCTGAAACATCGGATCATACCCGTGACCGGTTTTCCCGCGTATTGGCCAGACGAGGGTGCCGTTGACGCGCCCGTCAAACACCTCGTCATGCCCGTCGGGCCATGCCAGCACGAGCGTGGCTCTGAAACGGGCGCGGCGCGGGTGGGGGGCGTTGATTTCTTCCAGCTTGGTATGCGTTTTGGTCATCGCCATGATAAAATCCCGACCGTTGGGGGTTTCTGCCCAATCGGCAGTATAGACCCCCGGAGCGTCATTCAGGGCTTCGACCTCGATCCCTGAGTCGTCGGCCAAAGCCGGCAACCCCGTGGCCGCAACAGCAGCACGCGCCTTGATGCGCGCGTTGCCGATAAAGGTGGTCTCGGTTTCCTCCGGCTCGGCCAGACCCATCTCTGCCGCACCGACGACATCCACACCATAGGGCGCAAAGAGTTGCTGCATCTCTTCGAGCTTGCCCGCGTTATGCGTTGCAATCAGAATGCGGGTGCCGTCGAATTTCCGCGTCATGCAGTCGCAGCGCGTTGCGCGGTCACCAGTTCCCCGACGCCTTTTTCAGCCAAATCCATCAACTGGTTCATCTGATCGCGTGAAAAGGTGGACCCTTCGGCGCTCATCTGCACTTCGATCAGCCGTTTTGTGCCGGTCATGATAAAGTTACCGTCCACGCCAGCTTCTGAATCTTCGGGGTAATCCAGGTCCATGACGGGCTGACCTGCATAAATGCCACAGCTGATCGCAGCAACCGGATCAACCAGCGGATCACTGATCACATCGCCCGCTTTCATCAGTTTGTTGACCGCCAGACGCAGTGCGACCCAGCCACCTGTGATAGAGGCGCAGCGCGTGCCGCCATCCGCCTGTAAAACATCGCAATCCACCGTGATCTGACGTTCGCCCAAGGCAACACGATCAACACCGGCGCGCAGGCTGCGCCCGATCAGACGCTGAATTTCAACGGTACGCCCGCCTTGCTTGCCCGCCGTGGATTCGCGCCGCATCCGCGTGTTCGTCGCCCGGGGCAGCATGCCGTACTCTGCCGTGACCCAACCTAAACCGGATCCCTTGATGAAAGGTGGCACGCGGTCTTCAATCGTAGCTGTACACAAAACATGGGTATCCCCGATTTTGATCAGCGCCGACCCTTCGGCGTGCTTGGTGAAACCAGTTTCAATAGAAACGGCGCGCATTTCGTTCAGTTCTCGACCAGAGGGACGCATTGGAATTCCTTTACATGTGCGTCATGTCGATACAGGGCCGAACGGTCCCGATGCAACCCCGATTGAAAACTCTGTGGTTTATGCTTTTATCAAATTTGGTATAGGGATCAGCTATGAATGATGTGCCGAATATTCTGGGAGAGATGAACGAACGCTCGCGCGAGGTTTTCCGGCGCGTGGTTGAGGGCTATCTGGCAGATGGCGCCCCGGTGGGGTCGCGCACCCTGACGCGTGATTTCAGCGAAAAGGTAAGTGCCGCAACCATACGCAATACGATGCAGGATCTCGAATACCTCGGTCTGCTGGATAGCCCGCATATCAGCGCGGGGCGAATTCCGACGCAGATGGGATTGCGCATGTTTGTTGATGGCCTGTTGGAAATCGGTGACCCGGATGAGACGGACCGCGAGAAAATCGACGCGACCATGTCGTCAAACGCCGAAGACGTGAGTGGTCTTCTGGATCGTGTCGGCTCCGCGCTGTCGGGTGTGACGCAAGGCGCGTCGCTGGTGATGACCCCCAAACACGAAGCGCCGATCAAGCACATCGAATTTGTATCGCTGTCGCCTGAACGCGCGTTGGTGGTGTTGGTCTTTGCCGATGGTCACGTTGAGAATCGCCTCTTTTCGCCGCCTGCAGGTCAGACACCCAGCTCCATGCGCGAGGCGGCCAATTTCCTGAACGCGCTGATTGAGGGCAAGACGCTCAGCGAAGTGCATGGCGCGATAAAAAAGGAAATTCGGAACCGGCGACAGGAAATTGATTCGCTGGCGCAGGCTCTTGTGGAAAGCGGTATGGCCGTTTGGGAAGGCGAGGGCGATCAGAATGAGCGTTTGATCGTGCGGGGTCGGTCCAATTTGCTGACCGAGGATGGCGAAGGAGAGGATTTCGAGCGCATTCGCCTGTTGTTTGATGACCTTGAACGCAAGCGTGATATCGCCGAATTTCTTGAGCGAACCGAAGAAGGCGACGGTGTGCGCATTTTTATTGGCTCTGAAAACAAACTTTTTTCACTTTCGGGTTCCTCTCTGGTGGTTTCCCCATATATGAACGCTGATCGAAAGATCATTGGTGCCGTCGGTGTCATTGGTCCGACGAGATTGAATTACGGCCGTATTGTTCCAATTGTGAACTACACGGCGCAACTGGTTGGTAAATTGATCGCTGATCGGAGCTAGAGGGTTAAGATGGCAGAGCCGAAGAACGAAGATTTCCTGGATGACATCGAAGATGCCGAGGCGGACGCCTATGCGGAAGAGATGGAAGAGATTGATGAAGAGGCGCTTGAGGTCGAACAGCTGCGTGCTGAGCGTGATCAGCTAAAGGATCGCTTCATGCGGGCCTTGGCGGATGCCGAAAACGCACGCAAGCGCTCGGACAGAGACCGTCGCGAAGCTGAAAACTATGGCGGATCCAAGCTGTCCCGCGACATGCTGCCTGTGTATGACAACATGAAACGCGCGCTTGAGGCCGTCACCGATGAGCAGCGGGAACAAAACGCCGCCCTGCTGGAGGGCATTGAGCTGACCATGCGCGAATTGCTCAGCGTGTTCAAAAAGCACGGTATCGAAGTGATCGCGCCAGAGGTTGGGGACCGGTTTGATCCGCAGCACCATCAGGCGATGTTTGAAGCCCCTGTGCCCGGCACCAGAGCCGGTGATATCATTCAGGTCGCGGCCGAAGGCTTCATGCTGCACGACCGACTGCTACGTCCAGCGCAGGTTGGGGTTTCTTCCACACCTGCGGGCTAAACATCGGCGACGAGTTTCAGGGGGCGGTCAGGATTTGGCCGCCTCTTTCAATTGGTACAGCAGTTCAAGCGCTTGTTTGGGTGTTAGTTCATCCGGGTGAATCTCAGCCAGTTGCGCATCAACCGCCGAAGCTTTCGCCGGAGTTGGTGCAGGGGCGGGGGCTACGGAAAACAGCGGAAGATCGTCGATCAGCGTCTTATGTGTCGCGCCACCCTCGCGCTCGCCTTTTTCAAGGATCTCAAGCACGGCGCGTGCGCGTGTGATGACCGCAGGCGGCAGACCTGCAAGCTGCGCCACCTGCACACCGTAAGATCGATCCGCTGCGCCCATTTTGACCTCATGCAGGAAAATGACATCCCCCTCCCACTCTTTTACGGTCACCGTTGCATTTTCAACGCCGGTCAGCTTGCCCGCCAGCGCGGTCATTTCATGGTAATGCGTGGCGAACAGCGCGCGGCTTTTATTCACATCATGCAGGTGCTCAAGCGTGGCCCAGGCGATGGACAGGCCGTCATATGTCGCCGTCCCGCGCCCGATTTCATCGAGGATCACCAGCGCGCGGTCGTCCGCCTGATTTAGAATGGCAGCGGTCTCAACCATTTCGACCATAAATGTCGACCGCCCACGTGCCAGATCATCCGAAGCACCCACACGGCTGAACAGTTGGCTGACCAGACCGATATGCGCGGATGAAGCCGGAACAAAACTGCCCATTTGCGCCAGTAGCGCGATGATCGCATTTTGCCGCAGATACGTCGACTTACCCGCCATATTCGGACCGGTCAGCAGGTATATTTGCGCAGTGTCCCCTTCGGCAGAAAGGTCGCAGTCATTAGCGATGAAGGGATCACCGGATTGCTGGCGCAGCGCGTGTTCCACAACAGGGTGACGCCCGTTTTCAATGGCAAAGGCCCGGCTGTTATCGACCTTGGGGCGCACCCATCCGTCTGTCGTGGCAAGGGTCGCGAGAGCCGCAGTCAAATCAAGCTCTGCCAGTGCGGATGCGGTCTGCGCGATCCGGGCGGAACAGGCCAGAATATCCGATTTTAGCGTTTCATAGAGACGCTTTTCGATTTCCAGCGCGCGCCCGCCCGCGTTCAGGATCTTTGTTTCAAGCTCAGACAATTCAACCGTGGTGAATCGCACCTGATTGGCGGTTGTCTGCCGGTGGATGAAGGTTTCCGACATGGGCGGGGACAACATCTTTTCGGCATGTGTGGCCGTCGTTTCGATAAAGTAGCCCAAGACATTGTTGTGTTTGATTTTCAGCGATGTGATGCCGGTCAGCGCGGCAAATTCCTGCTGCATCTTGGCGATCACGCCGCGCCCTTCGTCCCGCAGGCTGCGTGCCTCATCCAGTTCTGCGTCGAACCCCGCAGCGATAAAGCCGCCATCGCGGGCCAGTAACGGTGGCTCCGCGACCAGCGTGGTGTCGAGCCGATCAATCAGCCGCTCGTGGCCGGACAGATCATTGACCGAACCGGCCAAAAGTATGGGCAGATCATCCGATGACAGGGTGGCAAAGAGGACCGCGGCCTGCGTCAACCCGTTGCGTATCGCTGCCATGTCGCGAGGTCCACCACGATCCAGTGACAGGCGTGACAGTGCGCGATCAAGGTCGGGCACCTTGCGCAGGTGATCGCGCAGGGTGCTGCACAGATCGTGCCGATCTTGCGCAAAAGAAACAGCATCATGCCGGTTAGTGATTGTTTCAAGGTCGCGCGACGGGCTGGCAATGCGTGCCGACATCAGACGGCCACCGCCGGCGGTGATCGTCCGGTCAATCACGGCCAATAAGGACCCGGCCCGCCCCCCCGACAGCGCCTGCGTCAGTTCGAGGTTGCGACGGGTGGCGGCGTCAATCTGAACGGTTCGGTTTTCGGTTTCCCTTTGTGGGGGTCGCAGCAGCGGCAGTTTACCCTTTTGCGTGATGTCGAGGTATTGGATAATCCCGCCCATCGCCGCGACCTCAGCGCGCGTGAATGCGCCGTAGGAATCCAGCGTTTCCACTCCAAAGAGATCGCAGATCCGCTGCTCCCCCGAGGTGCTGTCAAAAGACGCGCGGGCAAGGCCCGTCAGTGCAATGCCAAAGTCGTCGGCAATCTCGCGCAGGTCATTCTCTGCGCTTTCCGAACAGATCAATTCCGACGGCGCGAGGCGCGCAAGCTCCGGGCCAAGTTTCAGCGTGGAGAGGGGCATGACATGAAAAGCACCGGTCGAAATATCAGCCCATGCGAGGGCCTGTGCGTCTCTAACTTGGGCAAAACTGGTCAGATAGTTGTTGCGCCGCGCCTCCAGCAGGGTTTCTTCGGTCAGGGTTCCCGGCGTCACCAGCCGCACAACATCGCGTTTCACCACAGATTTGGAACCGCGTTTTTTCGCCTCTGCCGGGCTTTCCATCTGCTCACAGACAGCAACCCGAAACCCCTTGCGGATGAGTGTCAGCAGATATCCTTCGGCGGCATGGACAGGCACGCCGCACATCGGGATGTCAGCACCGTCATGTTTGCCACGTTTGGTCAGCGCAATATCCAGCGCTTCGGCAGCGGCGACGGCATCCTCAAAGAACATCTCGTAGAAATCACCCATGCGGTAAAACAGCAGCGCATCGGCGTAGTCTGCCTTCAGGTCGAGATATTGCGCCATCATGGGCGTGACGGTCATTGAATAATCCCCCGCGGTTCGCGTGACCTTACAAATCGTCGGCAGGGGGGAAAAGCACAAACGCAGCCTGCTTGAGGCGCTGAGCTGCCTAAGATAAGGATTGATGGCTCAGATCACCAATAAAGGCGAAATTCGATGACAAAGACCCGCGTTACCGCAGAAGAGGCGCTCGCCTTCCATCTGGAGCCGACCCCCGGAAAATTCGAGGTAACGGCCACCGTACCGATGACGACGCAGCGGGATCTGAGCCTTGCCTATTCGCCCGGCGTTGCGGTGCCCTGTGAGGCAATCGCGGCCAACCCCGAGACGGCGTATGATTATACAAACAAGGGTAACCTTGTGGCGGTGATCTCGAACGGGACGGCGGTGTTGGGGCTGGGCAATCTGGGCGCGCTCGCGTCCAAACCCGTGATGGAAGGCAAGGCGGTTTTGTTCAAACGTTTTGCCGATGTGAACAGCATCGACATCGAGTTGGATACCGAAGACACCGATGCCTTCATCAATGCGGTCAAACTGATGGGGCCGACCTTTGGCGGCATCAACCTTGAAGACATCAAGGCGCCTGAGTGTTTCATCATTGAACAGCGCCTGAAGGAAGAGATGGACATCCCCGTCTTTCACGACGACCAACACGGCACCGCAGTGATCTGTGCCGCAGGTTTGATCAATGCGCTGCACCTGTCGGGCAAGAAGATCGAAGACGTGCGCATTGTCCTGAACGGGGCCGGGGCGGCGGGGATTGCCTGTCTCGAATTGCTCAAGGCGATGGGCGCGCGGCATCAGAACTGCATCATGTGTGACACCAAGGGGGTGATCTATCAGGGCCGTGCCGAGGGCATGAACCAGTGGAAGTCAGGCCATGCGGTCGCCACCGAGGCACGCACGCTGGAAGAAGCGATGAAGGGGGCGGATGTCTTTCTTGGTGTGTCCGTCAAAGGGGCGGTGACAGAGGACATGATTGCCAGCATGGCCGAAGATCCTGTGATCTTTGCCATGGCCAATCCTGATCCCGAAATTACCCCCGAAGAGGCGCATGCCGTGCGCGCGGATGCCATCGTTGCCACGGGCCGCAGTGACTATCCCAATCAGGTCAACAATGTTCTCGGGTTTCCGTACCTCTTTCGCGGCGCGCTCGACATTCATGCCCGCGCGATCAATGACGAGATGAAGATTGCCTGCGCCCACGCCCTTGCAGCGCTGGCGCGCGAGGATGTGCCGGATGAGGTCGCACTGGCCTATGGCAAAAACCTGTCCTTTGGGCGGGATTACATCATTCCGACGCCGTTTGACCCGCGTCTGATCCACCGTGTGCCGCCCGCCGTGGCCAAGGCGGGTATGAACACAGGGGCCGCGCGCCGCCCGATCATCGACATGGAAGCCTATGAGCTATCGCTCAAGACACGGATGGACCCGACGGCGAGCATCTTGCGCGGCATAAATGCGCGCGCGCGGGCAAATCAGGCCCGGATGATCTTTGCCGAAGGGGATGATGCGCGCGTGTTGCGCGCGGCGGTGATGTATCAACGCTCTGGTTTGGGTAAAGCGCTGGTCGTTGGCCGCAAGGAAGATGTGAAAGAAAAGCTGGAGCAGGCCGGCATGCCCGACGCGGTGCGCGAGATTGAAATCGTGAATGCCGCCAACACGACGCACCTCGATACCTACAAGGATTTTCTCTATAGCAGGCTGAACCGGGGCGGCTTTGACGCGCAGGACATTCACCGGCTTGCGGCGCGGGACCGGCACGTGTTTTCCGCACTGATGCTCGCGCATGGACATGGGGACGGGCTTGTCACCGGGGCGACCCGAAAATCGGCGCATATCATGGACCGGATCAACCACGTCTTTGACGCGGACGTCAAAAGTGGTGCTGCGGGGATCACGGCAATCCTGCACAAGGGGCGGATCGTTTTCATCGCGGACACGCTGGTTCAGGAATGGCCCGATGAGGTCGATCTGGCCAATATCGCCGAACGCGCAGCGACCGTTGCCCGGAACATGGGGCTGGAGCCGCGTGTCGCCTTCGTCAGCTTTTCGACCTTTGGCTATCCGGTTTCGGAACGGGCAACCAAAATGGCGGATGCGGCCAAAGTTCTGGACGCGCGCGGTGTGACCTTTGAATACGAAGGCGAGATGACCGTCGATGTTGCAATGAACGCAACGGTGCAGGCGAGCTATCCGTTTTCCAGACTGACGGGCCCTGCGAATATCCTTGTCGTGCCCGCGCGCCATTCTGCCAGCATCTCGGTGAAATTGATGCAGGAAATGGCGGGGGCGACGGTGATTGGGCCGATCCTTGCGGGTGTGGATCGGTCTATTCAGATTTGTTCAACCGGGGCGACGGCAAATGACATCCTGAACATGGCCGTGTTGGCGGCCTGCAAGGTCGGCTGATGGCGATCTATAACCTCGGGTCGATTAACGCCGACAACGTGTATCGCGTACCGCATCTGGTTGGCCCGGGTGAAACGCTGACCGCGACCGGTTTTTCCCAAGGCCTGGGCGGGAAGGGCGCGAATATGTCCGTGGCGGCCGCCCGCGCGGCGGCGCGCGTGTTCCATATCGGCGCGGTTGGTCCCGACGGTGCATGGGCGTCGGAGCGGCTGTTGGAATATGGTGTTGATACGCGCCACATCGCACGGGTGGATGAACCCACAGGTCACGCAAACATTTGCGTCGATGAAGCGGGCGAGAATGACATCGTGGTCTTCGCCGGCGCAAACCGCGTGATTACGGATGCGATGATCGGTGCGGCTTTGGCCGAGGCCTCGCCCGGCGACAGCTTTGTCACCCAAAATGAAACCAGCGGTCAGGCTTATGGCGCAGAGACAGCGCGAAAACTGGGCCTGCGGGTAATCTACGCCGCGGCCCCGTTTGATGCGACAGCCGTGAGTGCCGTGATGGCGCATCTCGATCTGCTCGTACTCAACGCAGTTGAAGCGGCGCAACTGAGCGCACAAACAGGCTCTGACATAGGCGATTTGCCGGTTTCTGATGTCATCGTGACCATGGGATCGCAGGGCTGCAAGTGGCTGTCGCGCGGGGCTGAACCTTGCCTGTTCCCGGCGCTGGATGTCACCCCCGTTGATACGACCGGCGCGGGCGATACCTTCACTGGCTATCTGATTGCGGGGCTGGATCGTGGTATGCCGATGGCGCAGGCGATTGATCTTGCCGCGCGAGCGGCGGCATTGATGGTGACGCGGGTTGGAACGGCGGATGTCATTCCCGATCTGAAAGAAATTCAGGATATGCGGCTGGGTTAGCCGCCCACGAAGGGGGCAGACGCACCCCAGAGTTCCTTGACGCGGTCGTCGCGCCCGCAGGCTTCGCGATAGGCTTTATAGGCAGACGCCTGTCGTTTGGGGCCAAAGCGGGTGATCACCAATCGCGCGCCTTTGTAGTAATCCTGATGATAGGCCTCTGCGGGATAGAAGGTCGAGGCGTCCAGCACAGGCGTCACGACGGGAACACCCAACGCGGCGGTTGCATTCGCCTTGGCGGTTAACGCAGCGGCGGCTTGCGCCGGTGTTTCTGCGAAAATTGCGGTGCGGTAGCTTTCACCCCGGTCGCAAAACTGCCCGCCTGCATCCGTGGGGTCAACTGATCTGAAGAACATTGCATAAAGCGTGTCGCGGCTGACCACGTCAGGGTCGAAGGTGATCTGCACAGCCTCGTAATGGCCGGTGCCGCCGCTGGTGACTTTCTTGTAGGTGGGATTTGAAACTGACCCCCCCATGAACCCGGATACGGCTTCTTTCACGCCGGTCACGCGTTCGAAATCGGATTCGACACACCAGAAACACCCGCCTGCGACGGTGATCGTCTCAAGCTCGGCTGCGTGGCTCTGCGTGCCTTGAACGCACAGCCCAAGGGCAATCATACCGGCCAAAGCATAGGTTTTAAGGGATGAAATGTTCAGCATTTTGTGTCTCCTTGCAGCAAGGGTGACGAGATTGCGATCATCGCGCAATGTATATTCATGCTCTTTCACGCGCAGGTGAAAACAGTTTACATCTTGATAGCCTGTACCGGCATTTTTACGGTGCTTTGCAACACTTCCAGAGGATCACATCATGGGTTTTGAAATAAAACACGACGCAAGGTTGGTGTCGTAATGCGTATTGCCATGTGGTCGGGACCCAGAAACCTCTCAACAGCGATGATGTACAGCTTTGGCGCGCGGTCTGATTTCTCGATCATGGACGAGCCGTTTTACGCGCCCTTTCTGGCTGCGACGGGTACTGAACACCCGATGCGGGACGAAATTCTGCGCGCTCATGAAAACGATCCGGAGGCGGTTGCAGCCCTGTGTCTGGCCCCGCAGACCACGCCGCATGTCTATATGAAGCACATGCCACATCATATGTTGGATGGTTTCCCGATGGATTGGGCGCGGGAATGCGTGAATGTGCATCTGATCCGTCATCCCGCACGGGTGATCGCGAGCTATGCCGCGAAATGGGACGAACTGACGCTGGAGATGATCGGCTATCCGCAGCAGTTGGCGCTGTTTCAGCAGGTGGGCGGCGTGGTGATCGACAGTTTTGACATTCGCGCAGACCCAGAACGCAGTCTGACAGCGCTGTGCGCGGCCATCAATCTGCCGTTTGATCCTGCGATGCTGAATTGGCCTGCGGGTGCGCGGCGCGATGATGGTGTCTGGGCTGCGCATTGGTATGGCGCGGTGCACCGCAGCACGGGGTTTGCCGGTCCCGAAGGGGAGATGCCGGTGTTGGCGCCCCACCTTCAGGATCTTTGCGACGCTGCCTTACCCTATTACGAGCAGCTTGCAGCGTTAAAAACCGTCTATTAGTGTCACTTTTTCAGGCGACGGTCCCGCGCTGCCAGCAGTTTGAGGCGCAGGGCGTTCAACTGGATAAAGCCTGCGGCATCGGTCTGGTCATAGGCCCCTGCGTCATCTTCAAAGGTCACGTGCGCCTCTGAATAGAGCGAATGATCAGACCAACGTCCGACGGTCCGGGCAAGACCCTTGTACAACTTGAGACGCACGGTGCCGGTGACATGGGTCTGGCTGGCGTCAATTGCGGCTTGCAGCATCGTGCGCTCGGGGCTGAACCAAAAACCATTGTAGATGAGCTCAGCATAGCGTGGCATCAACTCATCCTTGAGATGCATGGCCCCGCGATCCAGCGTGATCGATTCGATTCCACGATGCGCTTCGAGCAAAAGCGTGCCGCCGGGTGTTTCATAGATACCGCGCGATTTCATCCCGACAAAACGCCCCTCAACAAGGTCAAGACGCCCGCAGCCGTGTTTGCCGCCGATCTCATTCAGCTTGGTCAGGATCGTGGCGGGGGACATCGCCTCACCATTGATGCTGACCGCGTCGCCTTTTTCGAAACCGATCTCGATATACTCGGGCGTGTCTGGCGCATCCTCGGGGTTGACGGTCCGCTGATAGACATAGTCGGGCGCATCCACGGCGGGGTCTTCGAGAACCTTGCCTTCGGAGGAGGTGTGCAGCAGGTTGGCATCGACGGAAAACGGTGCTTCGCCGCGTTTGTCCCTGGCAATCGGAATTTGATTTTTCTCTGCAAAATCAATCAGTTTGGTGCGGCTGGACAGATCCCATTCACGCCAGGGGGCGATGACCTTGATGTCCGGGTTCAGCGCATAGGCGGCCAGTTCGAACCGCACCTGATCGTTGCCCTTGCCGGTTGCGCCATGGGCGATGGCATCCGCGCCGGTCTCTTCCGCGATTTCGACAAGACGCTTGGAAATCAAGGGGCGCGCGATCGACGTGCCCAGCAGGTACAGCCCCTCGTAAACCGCATTGGCGCGGAACATTGGAAAGACGAAATCGCGCACGAATTCTTCGCGCACGTCTTCGATGTAGATGTCGGATGCGCCCATCATCTCGGCTTTGGCGCGGGCGGGTTCAAGCTCTTCACCCTGTCCCAGATCGGCAGTGAAGGTCACGACTTCGCAACCGTATTCCGTTTGCAGCCACTTGAGAATGATGGAGGTATCAAGGCCACCTGAATAGGCGAGCACAACTTTTTTTGGCGCGGACATGGAAATCTTCCTTTTCGATTTGCCAAGCGGCCTAACGGGTTTTGAAGTCGTCGGCAAGAATGAAGCCTGCGTTGACCTGAGCAGGGGTGCGGCGTATCGACAATGGATTACCTATCAAAAGGCTCAAGATGACCACTCCGTTCCGCCAAAGTGCCGATGCTGCAACCCTTGCCATGCGCGATGTCTTTCCTGCGACGCCGTTGATGCGCAATGATCTGCTGAGCGCAAAATACGATGCTGACATCTGGCTCAAGCGCGAGGATTTAAGCCCCGTCAGATCGTACAAGCTGCGCGGCGCTTTCAACGCCATGCGCAAAGTGATCCCTGCGCATGATGTTTTTGTCTGTGCCAGCGCGGGCAATCATGCGCAGGGCGTTGCCTTTATGTGCAAACACTTCGGTGTGCACGGCGTGGTTTTCATGCCGGTGACAACGCCTGATCAAAAGGTGATGAAAACGAAAGTTTTCGGCGGCGCCTTCGTCGAAGTTCGGCTGGTGGGTGACTATTTTGACCAGACACTGGCGCAGGCGCAGACGTTTTGCGCACAGGAGAATGCGCATTTTCTGTCCCCTTTTGACGATGAGGACGTGATCGAAGGGCAGGCATCGGTCGCGACGGAAATCCTGGATCAACTGGGCCGTGCCCCCGATCGCATCGTTCTGCCGGTGGGCGGTGGCGGTTTGTCCGCCGGAACACGCAGCTATTTCCAGCAGGATACGCAATACACATTTGTAGAGCCGTCAGGCGCCAAGAGCCTTGCCGCCGCGGTGAGCGAGGGCGCACCCGTGGATGTGTCGCCCATCAACAGCTTTGTCGACGGCGCCGCGGTTGCCAAGATCGGCGCGCGTACATTTGCAAGGCTGCATGATGTTGCGCCGGACGATATTATCGACCTGTCTGAAGATCGCATTTGCGGCACCATCGTCGAAATGCTGAACATCGAAGGCATCGTTTTGGAACCTGCGGGTGCGCTCGCGGTCGAGGCGCTCGCGGAAATTTCCGATGCCATCAAAGGAAAAACAGTTGTTTGTATCGCCTCCGGGGGGAATTTTGATTTCGAACGGTTGCCCGAGGTGAAAGAGCGCGCGCAACGCTACGCCGGGTTGAAAAAGTACTTTATCCTACGCTTGCCGCAACGACCCGGGGCATTGAAAGATTTTCTTCAAACGCTGGGGGCGCAGGACAATATCACCCGGTTTGAGTATATGAAAAAGTCAGCCCGCAATTTTGGTTCCGTGCTCATTGGGATCGAAACGGATGATCCGCACAACTTCATTGATATGTTCCAGCGGATTGAGGACGCGGGATTCACCTATACGGATATCACAAATGACGAGACCCTTGCTCAGTTTGTAATTTGAGGGCTTTCATGGACTATACCGGCAAAACAGTGGTTGTAACCGGTGGCCTCAGCGGCATCGGCGCTGCGTTGGTTCGATTGTTTGAGGCGCTGGGCGCACAGGTCTGTGTGTTTGATATCGCCGGTGCGCCTGCCTCCGGGGTGAACATCGCGGCGTTTGTCAAATGTGACGTCAGCGTCCAGCAGGATTTGCAAGATGCAATCCAAAGGGTCGAACGTGAGGTCGGGCCGATTGATGTCTTTGTGTCCAACGCCGGTGTCATGAGTGCCGGGTCGTCAATGGGTGATGATGCTGATTGGGCGCGTTGTTTGTCCGTTAACCTCATGGCGCATGTCTACGCTGCGCGTTTTCTCATCCCTTTGATGGCGGCGCGCGGTGGTGGGTATCTGGTCAATATTGCCTCTGCGGCGGGGCTTTTGAATCAGATCGGCGATGCGGCATACTCGGCAAGCAAACATGCTGCGGTTAGCTTTGCGGAATCGATCGCCATCGCACATGCGCATGATAAAATTGACGTATCGCTGGTCTGCCCGCAGTACGTCGCGACGCCTATGATTGGTTTAATGAATGCAGAGGCGGCGGAGGGGCAGTCTTTGCTGACGGCGGACGACGTTGCAAGCTGCGTGCTTCATGCCATGGCTGCGCGCCAGTTCCTCGTGTTGCCACATCCTGAGGTACAAAAATATGCGCTGGCGCGTGCTGAAGACCATGACCGTTGGGTTTCGGGGATGCAAAACCTCCGCGCGCGGTCCATCAAACAGTTTGGCGATGCGCTGCCACAGAGGTTTTACAAACTCGTTTAGCACGCAAATTTTTTGGGTAGGTCGCTTAGAAAAGAGCTTCGGGAGGATTGATAGCTACTATGCAGCTCCGCCACATCAACATGTGCGGTGGGATCCTTGGCCAAGGCCGCTTCGCCATTTTGGCACAAACCAGAGAATTCGCGAAACCCCAGGCTGAGTGCGCTGCCCTTCAGAAAGTGTAGCTTTTCCGACAACCCATCCTGAGGCGACTGCGCCGCGAGGGTCTCAATCTCCTCGTCGACCTCTTGCAAGAAAAGCTCGACAACTTCATCGAAGTCTTCCTCGCCGACTTCTTCTCGCAATGCGGCAACACGGTCCCAATCGATCATCTCGTTATCCTATGCATGATTTCGCGGGTATGACGTTGAATTCCTAAATCTGTGTTTAGAACCTGTCTGTTTTGCGTTCAATTTTACCGTTCACTTCACCTTAAGGGTCCGCAGATATTTCTGGACGGGATTCCAAGAAATGGTATGCAAATGTCCGCTTCGCTTTCCCCTGAACCCTCACAACCACCCCAGACGGAGGTCGTGGAAAAACGGCTTATTCTGGTCGTGGATGACAGTCGGCTTCAGCGGAAAATCCTGTCCAGTTCGTTGGTGCGCTGGGGCTATGACGTGATCGAAGCGGCCTCTGGCGAAGAGGCGTTGGATATCTGTATCGCGAAGCGCCCCGAATTGGTCATCAGTGATTGGGTGATGCCGACGATGGATGGCATTCAGTTTTGCAAAGAATTCAGGGCGTTGACGTCGGATAGCTACGGTTATTTCATCCTGCTGACCTCCAAGAGCGAAAAGAACGACGTCGCTGAAGGATTGGACGCGGGCGCAGATGATTTCCTGACCAAGCCCGTGAACGGTAACGAGTTGCGCGCACGGATCACGGCGGGCGAGCGTATTCTCAAGATGCAACTGGAACTGACGCAAAAGAACCGCGTCATTGGTGACACGCTGAAAGAGCTGCAACGCCTGTATGATTCGCTTGACAATGATTTGATTGAAGCAAACAAACTCCAGGAATCGCTGATACCCGAGCGGTTCAAGAAAATCGGCGATAGCCATTTGTCCCTCTTTCTCAGGTCCAGCGGTCACGTCGGCGGCGATCTTGTGGGGCACTATTCCGCTGGTGACGGGCATCTGGGTCTGTATTCGCTCGACGTTTCCGGGCATGGCATCAGCTCGGCGCTGATGACGGCGCGCTTGGCGGGGTATCTATCCGGGAGTGCGCCGGATCAAAACATCGCGCTGGAGAAGACCGAAGACGGCTCCTACCGATCACGTCCCTTGTTTGAGGCCATCGAAACCCTGAACGAAATGGTTCTCGATGAAATGGAGACGGAGCATTATTTCACGCTGATGCTGGCCGACATCAACCTCAAAACAGGCGAGGTGAGGCTTGGACAAGCCGGGCATCCGCATCCTATTATACAGCGGAAATCCGGCGACATCGTACAAAAAGGCACCGGAGGGTTTCCGGTTGGTCTGATGCCGGACGTGACCTTTGAAGAATTCGAAATGACGCTGGAACCGGGAGACCGTCTGGTAATCTTTTCAGATGGCGTGACGGAGTGTCCGAACACGACAGGTCAGATGCTGGGCGAAGAGGGGCTCGAAACGTACCTGCGCGAGATGCATCATGTGACTGGCCCAGCCTTGTTTGAAACACTGATGTGGAAACTAGGCGAGTTTGCTGGAACCTCGGACTTTCCGGATGACGTGTCAGGTATCATGTTTGAGTTTCAGCCCGATCCCAGCGAGACGTAACGTGACAAAAACAACCTGTCACCATCATTGCCCAGCGCATCTATGGCCTGATCTGCCGGTAGCAACAGTGTTTCGTGATCTTCTTCAATAGGATCGGCAATCTGCAAAACGGGCTTCGCCACATAGATATGGCAGATTTTTTCAGCCCAGAGGTCATAATCCGGCATATAGGTGAACCGCCGAAAAACACCCATCTTTTGAGGTCGCGAAATGCGCCAGCCGATTTCCTCCATCACCTCGCGGTGCAGGGCCTGCAAAGGGTGTTCGCCGGGATCAATTCCCCCGCCTGGCAGCTGAACATCAAGCCTGTCCGCGACTTGTAGCGTCAACAAAAACCGATCCTTGAGGGGTAATATGGCGTAGGTGCCGGGACGCGCGGTATAACGACGGTTTGCTTCTGGCGCATGGCCGACCCTCGGTATCATTCTGGCTTCTCCTCTTTTCATCAGGGTTGAGGCCCTTATATGGACGCGGTATGCCAATCGCCTGGCCATAAGGAAACCCCAATGACACTTGGACATAAGATCGCGTGGGACGACACTGTTCTGCCCTTCCAGCTTGATGCAAGCGATATCCGCGGGCGGGTCGCCCGTCTGGATGGTGCGCTGGACGGTATTCTCAAGCAGCATGATTACCCCGCGCAGGTCGAGGCATTGGTTGCTGAGATGGCGTTGCTGACAGCTTTGATTGGTCAAACGGTCAAACTGCGCTGGAAGCTGCAACTTCAGGTTCAGTCCAAAGGGCCGGTCCGGATGATCTCGACCGACTACTATGGTCCGGAGGAAGCCGGTGGCGCTGCCCGCATCCGCGCATACGCCAGCTACGACGAAACGCGGTTAACCGATGGCACACCTTTTGATCAGATCGGTGAGGGGTATTTCGCGATAATGATTGATCAGGGTCAGGGAATGAAGCCTTATCAAGGGATCACGCCTATTGCGGGTGACTCTCTCGCGGCCTGTGCCGAGGCCTATTTCGCGCAATCCGAACAGTTGCCCACGCGCTTTTCGCTCAGCTTCGGACGCTCGACGCAACCGCAGGTGGGTGAACACTGGCGCGGTGGCGGTATCATGCTGCAGCACATGCCCAAAGCATCGCCGTTTGTTGCGCAAGGAGACGGCAGTGGGGATGTTCTGCAACCTTCCGACCTTGTGGAGGGGGATGAGAAAGAGAACTGGAACAGAGTGAACATTTTGCTCGATACAGTTGAGGAAATGGAGTTGATCGGGCCGACAGTCGCGCCGAACGACTTGCTTCTGCGACTCTTTCACGAAGAAATACCGCGCGTCTATGACGCGCAGGTGGTGCGGTTTGGCTGCTCGTGTTCTGAGGACCGCGTGCGCCAAAGCCTGTCCATTTATTCTGCGCGTGACATTAAAACGATGACCACGGATGAAGGTCGCGTAACCGCTGACTGCCAGTTTTGTGGCGCGCACTATGATCTTGACCCGGAAACCGTTGGGTTTGAGGCCACAGATGACCAGACGGGTGACTGATCTGGCGCGAATCAGGCAATCTCTGATGCGCGCTGGGCGACCTTCGTCTGATTTTGATCTTAACCCGGATACCGTGCTGCCAGCGGGGCGGAAACTACGCCCCGCCGGGGTTCTGGTCGCGGTCTTTGAAGACCGAAAGGGTCTGCACCTTATCCTGACAAAGCGGTCTTCGGGGTTGAAACATCACCCCGGCCAGATTGCCTTTCCGGGGGGTAAACAGGATGAGGGGGACACCGATGTCACCGCCGCGGCACTACGGGAAGCCCATGAGGAGATCGGTTTACATCCGTCAAATGTAGAGGTTTTGGGTCAGTTGCCTGCACATGAAACGGTTACAGGTTTTATGGTGACGCCTGTAATCGGATACGTCCATACCGCGTTCGAGCAGCGTCCTGAACCCGGCGAAGTCGAAGAGATTTTCACGGTTCCGCTCAGCCATGTTCTTAACAAGGCCAACTTCGCCATTGAAGGCCGGATGTGGCGCGGCCAGCGGCGGTCTTACTTTGCGGTACCGTTCGGGCCCTATTACATTTGGGGCGCAACTGCGCGTATGTTGCGGGCATGGACCGATCAGATGTCATAAACCTGCCGACTGATACCGCTTGGCTGCATGACGCGGATGCGCAAGCTGTCTGCGCGGCTCTGTCGTCTGAGGGCGGCGCGGTCTACTTCGTGGGCGGCTGTGTGCGCGACGCACTGTTGGGGATTGCCGGATCCGATGTTGATCTTGCAACCGATCAGACGCCCGAAAACGTGATGCGTCTGGCCAATGCGGCGGGGCTCAGGGCGGTTCCCACGGGTCTGGATCATGGAACTGTGACCATCGTGAGCGGCGGCACTGGGTTTGAGGTCACGACCTTTCGGAGCGACACATCGACCGATGGGCGATATGCAGTCGTGTGTTTTTCAACCGATATTCGGGAAGATGCCCGTCGGCGGGATTTCACGATGAATGCCCTTTATGCCGCGCCTGATGGGCAGCTTGTGGACCCTCTGCACGGGATGCAAGACTGTCTGAACCGGCGCGTCAGATTTATCGAAGACCCGCAAAAACGTATCCGCGAAGACTATCTTAGGATCCTGCGGTTTTTCAGATTTCATGCTTGGTATGCGAATCCCGACGCTGGGTTTGACCCCGATGCGCTGGATGCAATTGCGCAAAATACCGCCGGACTGGCGCAACTTTCAGCTGAACGCATTGGCGCAGAAATGATGAAGCTTTTGCGCGCGCCCGACCCGGCGCCTTCGGTGGCAGTGATGCGGCAGACCGGGTGTCTTGGCATTGTTTTGCCGGGCAGCGATGACCAGTTTCTGGGGCCAGTTGTCCATCTTGAAGCCGCCATGTGCCATGTGCCTGATCCGGTGTTGCGGCTTTCGGCCTTGGGGGGCGATACGGCAGAAGATTCCCTGAGGCTCAGCCGGGCAGAGGCGCGAAAACTAAAGCAACTTCAGGCGTTTGGCTTTGGCCCCATGTCACTCGCTGAGATTGCCTATCGTGAAAACGCTGATGTCGCACGCGGCGCGGCGATCTTGCGCGCGGCTTTTGCCAGCCAGCCTTTGCCAATCTCAGCACTGGATGAGATTTCCAAGGGGGCTGATGCAAAATTTCCCGTCAAGGCGGCAGATCTGATGCCGACCTACCAGGGCAAGGCGCTGGGTGACCGGGTGCGCCTGTTGGAACAGCAATGGATTGCATCGGGATTTTCGCTGACGCGCGACGCGTTGCTCGCTTTGGAGTGAGGCACTCGACAACCGCCCTGATTTTCTGCTACGCCGTTCACACCACAACGGAGGAATACGAAATGTATCGCGGGATCTGGGACAACTAAGCTTGTCATAACCCTATCCTGCCGGACTTGCCGCAACGGCGTCTGGACGTTTCGTACATCTTGAATCCAAGGCCTCCGCCCATGTTCCGTTATTTCGAAAACCTTATCGACCCCTATGCTGATTATGTGGAAACCGATCAGCCGCCCGCAAAACTCTGGCCCTTTTTGTGGAGTTTCGCCGGGCAGTTTCGCAAACTTTTTTTCGTGGCGGGGTTTATGTCGATCATCGTCGCCGGGATCGAGGTCGGGCTGATCTATTATATGGGCCGCGTCGTTGATCTGATGAACGGCGATCCGGCCGTTTTCTGGGCGACGCATGCGACGGAATTGATCCTTGTGTCCCTGTTCATCCTGTTCTTGCGCCCTGCAATACAGGCGTTGGATGTTCTGGTTTTGAACAACGCTATCCTGCCCAACTTTGGAAACCTGATGCGGTGGCGCAATCATCGCCACGTTTTGCGGCAATCTGTTGGCTGGTTCGAAAATGATTTTGCGGGCCGGATTGCAAACCGGATGATGCAGGCACCGTCCGCCGCAGGCGAGGTCGTATTTCAGATCTTTGATGCGCTGTCGTTTTCGCTGGCGTATTTTCTGGGTGCTGCCATCCTGCTGAGCACCGCTGACCCGCGGCTGTTGATCCCGCTGTTGGGATGGTTTTTACTATATGGTGCGTTGGTGCGCTGGACGGTTTTGCGCGTGGGGCCTGCGTCTGAAGCTGCATCAAATGCCCGTTCCAAGCTGACGGGGCGGTTGGTGGATGCCTATACCAACATCCATTCGGTCAAGATGTTTGCCCATCACGAACGCGAAATTGATTATGCCCGCGAGGCGATCGAAGAGACCCGCGTCACATTCCAGAAAGAAATGCGCATTTTCACCAAGATGGATGTGGTTCTGGTCATGCTGAATGGTGTGTTGATCATCGGTGTTGTCGGCTGGGCGATGTTGTTGTGGGTGCAGGGAACGGCCAGCGTTGGTGTGGTCGCGGCGGCCACGGCGCTGACGCTTCGGCTGAATGCGATGACGGGTTGGATCATGTGGGCGCTGACCAGCTTTTTCCGGGAATTGGGCGTCGTCGCTGAAGGGATGCAGACCATCGCGCAGCCCATAACGCTCACCGATAATGCCGCTGCAAAACCGCTGCACCTGACCTCGGGTGAGATTTCGATCGAAGGGTTAAGCCACCATTACGGGCGCACCAGCGGTGGTCTGGACAGGATTGATCTGACCATTCGTCGCGGTGAAAAGGTCGGGCTGATCGGTCGATCTGGTGCCGGAAAATCCACCTTGGTCAAATTGCTGCTGCGCTTTTATGACGTCGAAGCGGGCAGGATCACCATTGATGGTCAGGACATCAGCACGGTCCGGCAGGACAGTCTGCGTCTGGCCATTGGTATGGTACAACAGGACAGCTCGCTGTTGCATCGTTCTGTGCGGGACAACCTGCTTTATGGCAGGGCGGGTGCAGGCGAAGATGAGATGATTGCGGCGGCCAAACAGGCACAGGCGCATGAGTTCATTCTCGACCTTGAGGATCCCGAAGGTCGTCGTGGATATGACGCGCATGTCGGTGAGCGGGGCGTCAAACTGTCTGGGGGGCAGCGTCAGCGTATCACGCTGGCACGGGTCATTCTGAAAGACGCGCCGATCCTGTTGCTGGATGAGGCGACCTCCGCGCTCGACAGCGAAGTCGAAGCCGCCATTCAGGATACGCTCTATGGCATGATGGAAGGTAAAACCGTCATTGCGATTGCGCACCGCCTCTCCACCATCGCCAAGATGGACCGGATTCTGGTGATGGATAAGGGGCGAATTGTCGAAGATGGCAGCCATGACGCGCTTTTGTCCAAAGGCGGGCTATATGCAGATTTCTGGGCCCGCCAGTCGGGTGGATTTCTGAGTGTTGAGGAAAACGTGTGAATATTGGAGGCTGGATAGACGCGTTTCGCCGTGCCGAGGGACCCCCGCCGCAGTCGCTTGGGCCGTTTATGCGCTGGTGCCTGTCAGGATCGTGGCCTGCATTGTGGTTGGCCACCATATTCTCGGCATTGGCTGGCGCGATGGAGGTCGGCACGGCCTTGATTTTGGGGCTGGTCATTGACGCCACCGCGAGTTCCACGCCGGATCAGTTTTATTCCGGTGACAACCTGCCTGTCGTGGTCGGCGCTGTGGCCTTCTTCCTGCTGGCGCGCCCGGTTCTATATGGTCTGTCGTCGGCCACGAACTCCATCGTTGTCATGCCGAATGTGAACCCGCTGGTGTTGTCGCGTTTGCACAGGTGGACTTTGGGCCAGACGGTCGGGTTTTTTGACAACGACTTTGCCGGGCGGATTGCGCAGAAACAGATGCAGGCGGCGCGGGCGGTTACGGATGTGGTGTCTGAATTGATCAATGTCGTGGCCTTTGCGCTGGCGGCCCTGATCGGTTCTGTTGCGTTGCTTTTTGCAATCGACTGGCGTGTCGCACTTTGCTTTGCGGTTTGGCTCGTTGTCTATTTCGCGCTGATCAACTGGTTCCTGCCCCGCATCCGTGAGCGTTCGGCGCGGCGTGCTGGTGCGCGGGCAATGGTGTCCGGGCAGATCGTCGATACCATTACCAATATCAAAACGGTCAAGCTTTTTGCCCATGCCGAGTACGAAGACCGGGCCGCTTTGGGCGCGATGCAGACGTTCCGCGAACGCGCCCTTGCGTTTGGGTATCTTTCAGCAGGGTTCCGCTTTGCGCTCATGTCGCTGGCGGGGCTTTTACCTGTATTGCTGATCGGCGGGACGATCACGCTGTGGCAGGCAGGGCAGGCCACACAAGGCGATATCGTTGCGGCGGGTGCCGTGGCGATCCGCATTGCGCAAATGACCGGGTGGGTCAGCTTCACGCTGATGCAGATTTACTCCAACATCGGTGAAGTCGAAGACGGGATCAAAACTCTGACACCGCGCCAGCGTATTGAGGATAATGCCAGCGCTATGGCGCTTGAGGTGCCCGCCGGGCAGATCGAACTGCATGATCTGGGCTTTGCCTATGGGCGTCAAACGGGTGGTGTGCAGGGGATCAACCTGACCATTCACCCCGGCGAGAAAATCGGCATTGTCGGGGCATCCGGGGTGGGTAAATCCACGCTCGTGGCACTTTTGTTGCGTCTTTATGATCCCGAAAAGGGCAAGATCACGATTGATGGCGCGGATATCACGCAGGTGACACAGGAAAGCCTGCGCAGAAATATCGGGATGGTCACGCAGGAAACGGCCATGTTCAACCGCTCTGCCATGGATAATATCCTCTATGGTCGACCCGATGCGACACGCGAAGAAGTGATCGCCGCGGCGCAAAAGGCCGAGGCACACGCCTTTATCCAGGACCTTGAGGATCATCGTGGCCGCACGGGCTATGATGCGCATCTGGGCGAACGGGGCGTGAAACTGTCAGGCGGGCAACGCCAGCGGATTGCTTTGGCGCGCGCCATTCTCAAGGATGCGCCGATCCTTGTTCTGGATGAAGCGACAAGCGCGCTCGACAGTGAGGTCGAAGCGGCCATTCAATCCGCGCTGGAGCGCGTGATGGAGGGAAAAACGGTTCTGGCCATTGCGCACAGGCTTTCCACGCTGACCGAAATGGACCGGATCATTGTCATGAAAGACGGCCAGATCGTGGAAGATGGCCGTCACGAGGTACTGCTGGCACAGCAAGGCCTCTATGCGCAGTACTGGGATCGGCAGTCGGGCGGGTTTATTCGCACGCAGGCGGCGGAGTAGGGCTGGCAGCGGCCCTCATTCAAACGTAAAGCAGTCCCATGACAGAACTTTTGATCAAACGCTTGGGGCTTCATGGGGATGGAATCGCCGAAGGCCCGGTCTATGTGCCGCGCGTTTTGCCCGGTGAAACAGTTGAGGGCCGTATCGACGGGCAGATGCTGCACGATGTCAAAGTGCTCCGGCCCTCAGATCGACGCGTTTCCGCACCTTGTCCGCATTACAAATCCTGCGGTGGATGTCAGTTGCAACATGCGGATGATGCGTTTGTTGCCGATTGGAAGGTGGACGTCGTCCGTCAGGCGCTTTCCAGCCACAACCTTGAGACCGTTTTTCGCGAGATCGAAACATCACCGCCTAAATCGCGTCGCCGTGCTGGCTTTGCGGCGCGGCGCACGAAGAAGGGTGCCATGGTCGGGTTTCACGGGCGCGCCTCAGACACGATCATCCCGGTCGAACGCTGCGAGATTCTGGACCCGGGCGTTTTGCAGGGCGCGCGCATCGCAGAAGAGTTGGCGATCGCAGGCGCCAGTCGCAAAACCGCACTGGCGGTCAGCGTAACGCTGGGCAAATCCGGGCTGGATGTGGCGGCATCAAAAGGAAAGCCGCTGGATGGGCCGCTGCGCCAGCGTCTTGCCGCGATTTGCGAGGCAGAAGTCATTGCGCGACTGTCGTGGGACGACGAGATCGTCGCTGTGCGGACCCCGCCGCTTTACGAATTCGACCGTATCAGTGTTTCACCCCCGCCCGGCGCCTTCTTGCAGGCGACACTCCATGGGGAGGCGGCATTGCTGTCCGCCGTGCGCGAAATCACGCGCGGCGCGGGCAGGATCGTCGATCTGTTTGCCGGTTGCGGCACCTTTGCGTTGCCCTTAGCGCGCCACAGCGAAGTGCACGCGGTTGAAGGCGACGGCGACATGATCGCAGCGCTGGATGCGGGTTGGCGTCATGCGGATGGTTTGAAAAATGTCACAACAGAAACGCGCGATCTGTTCCGCCGCCCACTCGTGCCGATGGAGTTGACCAAGGTGGATGCTGTCGTGCTGGACCCACCGCGCGCAGGGGCCGAGGCGCAGGTGGTCGAGCTTGCCAAGGCTGATGTGCGGCGACTGGCCTATGTATCGTGCAATCCCGTGACATTCGCGCGCGATGCGGCCGTGTTATGTGCTGCCGGGTATGTGCTGGACTGGGTTCAGGTGGTGGATCAATTCCGCTGGTCCGCGCACGTAGAGCTTGCCGCGAGCTTTACCGCTGCACATATGCGGTAAGCGCATAAAGGAGAGCCCGATGGGTGTAAGAGAGCAACTTGATATCTGGCTGGACAATCGTTGGGTGACGAACCTCGTGATTGCCGTGATTATCTTCAACGCCATTTTGCTGGGGATGGAAACCTCGCCCGAGACCATGTCCGTGGCGGGCGATCTGATCATCATGCTGGACAAGGCCTGTCTTACCTTTTTCGTTGTCGAGATTTTCCTGAAACTGGTCGCACGCGGGCGGCGGTTTTTCAAAAGCGGCTGGAATATCTTTGATGTCCTGATTGTTGGCGCGGCCCTCGTTCCGGGATCACAAACGATGTCGGTGCTGCGGGCCCTGCGTATCCTGCGGGTACTGCGCGTTATTTCCGTCGCGCCCAGCCTGCGCCGCGTGGTTGAAGGGTTTGTGACGGCCCTGCCGGGTATGGGCAGTGTTTTCGTTCTGATGGCGATCATCTTTTACATCGGGTCGGTCATTTCAACGAAACTGTTTGCGGCCAGTTTTCCGCAATGGTTCGGGTCGCTGCCGCAAAGTGGATATACGCTTTTTCAGATCATGACGCTGGAAAGCTGGTCGATGGGAATCGTGCGCCCTGTGATGGAGGTTTATCCCTATGCCTGGATGTTTTTCATTCCCTTCATCATGATGACGACGTTTGCGGTCGTGAACCTGTTGGTGGGTTTGATCGTGAATTCCATGCAGGACGCGCACCAGCAAGAGGCGGGCGAGCAAACGGATGCCTACCGGGATGAGGTGCTTTCCCGATTGGTGGCGATTGAAAAGAAACTGAACGACAAGCCGCCGTCCTAACGTTTTTGTGACCTTGCTTAACGTCTTGGCCATGCTAAACGTTTAAAAAAGAGCAGAATGTCGGAACGACAAAACAGGACAGCAAAAATGCGTCGACGAGAGTTATTGATGGGGACAGCCGCGTTGCTGTCCTTGAGCGCCTGCGCGACAGGATCGAAATTTAAACGATACTCAGGCCCGGAAGTGACATTTGTTGTGGTGAACAAGGGTGCGCGACGGATGCATCTTTTGCACAACGAATCGCTGCTGAAAAGTTACGATATCCATCTTGGCTTTGCGCCGGTTGGACACAAACAGTTCGAAGGGGATGGTAAAACACCTGAGGGGCTGTATCGCATTGATCGCCGCAACCCGAACAGTGATTTCCATCTGTCGCTTGGCATTTCCTACCCCAATGTGAACGACTACGCGGCGGCCAAGGCGGTCGGGAAATCAGCGGGTGGTGACATTTTCATACATGGGCAGAAATCACCCTTTAGAAATGACGACCCTGATTGGACATGGGGATGTATCGCCGTCACGAATCCGGAAATGGAAGAAATCTACGCGATGGTCCAAAACGATACGCTGATCCAGTTGAATGCCTGACGTATCAGGTCCCGAGACCTGAAGAAGCACCTGAAGATTTGCCAAGGATCAAGGTCCACCAAATCTTGCCTTTGCTCTCCTGAAACCAGGCAAAACCCAGACGGTCTGCGTCGGGGGACAGAATAACGCGCCGGGTGTCGGGCTTTTCCATCCAGGCGGCAAGTGTTTCGATCTCGGTTTCATAGGTTTCCGAGATGTTTTCACCAACAAGCGTGCCGGAAAAACCAACCCGCTGCACACGATCAATCGGCGACGAGCCATCCGATCCAAAGTGCCATGGCCTGTTTTGCACGGACATATCCCGCGAATGTGTCGCCGCGGCTGCATTTAGTTGTGCATCGAGCGCTACAGGGGCCTGACCCGAGGCGGAGCGCAAGGCGTTCACCGCATCCAGCATTCGGAACTGAATATTCGCCGTATCACGGTCTTTGATTCGGTAAAGTTGCGGCAATGGTTTACCGTCAGAGCCCAACCGCGAGCTCGATGACGTCGGCGCACAGGCAGACAGAGCGACGGTTAACGCAATAAGCAGCGATATCAGGCGGATCATTCGGTTCTCCTCAAACGGTCGTGTTGCCACATATCGCGCAATCGGCGATATATCAAACGCACTCGCATCAAGCCGGTGTGATGACATCTCTTTGATTTGCGACTGAGGCATTCTGGCCATATTGTTGCGCAAAACCAGTATTACGAAATTTATGGAGACATCTAATGTCTGAACCGAACTTCAAGAAACCCGGACGCCGGGCATTTCTGGCAGGCAGTGCTGCTTTGCTGGCGTCTCCGGTGATCGCGCAGGATCTGGGATCGGTCAATTCCTCAGGCACCACACAGGGTGAGCGGGATCTGACGGAATCGGTGCGCCGCAATATATCGAGCTTTCGCACACTTGATTGGCAGCCTTATTTCTCAGACCTGAGAAAAGGCGCGATCCTTGTCGATATCGACAGCCGGGCGCTTCATTACTGGGCGGAGGGTGGCGATTTCTATAAACTCTATCCATCAAGCGTGCCGCTCTCCGAAGAGTTGACCCGTCGTGGACGCACCAAAATCGTGCGCAAGGTCGAGGGTCCAAGCTGGCGGCCCACGCCCTCCATGTTGGAACGCAACCCGGATTGGCCAGAATTTATTGGCCCGGGACCCGATAACCCCATGGGTACGCACGCTCTTTATCTGAGCTGGACCTACTACAGAATCCACGGAACGCACGACACCCGGAAAATCGGTCGGCAATCGTCCAATGGCTGCATCGGGCTTTTCAATGAACACATTGCTGAACTTTTCGAACTGTCTGAAGTCGGCACACAGGTGTTGCTAATTTGACGACATCTCGGCGGTTTGCGGCTAAAAAAGTGGAATCTGGTTTGCAAAAACAAACCTTTGGTGCTTTACAGTCAATCACGACGTAATACTTGGGCGTGTGCTATCGCTTTGCGTGGCATGCCTTTTCTGGAGGTTTAATACATGAAAAAACTCGTTCTCGCAGCGGCTTTCGCAGCAGCAGCATCGACAGCATTTGCTGGTTCTTTGGAAGAGCCAATTGTTGAAGCACCGGTCATCGTAGAAGAAACACAAGGTTCTTCCGCGGGTATCCTGCTTCCACTGCTCCTGCTCGTTATCGTTGCAGCAGCTGTTTCCTAATAGGAATTCAAGCTATTAAAAAAGGCGGTGCTTTTCAGCGCCGCCTTTTTTTATTGTCCGATATGATCAGTTTTGTGGCTCGATCCAACCTTTGAGGTTGTCTTCGATCGTGTTGCACAGCGCGGTTATATGCGCGTCATCATCGTTCAGGCAGGGAATATAGGTGAACTGTTCACCGCCCGCCTCTTCAAAGCTCTCTTTGATTTCTTCGTTGATCTCTTCAAGTGTCTCAATGCAGTCCGCCGAGAATGCGGGCGCGCAGACAGCGATGTTCTTTTTACCCGCTTCTGCCAGCCTTGCGACTTCCTCGACGGTATAGGGCTGCAACCATTCTTCGGGGCCAAACTTGGACTGGAACGTCGTCGTGATTTCGGTATCCGCCCAGCCTAACCGCTCTTTGAGCAGTCGCGTCGTTTTCTGGCACTGGCAATGATAGGGGTCACCCTCCATCAGATAGCGGATCGGAACGCCGTGGTATGAACAGACCAGAATATCGGGTTTGATCACCATCCCGGCGTAGGCTTTTTCAATCGACTGTGCCAGCGCCTCAATATAGTCGGGGCGATCGAAATAGGGATCGACCGTGCGGGTCGTCGGTTGCCATTTCTCATAGGTCAGCGAGCGGAAAAACTCATCATTTGCCGTGGCTGATGTCGCACCCGCATAGTGCGGATAAAGCGGGAAAAACAGTATCTTACGGCACCCTGCCGCCGTCATCGCCGCAACTTTGGATCGGGTGGACGGATTGCCGTAACGCATGCAGAAATCAACCATGACTTCGTTGCCATGCCTCTTGGTCATCACCTCTTTGACCTTTTTGGTCTGGGCTTTTGTGATCGTCATCAACGGGCTTTCACCGTCTTCTTCGTTCCAGATAGATTTATACGCAGCGCCGCTGGAAAAGGGCCGCTTGGACAGGATGATCAACTGCAGCAACGGCTGCCAGATCCAGGGGCTATAATCGATAACGCGGCGGTCAGACAGGAACTCGTTGAGATACCGGCGCATCGACCAGTAGTCGTAATTGTCCGGCGTCCCAAGATTTGCCAGCAAAATGCCGATCTTGGGCTTGGCGACCTCCGGATGGTCGGTCGCTGCATGCGTGGGCCGTGCCATTGCCTTCACTGTGGAGCTGCTATCCAGCATGTTGTTTTCCTTGTCTACAGGCCATGACCGTCAGATAGACGGTTTTTGGCTCGGGTCAATCATGCAACGGCAGCTCTGGTACACTCAGGGCATCCGCAAGGCGTTGTTTTGCAGATCCCGGACGTAACGGCTTTTGCTGCGTGTCACTTGCCGCCCAGCCTGTCAAAAAGACCAGTTCAAACGTTGCATTGACCTGATCTGCCTCGGTTGCATAGTTTTCTGCATAAAGCGCTGCCGTTTGTTCAAAAAGCCTGCGCGGGGGGGCTAAACGTCGCCTTTGATCGAGCGCATTTGTCTCACCCATGTTTCGCAAATCATGCATCAGGTGAAACGCGTCGCGGTATTGTGCGCGAAGCGTCACGCTGTCAGCAACCGGCAGCGCGAATCCTGCCCGCTGCAACAGCGCACCCAGATCGCGGATTTCTCCCATTGGGACGACCCGTGGTGACAACCCCCCGGTAAGGGCAATTTCCGCCTCGCTGAGACAACTGCGCAGTTCTTGCAGGGTTTGTCCGCCCAATGTGGCTGCAATCATCAGCCCATCGGGTTTCAGGCTCCGCCGACACTGGATCAGCTGACCGACAGGATCATTCGCCCAGTGCAGCGACATGGCGTGGATGACCAGATCATGCGCGCCGACCTCAAGGTCCAGCGTCTCACTGTCCGGTACAATGAGCGCCTTGGGCATATGTTTCTGCCAGAGATCGGGAAAAGGCGTGACAACGGCAGGTGCCGTAAACGCCCTATTAACCAAGGACAGTCGATCCTGCACTTCGTCCGCTGCCGATTCTTGCAAAAACAATTCCTCCGGCACAGCGCGTGCGCGGTGGCGTTCAAGAGCCTGCGTGTCGGTTAGTTTTGTGTGTTTGGTCATGAAAGGATCAATTAAGGTGTCGCAGCTAGGTTTTCAAACGGCAGTTTCACTTGTGTACCCTCCCCGGTGTCTGGGATGCGGTGGACAGGTCGAAAGCGATTTCGGTCTTTGTGGCAGCTGTTGGCGGGATACACCATTTATCGGCGGGTCGATCTGCGACAGTTGCGGGACGCCTTTGCCGGGCGATAACCATGACGACTGCCTTAAATGCGATGACTGCATGATCACACCCAGATCATGGACGAAGGGACGCGCAGCGCTTTTGTATAAAGACAATGCGCGGCGCATGGTGCTTGCGCTCAAACACGGCGATCGTCAGGAAATAGCCGAGCCTGCCGCGCTTTGGATGTCGCGCGCGATTGAAGACCTGCCGTTGGAAAATATGCTGGTGGCCCCGATTCCATTGCATTGGATGCGCCTTTTGAAGCGTCGCTATAACCAATCCGCGTTGCTGGCGCAGGCCCTTGCCCGGCATGCCGGCTTGCCGGTCTGTCCCGACCTTTTGCAACGACAGCGGCGCACGCAGCCCATGGACGGCATGACCAAAGAAGTCAGGTTCACCTCGGTCAAGGGTGCTATTCGCGCGCATCCAAAAAGACGCCACCGGTTGGCGGGCCGACCGATCCTGTTGGTGGATGATGTCTTTACCTCTGGGGCCACTCTGTCATCGGCCACAGATGCCTGTCTTGCCGCCGGATCAGGCCCGGTTTACGTCGTCACCCTAGCGCGCGTGATAAAAAATACCTAAATGCCTTGTCAGCACCTGTGTTGAACAAGGATCGGTTAAATGAAAAACGTGGAAATCTATACCTCCCCCCTCTGTGGCTTTTGTCATGCGGCCAAGCGGCTGCTGTCGCAAAAGGGAATCACCTTTGCCGAGGTTGATGTTCTGGCGGACCCGGGCCGCAAGCCGGAAATGGTGCAGCGCGCCAACGGTAGCCGTACGGTCCCGCAAATCTTTGTGGGTGATCTCCATGTCGGTGGCTGTGATGACCTTTATGCGCTTGAGCGTGCTGGCAAGCTGGATCAGTTGCTGGCCGCGTAATGAAAACCGCCTTGTTACAGCTTAATGTTTCGGATGATCCGGCAGAAAACCTCCCGGTCACGTTGGGGTACCTGCGGCAGGCCGCTGCTCAGGGCGCAAAGTTCATACTCACGCCTGAAGTTACGAATTGTCTGTCCACAAGCCGGTCGCATCAGCGTGAGGTCTTGTCGCATGAGGCGGACGATCTGACCCTGCAAGCACTGCAACAAGAGGCGCGCGCGCTGGGTGTTTGGATTCTTATCGGGTCGCTGGCGTTAAAGACCGGGGATGCGGATGGGCGCTTTGCGAACCGGTCCTTCATGATCGACCCCCAGGGGGCCATTGTGGCGCGATACGATAAAATTCATATGTTCGATGTGCAGGTCACGCCCGAAGAAACCTATCGCGAATCGGATGGATATCGGCCGGGGCAACATGCTGTGACCGCGCAAACAGAATTTGCGACGATAGGCATGACCGTTTGTTATGATGTGCGTTTTTCGGCGCTGCATTCAGCGCTGGCGCGCGCAGGTGCGGACATCCTGACCGTGCCGGCCGCGTTTTCCCCGGTAACGGGTGCGGCGCATTGGCATGCGTTGCTGCGCGCGCGCGCGATTGAGACCGGATGTTATGTTCTGGCGCCCGCACAAACCGGCACACATCCCAGTAAACAGTACAAGACGCGGGCAACGTATGGCCACTCTTTGGTGGTTGGCCCATGGGGAGATGTGCAATTGGACGCAGGTACGCAACCGGGCGTTTACATGACCGATCTGCATATGGAACAAGTAGGGTCAGCGCGGGCGAGAATTCCAAGCCTTGCGAATGCGCGCCTTTTCGATGGTCCCTGAATGAATGACGACAAAAACGCCCTTGCGATAGCTCTTTTTACCGAAGTTATGGCGGCTGATCAGCTCGTGCGCGCCCGCCTCAGCCGTGTGCTGCCCAAGGGGATGGAAATCTCGCATTTCTCGGTGTTGAATCATCTGGCGTGGATTGCGGATGAACGCACCCCTGCGCAACTTGCGGAGACACTGCATGTGACGCGGGGCGCTATGACCAACACCTTGGGCAAGCTGGAGTGGGCAGGTTACGTGCACATTCGCCCCGATTGGGATGACGCGCGGCGCAAACTTGTCGCCATCAGCCCCGCAGGGCGTCAGGCGCGCGACTATGCGGTCGGGACTGTCACGCCTGTGATCACTCAGATGGTCGATAAAATGGGCGCAGAACAGGTGCGCGGTGCGATACCCATTCTGCGCGAGATGCGCATGCTGCTCGGGGATGAGAGCTAGGCGGGCTTGATGCTTGCCGTCACGTAGTTCACGCTCAGATCCCGATCCGACAGCTTCCACGACCATGTGATCGGGTTAAACACAAAACCTTTGCGGTCAACGGGGTCCATTCCCGCCTGACGCAAAAGGTCATATAGCTCATCAGGGGTGATGAACTTGGACCACTCATGTGTGCCTTTGGGCAGCCAGCGCATCACATGTTCAGCCCCGATGATGGCCATCACATAGGATTTCGGATTCCGGTTCAGTGTCGAACAGACCTGCAACCCACCGGGTTTAAGAAGCTGACGACAGGCGATCAGGTAGTCGATGGGGGAGGCCACATGCTCCACCACCTCCATATTGAGGACCACGTCGAATTGCTCTCCCGCCGCGGCGAGCGCTTCTGCGGTGGTGTGACGATAATCAATGGTCAGGCCTGACTGCTCAGCATGCACGCGCGCGACCGGGATATTGCGTTCTGCCGCATCTGCGCCGACGACATCCGCCCCGAGACGCGCCATGGGTTCAGCCAGCAGACCGCCCCCGCAACCGATGTCGAGGATACGCAATCCTTTGAACGGCTCTGACGTGGCCATATCCCGGTCAAATTCACCCGCAATCTGCGTGGTAATATAATCCAACCGGCACGGGTTCAGCATGTGCAGTGGTTTGAATTTCCCGTTTTCGTCCCACCATTCAGCCGCCATTGCCTCAAATTTAGCAATTTCAGACGGATCAACAGTTGTTTGTGGCGCTTGCATTCTCGGCTCCATATGATCATGTATCTTTCCGTACTATATAGGCCCCTAATGGATAAATTCTCGGACCAAAAGCGCGCAGTGCAATACCTGTACCCCCCGGTTGATCCTTTCGATCAGCGGATGCTGGATGTTGGTCAGGGACATCGCGTCTATGTTGAGCAATGTGGCAACCCCACGGGCATACCGGTGATCGTGTTGCATGGGGGGCCCGGTGGCGGATGCAGCCCGGCAATGCGGCGCTATTTTGACCCTGCAATTTTTCGCGTCATCCTGTTTGATCAACGTGGGTGCGGTCGCTCACGGCCCCATGCCAGCGTGACGCATAACACCACATGGCATCTTGTCGATGACATCGAATTGATTCGGCGCGCGCTGGATATTGATGACTGGATCGTGTTTGGCGGCAGCTGGGGCGCAACGCTGTCGCTGATCTATGCAGAAACGCACCCGGATCGCGCGCGTCATCTGGTCTTGCGCGGCGTTTTCCTGATGACCCAGGCCGAGCTTGACTGGTTCTATGGCGGCGGCGCGGGCAAGTTCTGGCCAGAGGTTTGGGCGCGGTTCACCGGACCCATCCCCGAAGACGAGCGGGGCGATCTGATCGAAGCCTACCGCCGCCGGCTTTTTTCCGGCGACATGCCGCAGGAAACGCGCTTTGCCAAGGCTTGGTCGTCGTGGGAAAACGCGCTGGCATCTATCCATTCGTCGGGATCGACGGGAGACAGTCCCGGTGAATATGCCCGCGCTTTCGCCCGGCTCGAGAATCACTATTTTTCGAACGCTGGCTTTCTGGACTTTGATGGACAGATTCTGGCGAATGTCGGTCGGATTGCACATATTCCCGGCGTCATTGTTCAGGGTCGCTATGATATGATCTGCCCACCCGAAAGCGCCTATCGCCTCGCTGAGGCTTGGGACAATTGCGAATTGAAGATCGTTCGCAATGCGGGTCATGCGCTTTCGGAACCGGGGATCAGCGCCGAACTCGTGCGCACCATGGACAGGATTGGCGGTCGATGACACGGCGCTCACATATGGACCGGCGGGCGCTTTTTGCCACGGGTGCTGCTGCGGCTTTGCTGGCGGCGACCGGTGTGTCTGCGCAGGCAAGTCCGGCGCGGCGCGGTCGGTTGCGCGCTGCCCTGTCAGGTGCGCGCCGCACAGATAGTTTTGACGCACGACAAGACCACGGTCTGTTCATGCAGGTGGCCACGGTGGGTGCCGTGTTTGACACCTTGACCGAAGTTGCTGCTGACGGAACGCTTCATGGCGAGTTGTCGACCGCTTGGGAAGGGGATGCGCGCGCGCAGGTCTGGACCCTTACCTTGCGCGAGAATGTCGATTTTCATGACGGGACGCGGTTTTCGGCACAGGATGTGATCGCATCCTTTGATCTGCACCGTCAAACGTTGCTTGCGGATGTCGCAAGGGTGTCAGTTCTTGATGCGCAACGTGTTTTGGTCGAGTTGCACGAAGGTGATCCGCATTTCCCTTACCGGCTATCCGATCCACGGCTGGTTATTTATCCGGCCGGGAACATGGCAGCGGCGATGTCGGATGGAATCGGCACGGGCCTGTACAGGGTTCAGCGCTTTCAGCCCGGGCGGCATTTTCTGGGTCAGCGGGTGGCGCAGCATTATAAAGACGGGCGCGCCGGATGGTTTGATACGGTCGAGCTTGTTGCGCTTTCCTCAAGTGCCGTGCGGGCAGAAGCGTTGAGAGACAACTACGTGGATGCTGCGGAACTGTCGGACACCTCGGATTTGGCGGACCTGTCCGGTATCACGCTTTTGCCGGAAACGGTTTCAATGACGGCCGCTGTTTCGGAGCGGCTTGCACTGCCTCATCATACCGGATCGCGCTGGCCGTTGGATAATTTACGCGCTGCTGAGCGTTGGTGGATGGCCTGAGACGATCAGGGGTTGCAGTGACTGCACACCGGGTCTATATGGATTTCAACAGTGGCGCTCTCGGGTCCAAACCGAAAGCCCAACCGGAATTTCGAACGGGCCCTGCGCCCGTTTTTTTGTGCTTGAAGCAAAACGAAAGACATATGAACAACGACCTGATTGCAAAAGCTGCCATAGATCGCCGCATGGCCGAGATCATCACCCCGGTGATCGAGGACATGGGGTTCGAACTGGTGCGCGTGCGTCTGATGTCGGGCAAATCGACCATTTTGCAGATCATGGCGGATAAGCCCGATGGCGGGATCGAGGTGGACGACTGCGCCGAGATCAGTCAGGCGGTGAGTGCGGTGCTCGACGTGGAGGACCCGATCCTTGATGAATACACGCTTGAGGTTTCAAGCCCGGGAATCGACCGGCCCCTGACGCGGCTCAAAGACTTTGAGATGTTCGAAGGATACGAGGCCAAGATCGAAACCGGCGAAATGATTGATGGCCGCCGACGGTTTAAAGGCGCGCTTGCCGGTGTTGAGAATGATGAGGTTCTGATCAATGTCGAAGAGGGCACGATCGGCCTGAAATTTGACTGGCTCAGTGATGCCAAACTGGTGCTCACGGACGACCTGATCAAAGAAATGTTGCGCCAGCGTAAGGCTGCCGGTGCACTTGATGAGACAAATTTCGACGAGGTTTCTACCGAGCTAGAGACCGATACGCCTGCTGAGGGAGACCAATAAATGGCGATTACATCCGCAAACCAGCTTGAGCTTTTGCAAACCGCTGAGGCCGTGGCACGAGAGAAAATGATCGACCCCGGTCTGGTCGTCGAAGCGATGGAAGAATCGCTCGCCCGTGCTGCGAAGTCTCGCTACGGCGCGGAAATGGACATTCGGGTGCATATTGATCGCAAGACAGGCAAGGCGACCTTTACCCGCGTGCGGACAGTGGTCGAAGATGAGCTGCTGGAAAACTATCAGGCTGAGTTCACCGTCGAACAGGCCAAGCAGTACATGGAAAACCCTGAGGTCGGTCAGCAACTGATCGAAGAAGTCCCCCCGGTTGAAATGGGCCGAATCGCCGCGCAATCCGCCAAACAGGTGATCTTGCAGAAAGTTCGTGAAGCCGAACGGGACCGCCAGTTCGAAGAGTTCAAAGACCGCGCCGGCAGCATCATCAACGGTCTCGTTAAGCGCGAAGAATACGGCAATGTCATCGTGGATGTGGGGGCTGGTGAAGCGATTCTGCGTCGCAATGAAAAGATTGGCCGCGAATCGTATCGTCCGAACGACCGTATCCGGGTCTACATCAAAGACGTGCGGCGCGAGCAGCGTGGCCCACAGATTTTCCTCAGCCGCACGGCACCGGAATTCATGGCCGAGCTGTTCAAAATGGAAGTACCTGAGATTTACGACGGCATCATCGAGATCAAAGCCGTTGCCCGTGACCCGGGATCGCGCGCCAAGATCGCCGTGATTTCTTATGACAACTCCATCGACCCTGTTGGCGCCTGTGTGGGTATGCGCGGATCGCGCGTTCAGGCGGTGGTAAATGAACTGCAAGGCGAAAAAATCGACATCATTCCATGGAATGAAGACCAGCCGACGTTCCTTGTGAACGCGCTGCAGCCAGCCGAAGTGTCCAAAGTTGTTCTGGACGAAGAAGCGGGCAAGATCGAAGTTGTTGTCCCCGAAGAGCAGTTGAGCCTCGCCATTGGGCGGCGTGGTCAAAACGTGCGTCTGGCGTCTCAGTTGACCGGCCTCGACATCGACATCATGACCGAAGAGCAGGAAAGCGCGCGCCGTCAGGCCGAGTTTGAACTGCGCACGCAACTCTTTGTCGACAATCTGGATCTGGACGAATTCTTTGCCCAGCTGCTCGTGTCCGAAGGTTTCACCAGCCTCGAAGAAGTCGCCTATGTCGAAGTGGATGAACTGCTGGTGATCGACGGGGTCGATGCGGATACAGCAAATGAACTGCAGGCCCGGGCGCGCGATGTGCTTGAGGCGCAGAATAAAGCTGCAATTGAAAGCGCACGCGCCTTGGGAGTTGAAGACAGCCTGATTGAATTTGAGGGCCTGACGCCCCAAATGATTGAAGCACTGGCCAAGGATGACGTGAAAACGCTTGAAGATTTTGCAACCTGCGCGGACTGGGAACTGGCAGGCGGTTGGACCACGGTCGATGGAGAACGGTCAAAAGACGACGGTGTTCTGGAGCCATTCGAAATGACGCTGGAAGAGGCACAGGACCTGATCATGACCGCTCGTGTCATGTTGGGCTGGGTTGATCCGGCAGATCTTGAGCCCGACGAAGAAGTGTCGGAAGACGCTGAAGCGGAGGAAGCCGAGGTCTGATTTCAGGCCTCGGTGGCACCTGATGGGTCGCGGTGGCGCTCCCAAAGACCGCGGTGACGGTCCCGACCGCAAGTGCATTGCCACAGGCGAGGTGCAGCCTAAATATGGGCTTGTGCGTTTTGTGGTTGGGCCGGATTCGGAAGTCGTGCCTGATATTCTTGGCAAACTGCCGGGGCGTGGTATGTATGTCTCTGCGGATCGTACTTCGTTGGAGAAGGCCGTCAGCAAAGGTCTCTTCTCGCGCTCTGCGAAACAACCCGTTAAAGTGGCCGAAACACTTGTGGACGAGGTTGAAACGCAATTGGCACGTCGTGTTGTCGATTTGATATCGCTTCAGCGCAAGGCGGGCCGGGCCGTTGCCGGGTTTGAAAAGGTAAAAAACTGGCTGCAAATGGAAGAGGCAGAAGTGCTTATTCAGGCAGTTGACGGCTCAGGCCGTGGGAAATCGAAACTAAGCACGCCGCATTACGGGTCATATATTGGCTGGTTGACGGCAGACGAATTGGGTTTGGCATTTGGGCGCCAAACTGTGATACATGGGGCGCTCGCCTCTGGTGGACTCACGCAACGTGTTGTAGAGGAAGCCCAACGACTTAAAGGCGTGCGCGTAAAAGAGGATGGCAGGGGCCATCCGAAAGGATAGACGAGCTACATGAGCGATACTGACGGCAAAAAAACTCTGGGTCTTCGCGGCGGTGCGCCGCGTCCAGGCAACGTAAAGCAAAGCTTTAGCCACGGGCGGACCAAAAACGTCGTGGTGGAGACCAAGCGCAAGCGCGTTGTGGTGCCCAAAGCAGGTGCGACGATGTCGGCAGGTGGTAAAGCACCCATTGGGGATCCCTCCAGACGACCCGCCGGAATTTCCGATGCGGAGATGGAGCGCCGCCTGAAAGCGGTCAAAGCGGCGAAAGCGCGTGAGGTCGAAGAAGAAGCGGCCCGTGTTGCCGAAGAAAAAGCGCGTGCCGAAGACCGTGAGCGCCGTCGTGCCGAACAGGAAGAACGCGAACGAGCGGAACGTGAGCGTGAGGAAAGCCTGAAAGCCAAGGCCGAAGAAGACAAGCGCCGCAAGGACGAGGCCGAAGCTGCTGCCAAAGCTGCCGCAGCGCCAGCCGCCGAACCTGTTGTTCAGCGCCCTGCAGCCAAAACAGGGCCAGAGCCAGCACAACGGAAACAACAAGACCGTGACCGTGAAAACAAACGGGGCGGCAAGGGCAATGACGATAGTCGCCGGTCCGGTAAACTGACGCTGAATCAAGCACTTGCCGGGGGTGAAGGCGGTCGTCAACGCTCAATGGCGGCGATGAAGCGCAAGCAGGAACGCGCACGCCAAAAAGCGATGGGCGGTCAGGTCGAGCGTGAAAAGGTCGTGCGCGATGTGCAGGTGCCTGAGGCGATTGTCGTCTCTGAACTTGCGAACCGCATGTCCGAAAAGGTCGGCGAAGTCGTCAAGGCGTTGATGAACAACGGCATGATGGTGACACAAAACCAGGCGATTGATGCGGATACAGCTGAGCTGATCGTTCAGGAATTCGGCCACAGAATCGTGCGCGTTTCCGATGCCGACGTCGAAGATGTCATCAAGGAAATCGAAGATGACGATGCCGATCTAAAGACGCGCCCACCGGTTGTTACGATCATGGGCCATGTCGATCACGGCAAGACATCTCTGCTGGACGCCATAAGAAAAGCCAAAGTCGTCGCGGGCGAAGCTGGCGGAATCACGCAACATATCGGGGCCTATCAGGTCAAAACAGACAGTGGTCAGTTGTTGAGCTTTCTCGACACACCTGGTCACGCGGCCTTTACGTCGATGCGGTCCCGTGGTGCACAGGTGACAGATATTGTCGTGCTTGTCGTTGCTGCTGATGACGCGGTTATGCCGCAAACCATCGAAGCGATTAACCACGCCAAAGCTGCTAACGTGCCGATGATCGTGGCGATCAACAAGATTGACCGCCCGGCGGCTGATCCGACCAAAGTGCGCACGGATCTGTTGCAGCATGAGGTTATCGTTGAGCAGATGTCTGGTGAGGTTCAGGACGTTGAAGTGTCTGCGATCACCGGGCAAGGTCTTGATGAGCTGCTAGAGGCGATCGCCCTTCAGGCGGAGCTTCTTGAACTCAAGGCCAATCCGAACCGTGCGGCGCAAGGTGCTGTTATCGAAGCACAACTTGACGTTGGTCGGGGACCTGTTGCGACTGTTCTGGTTCAGAACGGGACGCTGCGCCAAGGCGATATCTTTGTCGTCGGGGAGCAGTACGGCAAGGTGCGCGCGCTGATCAACGATCAGGGTGAACGCGTCAAGGAGGCCGGTCCATCCGTTCCGGTTGAGGTGCTTGGCCTAAATGGCACGCCTGAGGCTGGCGATGTTCTGAACGTGACATCAACCGAAGCGCAGGCGCGCGAAATCGCGTCTTATCGTGCCAATGCAGCCAAAGACAAACGTGCGGCGGCGGGTGCTGCAACGACGCTTGAACAGTTGATGGCGAACGCCAAGGCGGACGAAGACGTCAGCGAGCTGCCGATTCTGGTGAAAGCGGATGTGCAGGGCTCTGCCGAAGCGATCGTTCAGGCGATGGAGAAAATCGGTAACGATGAAGTGCGCGTGCGGGTTTTGCATTCGGGCGTTGGTGCGATCACCGAAACCGACGTGGGTTTGGCAGAAGCGTCGGGCGCACCGATCATGGGCTTCAACGTGCGTGCGAACACGTCTGCCCGAAACACAGCTAACCAGAAAGGCGTCGAGCTGCGCTATTATTCAATCATCTACGATCTGGTCGATGATGTGAAAGCGGCTGCATCCGGGTTGCTATCGGCGGAAATCCGCGAGAATTTCATCGGGTATGCGACCATCAAAGAGGTGTTCAAGGTGACCGGCGTCGGCAAAGTCGCGGGCTGTCTGGTGACCGAAGGTGTCGCGCGCCGTTCGGCAGGTGTGCGTTTGCTGCGTGACAACGTGGTGATCCATGAAGGAACGCTCAAAACGCTCAAGCGCTTCAAAGACGAAGTAGCTGAGGTCCAGTCTGGTCAGGAATGCGGTATGGCGTTCGAGAACTACGACGATATCCGGCCCGATGACGTGATCGAAATCTTCGAGCGTGAAGAGATTACGCGGACCCTGACCTAAAAGACCGTCAACTAAATACAAAAAGAGGCAGCTTTTACGCTGCCTCTTTTCGTTTCTATTCTGTACCCTTCTGTCCTAGTCAGGCGGCTTTTGTGACCGGCATGCCTGCGTAGGTGGTGTTATTTACTCTTACGACAATCCTACCATCAGGCAGCGCCCGCACATAGGTTCCTTGAACAGATATCGTACTGCCTTGAGTTATTGTCCGTAGCATGTCTCTCCTCCCCAGGATAATGACACGATTCAAATCTAGGTTGTATCTCAAAACTTGTCACACATTTGATTCAAATGTGTTAACAAATTTATCTTTTTCGGCACTTTTTTACCGGAATCTTAAAGAAGATCTCGCAAAACCGGGATCAGCGGTAGGTCTGCGGCGGGCATCGGGTAGTTTTTAAGGTCTTTTGCAAAAACCCATTTCAAGGATTGATTCTCTTTGGGCATGGGCGTGCCTTCCCATTTTCGACAGGCGAAAAGGGGCATGAGCAAATGAAAATCATCATACCTATGGCTGGCAAAGGTTAAGGGTGCCAGACAGGATTGCCATGTGTTGATCCCCAGTTCTTCTTCCAACTCCCGGATCAAGGCGTGTTCAGGTGTCTCACCCGACTCGACTTTGCCGCCGGGGAATTCCCACAGACCGGCCATTGATTTACCCTCTGGCCGTTGCGCCAGTAAAATGCGTCCGTCAATGTCGATTAACGCGACGGCGGACACCAGAACAGTTTTCATGTCGTAACCTTTGCAGTGTCAGGACCGATAGTCCGCGTTTATTTCGATGTATCCATGGGTCAGATCACATGTCCAAACGGTCGCCTCGCCAGACCCTAACCCGATATCGGCGTGAATGCGGATATTTTGCCCCTTCATATGCGCGGCAGCATCCGCTTCGACATAATCCGGGTTAACCCAGCCCTCCTTGGCGACCATAATATCGCCAAAATTGATCGACAGCCGGTCGCGGTCCGCCGGAGCGCCTGATTTGCCAATCGCCATGACAACGCGCCCCCAATTGGGGTCTTCACCCGCGATGGCAGTCTTGACCAAAGGCGAATTGGCGACCGACAAGGCATGCGTCTTTGCATCCCTGTCTGACGCGGCTCCAGTTACGGTGATTTCGACAAACTTGGTTGCGCCCTCCCCGTCCTTGACGACCAAGTGGGCGAGTTCTTGCATTACGCCGTGCAACGCATCGCTGAACGTCTGGCTGTCATCCACGGCGACGCCCGATGCACCCGTGGCACAGACCAACAGGCTGTCTGATGTGGATGTGTCGCTGTCTACGGTGATGCAGTTGAAGGTGTTTTCGTTGTGGGCGGCGACGAGTGTCTGCAGGTTGGCCTGATCAATTTTGCCATCCGTAAAGATATAGACCAACATGGTTGCCATATCGGGCGCGATCATCCCTGAACCCTTGGCAATGCCCGCAATAGAGACTGTTTTTCCTGCGACTTCAACGGACGCCGTTGCGCCCTTGGCGAAGGTGTCGGTCGTCATGATTGCCGAGGCGGCGGCCTCCACGGCGGCAGGATCGAGCGTCGCGGCCAGTGTTTCGAGGCGGTCGGTAATGCGCTCAAAGGGCAACGGCTCACCGATCACCCCGGTTGATGCGGTGAACACGCGGGCCTCTGGCAGATCACACGCGCGCGCCGAAGCACTCACGATCCGGGCGACCGCGTCCAGCCCATTGCGCCCGGTGAACGCATTTGAATTGCCCGAGTTCACCAGAATGGCCGCACCATCATGCGTTGGCCCTCCCAATTTACGCTGGCAGTCCAGAACGGGCGCTGAGCGGGTTGCCGACTGCGTAAAGACACCGGCAACCGCCGTTCCGGGTGCCAATTTGGCCAGCATTACGTCGGCGCGACCTTCGTATTTGACCCCGGCAGCAACGGTTGAAAACGAAACACCGTCGATGATCGGCATCTTTGGAAACGCCTCAGGCGCCAATGGCGAAACAGCGGTAATCTTGGCCATGCGCTGCTATTCCAACAGATCCATTCGGTTGATCAATTCGACCTTCTCATCCGTGTTCTCAAAAGGGCTGACCTGAATGTCTGCTTCATCGGCTGCGGCGGCTATGATGGTTGCGGCAGCTTCGCTTGCAAGGCGTGACTGTATGCCTTCCCGCGCTTGCTCAAGTGTCGGAATCTCTTTCTTCCGCGTGTCATTGAGGACAATCACGTGCCAGCCAAACTGTGTTTCAACCGGATCAGAGACTTCTCCGACTTCCAGCGCAATGGTAGCGGCTTCAAAGCTCGGGACCATCATGCCGGTGCCGAACCATCCCAACTCGCCGCCATTCGGTCCGGACGGGCCTGTCGATTTTTCCCGCGCGGTTGCCGCGAAATTCGCACCGGCGTCGATCGCCTCTTTCACCGCAATGGCTTCTTCTTCGGTTTCGAGCAGAATATGTGAGGCGTTGAATTCTTCTTCGGGGTCGATGTTGCCAAATTCTGCATCATAGGCCGCCTGAATATCCTCTTCGGTGATGGCCTGTTCCAGCGCGATCTCGATTGCCTTGGCGGCCTTCAGTGAGCGTTCTTGATTGTCCAGCGCCATCGCCTCCCCTGCGGATAGGCTTTCAATTCCCTGTGCCAGTGCCGTTTGCTGAACGAGCTGTTCAAGAAGACCGTTCCAGAGTTGATCAGCAGGTATTTGATTGTACCGTTCATCCAGCGTGGCGCGCGCCGCGATCATGTGACCCAGCTTGATGTCTTCGCCGTTCACCGACGCGACAACCGTGTCCGCCGTGTAGGTAACTTCATCTTGTGCAACCACAGGGGCAGCAATCGCTGCGGTCAACGCGGAAAAAGCCAGAATTCTGAGATGTTTTTGCATGTAATCGTCCTATGAGGGGGCCGCGACGGGGCGCGACATTGACACGGTTTGGCGCGACCCTTACATCCCGCGTGTGGCGCTGCAAGAGTGTAGCGTTTAATAACTTTCTATGGGCTGCGTCGCAGACGAGCAAGCAGATCAGCACCTGCCCGTATCACTTCGGCTGGAGAACGCATGCTGGGCATCGGAACTATTTCAAAAAAGATCTTTGGCTCGCCCAACGACCGTAAAGTTAAAGCGACCCGTCCTGTCATTGCCCAGATCAATGCGCTTGAACCTGAGTTTGAAAAACTCAGTGATGAGGGGATCAAGGAAAAGACCGAAGAGCTTCGCAAACGTGCGCTGGCGGGGGAAAGCCTCGATGCGCTGTTGCCCGAAGCCTTTGCCAATTGCCGGGAAGCAGCACGCCGCGCCTTGGGGCTGCGTGCCTTTGATACCCAGTTGATGGGGGCCATGTTCCTGCATCAGGGTAACATCGCCGAACAGAAAACGGGTGAAGGTAAAACGCTGACCGCGACATTTGCCGCATATCTCAACGGTCTGACGGGCCGTGGCGTGCATATTGTAACCGTCAATGAATATCTGGCAAAACGCGATGCCGCATGGATGGGCAGCGTCTTTGGCGCGCTGGGTCTGACAACCGGTGTGGCTTATTCCGAGATGCCGGAAGATGAAAAGCGCGTCGCCTACGCCAGCGATATCACCTACGCGACCAATAATGAGCTTGGGTTTGACTATCTGCGCGACAATATGAAATCCGAGCTGGATCAGATTTATCAAAAACAGCATAACTTCGCCATTGTGGATGAAGTTGACAGCATTCTGATCGACGAAGCGCGCACGCCTTTGATCATTTCAGGACCGTCTCAGGACCGTTCCGAGATGTACAAGACCGTCGATGTGGTGATCCCTCAGGTCAGTGATGAGCATTTCGAGCTGGATGAGAAAACCCGCAACGTCACCTTTACCGATGAGGGCAACGAGTTTCTCGAAGAAATCCTGCACGCGCAGGGCCTCTTGGAGGAGGGTCAGTCGCTCTATGATCCGGAAAGCACAACGGTCGTTCACCACGTTAATCAGGGTCTGCGCGCGCATAAACTGTTTCAGCGCGACAAGGATTACATTGTGCGCGATGACAACATCGTTCTGATTGATGAATTCACGGGCCGTATGATGCCCGGACGTCGCTTGTCCGACGGGTTGCATCAGGCGATTGAGGCCAAGGAAGGCGTTGATATCAAGCCGGAAAACATCACGCTGGCCTCCGTCACTTTCCAGAACTATTTCCGCCTGTATGACAAGCTGTCCGGCATGACCGGAACGGCGTTAACCGAAGCCGAAGAATTCATGGAAATCTATGGGCTTGGCGTGGTCGAAGTGCCGACGAACAAGCCCATCGCGCGGGTTGACGAAGACGATCAGGTCTATCGCACCGCACGCGAAAAATACGAAGCGATGCTGGAAAAAATCAAGGACAGCAACGCGAAAGGCCAGCCGGTTCTGGTTGGTACAACCTCGATCGAAAAATCCGAGATGTTGAGCAATATGCTCAAAGAAGCGGGTATTACCCATAATGTTCTGAATGCGCGCCAGCACGAGCAGGAAGCGCAGATTGTGGCCGATGCGGGTAAATACGGCGCGGTTACGATTGCGACGAACATGGCGGGCCGTGGGACTGACATTCAGCTCGGCGGTAATGTTGATCTGCAGGTCATGAATGCGCTGACGGAAGACCCCGATGCGGACCCCGAAGCTTTGCGCGCCAGCATCGAGGCGCAGCACGCCGATGAAAAGGCCAAGGTGCTGGCGGCGGGTGGTTTGTATGTTCTCGCCTCGGAACGCCACGAAAGCCGGCGAATCGACAACCAGCTGCGTGGTCGGTCCGGTCGTCAGGGGGATCCGGGTCGGTCGTCCTTCTTTCTGAGCCTCGAAGATGACCTTATGCGTATCTTCGGGTCAGAACGGTTGGAGAAAGTCCTCAAGACGCTTGGCCTCAAAGAGGGCGAGGCGATTGTGCACCCTTGGGTCAATAAATCACTCGAACGGGCGCAATCAAAGGTCGAAGGCCGCAACTTTGACATCCGCAAACAGCTGCTGAAATTCGACGACGTCATGAATGAGCAGCGCAAGGTGATCTTTGGTCAGCGCCGCGAGATCATGGAAGCCAAGGACCTGTCCGAAATCACGACGGATATGCGCCATCAGGTCATCGACGATTTCATCGAACAATATCTGCCGCCGAACACCTACGCCGATCAATGGGATTCCGACGGTCTCTATGCGGCGGTTCAGGAGCAGTTGGGCATTGATGTGCCCGTGATGGACTGGGTCGAGGAGGAAGGCGTGGATGACGAAGCCATCCGCGAACGTCTGGTCGAGGCGACAGACAACATGATGACTGAAAAGGCCGGACAATTCGGCGCGGAAAACATGCGCAACATCGAAAAGCAGCTCTTGTTGCAGGCGATTGACACAAAGTGGCGTGAACACCTGCTGACGCTTGAGCATTTGCGCTCGGTTGTTGGGTTTCGCGGCTACGCGCAGCGTGACCCGCTTAATGAATACAAAAACGAATCTTTCCAGCTTTTTGAAACCATGCTGGACAGCCTTCGTGAGGACGTAACGCAAAAACTGTCGCAAATCCGCCCGATGACCGAAGAAGAACAACAGGCCATGATTGAACAGATCCGCGCGCAACAAGCTGCTGCGCAGGCAGCCGCCGCGGGTCCCACAATTTCGGCAGAGGCCGGGCCCGTCGCGGCGACGGCGGATACGGCTGTCGCATTTGACGAAAGCGATCAGTCAACCTGGGGCAATCCGGGCCGTAACGAACCTTGCCCCTGCGGATCGGGCAAGAAATTCAAACACTGTCACGGGCGGTTGATCTGAGCGGTCTGATTTGGGTGCTGAAGTCACCTGTTGGGCCGCTCCCTGATTGGATGTACGTGTCTTTCCGGTGTTGAATAATTCGGCGCCAAGCCTGAAAGTCGCCCTTAAGTAGAAACTGCACAGGGCGGCCCAATATGGCGATGAAAACTGCGGTACTCGGCGCAGTGTTGTTCCTTTTCGGCAGTGCGGTCATTGCCGCAGCGCAGGACGTCACCCTAACGTCGCGCGACGGTCGTATTGAGATCATGGGCGCTTTGATGGGTTATGACGGCGAATTCTATCGCCTTGATACGATTTATGGTGAGCTTACGATCGACGGGAGCGGTGTGACCTGCGAGGGCCCCGGATGCCCGCAACTCGAAGACTTCGTCGCGGAGTTGTCGATATCAGGCTCAGCAACGATGGGTTCCGTACTGATGCCCGCGTTGGTGGAGGGGTTTGCACAGCGCAATGGCTATGAAGCGCAGCGTGAAACCCTTGATGCCACGCATTTTATCTATTCTCTGACTGACCCCGGCACGTCAAAGCGGGCCGCTGTTTTCAGATTTCGAATCACAACCACCGACGAAGGTTTCGCGGATCTCTTGGCCAATGAGGCGGATGTGGTGATGTCCTTGCGCGAAATAACCGCAGATGAAAAGCAGCGCGCCTACGAGGCTGGTATGGGGGATATGACGGACCAGAACCGGTCCCGTGTGCTTGCCCTGGACGCCATCCTGGCCATTGTTTCGCCGCAAAACCCGGTGCAAGAGATCTCTCCGTTAGATCTGGCGCTGTCGTTTGCGGGTGAGATCGACAATTGGGCGCTTTTGGGCGGCCCTGATGCGCCGATATCCGTGTATGCGCCTGACGCGCAAACAGGTCTCGCCCAGGCGGCCAACGATGGCATTCTGTCGCCTGCCGACCTTGGCATGTCTGATGATGTGATCCGCGTGACAGGCGGGGATGCCATGGCTGTTGCCGTCGCCAGTGATCCCTTTGCCCTGGGCCTTGCGAGTTTCGCTGAGATTGGAAACGCCCAACCGTTGGTCTTGAAAGGCACCTGTGGGGGCGTGTTGCGCGCGACGCGGCGCTCGATAAAAACTGAGGATTATCCGCTTACGGCGCCGATGTTTTTATACACGCCCGCGCGTCGCTTGCCCAAAGTCGCGCGGGAATTTCTGGCTTTCGCGCAAAGCTCTGCAGCGCAGGCTGTGATCAGGCGTTCTGGGTTTGTGGATCAGGCACCCGAAGAGGTTCCGATCACGCAGCAAGGTGACCGCCTTGCCAACGCAATTGCCGCCGCCGGGGCCGAGATACCGTTGTCAGAATTACAACGGATTGTTCAGCGGTTGGGTGGAATGAAACGCCTAACCACCTCGTTTCGTTTTGAGGCCGGGTCGGCGCGATTGGATGCACAATCGCGTTCAAACGTCGTTCAACTGGCCCATGACCTTGAACAGGGTCGGTTTGACGCGCGCCAGATGATTTTTGTGGGGTTCAGTGATGGGCAGGGATCGGCAGAGGCCAACATGGAAATTGCATTATCGCGCGCCAATTCCGTTGCGGATGCTGTTCGTACCAAGGCCGAAACGGCGGATTTGATGCAGATTGATATGCAGGTGGATGCGTTCGGCGAGGCCATGCCTCTGGCCTGTGACGATAGTGTTTGGGGACGTCAGGCGAACCGCCGGGTCGAAGTCTGGGTGCGGTAAGGGGTCAAAGATACCCTTCGGCGCGAAAGCTCAATTCGGTCGATTTGCCGATGATCAGGTGGTCGTGCAACGTCAATCCTAAGGTTTGGCAGGCTGCGTTGATCTGATCCGTCATCGAGATATCCGACTGCGACGGCGTTGGGTCGCCGGAAGGATGGTTGTGCACAAGAATGAGCGCGCTGGCGTTGAGTTCCAAGGCGCGTTTTGCGACCTCTCTTGGATAAACGGGAACGTGATCCACGGTGCCTTTGGCCTGTTCCTCATCCGCGATCACGGTGTTTTTCCGATCCAGAAAAAGAACGCGAAACTGTTCCGTTTCGCGGTGCGCCATCGTCGTGTGGCAGTAGTCAAGCAAAGCGTCCCATCCACTGAGCACATGGCGTTGCAGAACACGCGACCGGGCCATGCGATGCGCCGCAGCTTCAACGATTTTCAACTCGGTGATGATGGCTTCCCCAACGCCTTTGATGTCGCGCAAGCGCTGCGGGGAGGCGGTGACCACCCGATTGAAATCTCCGAAACGTTCAAGCAGCGTTCGCGCCAGCGGTTTCACGTCGCGGCGGGGAATGGCGCGAAACAAGACGAGTTCGAGCAGTTCATAATCCGGCATAGCATTTGCCCCGCCTTCCATGAAACGCGTCCGAAGCCGTTGCCGGTGATCGACCATGTAGGACGGGGTTTTTCCCGGAGGTACGGCGACCGGCTCGGCCTCATCAAACAGGAATGCTTGCGGCGCCTCGGCGAAGGTATTTGGGTCCTGGCTCATCGGAGCAGGGTAGCGGCATCATGGTTTCTGATTGGTTAAAGCATCAGGATTCTGGAGCGAACTTGATCTGTCCGCTCCAATTAGGAAAACCACCGGTGAACCTAGCCCTTCATGCTGTCCCAAAAGCTCTTCACGGACGAGAAAAAGCTTGATGATTCCGGGTTGTTGTTTTCGGACAGCTCATCAAATTCCGCCAATAGTTCCTTCTGGCGCGACGTCAGATTGACCGGCGTTTCGACTGCAAGCTCGATAAACATATCACCGGCAGACCCGCCCCTAAGGGCAGGCATACCCTTGCCCCGCAACCGCATCTGTCGCCCTGATTGGCTGCCGGATGGAATCTGAACACGGCCACGGCCGCCGTCGATCGTTGGCACCTCTATGGAACCACCAAGCGCTGCTTTGGCCATGGACACGGGAACGCGGCAAAACAGGTTTGTGCCATCGCGTTGGAACAATTCATGTTCCGCAACTTCGATGAAGATATACAAATCGCCCGACGGGCCGCCGCGCATGCCTGCTTCACCCTCACCGGCGAGCCTGATGCGCGTGCCCGTTTCAACCCCTGCCGGGATATTGACGGAGAGTGCGCGATCCTTTTCAACCCGCCCTGCGCCTTGGCAGCTTTTGCAGGGGTTCTTGATGATCTGACCAAGACCGGAGCATGTCGGGCAAGTGCGCTCGACCGTGAAAAACCCTTGCTGCGCCCGTACTTTTCCCATGCCCGAACATGTGGGGCAGGAGGTTGGTTCAGAGCCACCTTCGGCACCCGAACCGTTGCAGGTTGTACACCCTATCGAGGTTGGAACGTTGATGGTTTTCTGCAATCCGCCAAAGGCTTCTTCGAGGCTGATTTGCAGATTGTACCGCAGATCTGAGCCGCGCGAGGCACGGTTTCCGCCGCCACGCTGACCACCACCTGCAAAATTCCCGAACAGATCGTCAAAAACATCTGAAAAAGCCGACGAGAAATCCTGATTGCCGCCAAAGCCGCCACCGGGACGTCCGCCACCGCCGCCGCCCATACCACCTTCAAAGGCTGCGTGACCGTAGCGGTCATAGGCGGCTTTTTTTTCAGCGTTCTTCAGAACTTCATAGGCCTCGTTCGCTTCTTTGAACTGGGCTTCGGCGCTCGGGTCATCCTTGTTCCGGTCGGGATGCAGCTCTTTGGCTTTGCGGCGATACCCCTTTTTTATGTCATCGCTCGAAGCGCCCTTGGAGACGCCAAGCACCTCGTAATAATCACGTTTTGCCATGAAAATATCCCCTATATGGAACGTGACGGGCCGGCCCGTAAGGCCGGCCCGTTCGGTGGCTCCGGGTTTCGCAGAGCCTTAGGCCCGTTTGTCGCCGTCGAGATCCTCGAACTCAGCGTCTACGATGTCATCCTGACCATCATGCGGCGCATCGGCAGGTTCGGCGAGATCTTCGTTCTCTTCCTGCGACGCCTTGTAGATCGCCTCACCCAGTTTCATGGCAGCTTCGGTGACGTTCTGGATGCCGGATTTGATCTTATCGGCGTTTTCTGTCTCCATCTCGTCCTTCAGGGCGGCAATTGCGAGTTCGATCGCTTCCACGGTGGTTGGATCAACCTTGTCGGCATGCTCTTCCATCGACTTTTCGGTCGAGTGGATGAGGCTTTCGGCCTGGTTTTTCGCTTCGATCAACTCGCGACGTGCTTTATCCGCATCTGCGTTTTCTTCGGCGTCCTTGACCATTTTATCAATGTCGTCATCGGACAGACCGCCAGAGGCTTGGATCGTGATCTTCTGCTCTTTCATCGTGCCTTTGTCGAGCGCGCCAACGGATACGATACCGTTTGCGTCAATGTCGAAGGTCACTTCGATCTGTGGCATCCCGCGCGGTGCCGGTGGGATATTTTCCAGATTGAAAGCACCAAGGATCTTGTTGTCCGAGGCCATTTCGCGCTCACCCTGGAAGACACGGATTGTCACCGCATTCTGATTGTCTTCGGCGGTTGAGAAAATCTGCGATTTCTTTGTCGGGATGGTCGTGTTCCGGTCGATCAGGCGTGTGAAAACACCGCCCAGCGTTTCGATGCCCAGCGACAAAGGTGTCACGTCAAGCAGAACGACGTCTTTTACGTCACCTTGCAGAACACCCGCCTGAATCGCGGCACCCATGGCCACAACTTCATCCGGGTTCACGCCCTTGTGCGGCTCTTTGCCGAAGAACTTTGTGACTTCTTCGACCACTTTTGGCATCCGGGTCATACCGCCGACCAGAACGATTTCGTCGATGTCGGAGGCAGACAGGCCCGCATCCTTGAGCGCATCCTTGCAGGGCTTCAGCGACGCCTTGATCAGATCACCCACGAGGCTTTCCAGCTTGGAGCGGGTCAGCTTCATCACCATGTGCAGGGGCTGGCCGGTTGCACCCATCGAGATGAACGGCTGGTTGATTTCTGTCTGGCTGGAGGACGACAATTCAATCTTGGCCTTTTCTGCCGCTTCTTTCAGACGCTGCAGTGCCATCTTGTCTTGTGTCAGATCGACGGAATGCTCTTTCTTGAACGTATCCGCGAGGTAGTTCACGATCCGCATGTCGAAATCTTCACCGCCGAGGAAAGTGTCGCCGTTTGTGGATTTCACTTCAAACAGACCGTCGTCGATTTCCAGAATGGTGACGTCGAATGTGCCGCCGCCGAGGTCATAGACCGCGATTGTCTGTGTCTGCTCTTTGTCCAGACCGTAGGCCAACGCCGCAGCGGTTGGCTCGTTGATGATCCGCAACACTTCGAGACCGGCAATCTTACCTGCGTCTTTGGTGGCCTGACGTTGTGCATCGTTGAAATACGCAGGCACAGTGATCACGGCCTGCGTGACATCTTCGCCAAGATAGCTTTCGGCGGTTTCTTTCATCTTGCCGAGGATAAAGGCCGAAATCTGGCTCGGCGAATATTTCTCGCCTTTCGCTTCGACCCAAGCATCACCATTGCCACCGTCAATCACGTTGAAGGGCAGGTTCTTCTTGTCTTTTGCGAGGGCCGCGTCGTCATTGCGACGACCGATCAGGCGCTTGACGCCGAAAATTGTGTTGTCCGGGTTGGTCACGGCCTGCCGTTTTGCAGGCTGTCCTACCAGACGCTCATCATCTGTGAACGCAACGATGGACGGCGTTGTGCGCGCGCCTTCTGCGTTTTCGATTACGCGTGGCTGCGATCCATCCATGATGGCGATGCAGCTGTTGGTCGTTCCAAGGTCGATACCGATAACTTTTGACATTTTTTGATCCCTTTTGCTTAAGGCGAAGACACGGAGCGTTGGCCCGTTATGGCGCCGCTGCCCCATATATGATCACATGAAAGCGCTACGCTTCATGCGGTTCGCAGCGTATATAAGGAGGGGGTTCGTATGCTGCAACCTTTCACTTCTTTATGCAGGCGGATTCTGCATGTAATTTTCTTTATTGCGGCAACAAAGGCGTATTGCGGGATGCATTTGGGTGTTTTGGGCTTTGATATTTATAAAGGTTACCTTGATGTCGCCGCCCAACAGCGCCTGCTGGATGATGTGCGCGACGTTGTGCGTGCGGCCCCGCTTGTTCACCCGGTAACCCCGCGTGGCAAGCAGATGTCAGTGCGTATGACGGCGGCAGGTAACTATGGATGGATCACGGATCGTCAGGGCTATCGCTATGCGACGACGCATCCCGACGGGCAGGAGTGGCCAGCGATCCCGGCGTCGGTGCTGCAGGTGTGGAAAGACCTGAGCAGTTCCGCGCGCGAGCCTGAATGCTGCCTTGTGAACTTTTACGGCGAGGGCGCGCGCATGGGACTGCATCAGGACAAAGATGAAGGCAGCTTTGAATTCCCGGTGGTTTCGATTTCACTGGGGGATGAGGGGCTGTTTCGGATGGGCCATGCAGAACGGGGCGGCAAGACACAATCGGTGTGGCTTCGGTCGGGTGACGTGGTGGTCATGGGCGGCGTGGCGCGACTGGCCCATCATGGTGTTGATCGCATTCGATTTGGCTCTTCCAGTCTGCTTGAAAAGGGCGGGCGTCTGAATTTGACGCTGCGCGTTGTGACCTGATCTGGATGTGGATCGCACGTTCGGCAAGCGGGTTGTAGTGGGATTAACGCACTGAGCGTGGGGCCGATTGATAGATCAGATCGACCAGCGTGAATGCCGAAACAAAACCGCCCCCTTGGACGCGCGATGTTCAGAACAGGACAGGCAGACCTTTTCAAAGCTGGCAGGGCGTCATGGAATTCTTGCTGTTCCGTTACTCTCGCCGCATAAGGGGCGGCATAAAGTTAAACGCCAGGGCTGCGAAAAGGTAAATTCATGTTTGATTACAACAAGCTGACACAGGTCATGCGACGTCTTTCGATTGAGGCGGGCGCAAAGATCATGGAAATTTACGAGTCAGATGACTTCGATGTGCAGACCAAATCAGACCAAAGCCCCGTCACGGCCGCCGATGAGGCCGCCGATGCGATCATATCGGCGGGACTCCGCGCAGCGTTTCCGGACGTTATGTTGGTTACTGAGGAACAGGCGGCATCCCACAGCCAAACAGGCGATACATTCCTGATCGTGGACCCGCTGGATGGCACCAAGGAATTTATCCAGCGCCGCGGCGATTTCACCGTCAATATCGCGCTGGTCGAAGGTGGTGTGCCGACACGCGGCGTGGTCTACGCGCCTGCACGTGAGCGGATGTTCTTTACGGATGCAAGCGGTCAATCCGTCGAGGAAACAGGAAGTTTTGCCCCCGAAACCATCGGCGACACCAAAGCCATGTCCGTTTCTGCCCCGGACAACACTGCGTTGATGGTCGTTGCATCAAAATCCCATCGGGATCAGGCGACGGATGATTACATCAACAAATACGCCGTGCGCGACATGAAAAGTGCCGGAAGCTCGCTCAAGTTCTGTCTGGTGGCGACGGGTGAAGCGGATCTGTATCCCCGTCTGGGCCGCACGATGGAATGGGATACCGCTGCGGGTCATGCGGTTCTTGCGGGCGCAGGCGGCGATGTTGTTCGATTCGATGATCTGTCACCGCTGCGCTATGGTAAATCCGGGTATGCGAACCCGTTTTTCATCGCCTATGCCCCCGGTGTTGAGCTGACCAAAGCCTGATGTCTGTCCTGATCGCAATTCCGGCGCGCTATGCCTCGTCGCGGTATCCGGGCAAGCCGCTGGTCGGTTTGCGTGGCGCATCTGGCGAAACGCTCAGTCTGATTGAACGCAGCTGGCGCGCGGCCATGGACGTGTCAGGGATCGACCGCGTTGTCGTGGCCACGGATGATACCCGTATTCAGGACGCGGCGCAGGCCTTTGGCGCAGAGGTCGTGATGACATCGCCTGATTGCGCCAATGGTACCGAAAGATGCGCCGAAGTACACGCAACGCTGGGTGGCGGTTTTGAAATTGTCGTGAATTTACAAGGTGATGCACCGCTCACGCCTGCATGGTTTATCGAGGATCTGGTCGCGGGTCTGTCGAACGCTCCCACGGCCGAAATCGCCACGCCGGTGTTGCGATGTGACGGCGAAACATTGCAGGGGCTTCTGAACGACCGCAAGGCGGGCCGGGTTGGTGGCACCACGGCGGTTTTTGCGCAGAACAATCATGCGCTCTACTTCTCCAAGGAAGTCATCCCCTTCACGTCGCAAGACTATTCGGAAGATGCGCAAACGCCGGTTTTTCATCACGTGGGCGTCTATGCTTACCGTCCTGCGGCCCTCGCGGCCTATCCGGGGTGGCAAGTTGGTCCGCTGGAACAGCTGGAGGGGCTTGAGCAGCTTCGCTTCATGGAAAACGGCAGGTCTGTTCTATGCGTTGAGGTCGAGGCGAAGGGCCGGCAATTCTGGGAACTCAACAACCCTGAGGATGTACCGCGCCTTGAGACAATGATGGCTGCGATGGGATTGGAATGATTCGGGATGTTTACCGTCTTCTCCCTGAGCGGTGGTCATTTGGGTGCAAATAACCTAGGGTAAAGTCGATGTTATGCCTGTTATCTAAGTGTTTCAATTTAAAAGGTATAACAATCCGCGACTTATTAGAATGGTAAATGGACATCCTGCATGGCCCTTCGGCTAGGATGAAAATTGGTAAGAAAGAACGAATATGGCAAACGAGGGTGGCGAGATGACGCGCAAAGTAACGAAAGCAATTTTTCCTGTTGCAGGAATGGGCACGCGGTTCTTGCCCGCGACAAAATCTGTCCCGAAGGAGATCATGACGCTCGTTGATCGACCGCTGATTCAATACGCAATCGACGAAGCGCGCGCCGCCGGGATCAAGGAATTCATCTTTGTGACGTCTCGCGGCAAAGGTGCGCTGGAAGACTATTTCGACCATGCGCCGCAGCTCGAGCAATCGTTGCGTGACAAAGGCAAGACAGAGCTGTTGGAAATGCTCGAAAACACCAATATGGAAAGCGGTGCAATTGCCTATATCAGACAACACAAAGCGCTGGGGCTGGGTCACGCCGTTTGGTGCGCGCGCCGCCTGATTGCCGATGAACCTTTCGCGGTTATCTTGCCGGACGATGTCATTGCCGGTGACAAACCGTGCCTGCAGCAGATGGTTGAGGCATATGAGGAAACGGGCGGCAATATGGTCGCCGCGATGGAAGTGCCTCCGGAAAAAGCATCTTCTTACGGCATGTTGGATATCGAAACGGACATGGGGTCGATGGTGCGCGTCAAAGGCATGGTCGAGAAACCACCAGCCGGTAAAGCGCCGTCAAACCTTGCCGTCATAGGTCGCTATATTCTGGCCCCTGCGGTTTTGACAAACCTCAACGACATGAAGAAAGGTGCCGGCGGTGAGGTTCAGCTGACGGACGCGATCGCGACCGAGATCAACAAGGAAAGCGGTGTCTATGGGTACCGGTTCCAGGGTCAGAGATTCGATTGTGGCTCAAAGTCGGGCTTTTTACAGGCGACCGTTTCATTCGGCCTGGCCCGTGACGACCTTCGGGATGATCTGTCAGAATACATCCATGATATCGTCAGCATGAGTAAGGCAGCGCAGTAGCGCGGCCATACTGCCTTAGGCCTGATTGCTTGTGTCCCGCAGTCAGGCTTCATCTGCCATAAATAATGAAATCAAAAAGCGTCCATGCCTGAGGCTACGGAAAACTGTGTCCTGACCGCAGGCAATTTCCATTGTCGCGTCTATTATTCGTCAGGTCTTAGTTTCATTTGACGCTGTCCCAAAGTTCGGCCTTGTCGGCGCAAAAGAGGATGGCCGCGGCAACATCACTTTGGATTTCTCGGATCAACAGTCCAGTGTCAGGCGGCTTGCTCAGCTTCGACTGATGTCAGGATCGTATAGAGCGTGGCTGCGTTGCGATTTGCCCGCAGCTTCGTACACACGGAAGCGTCACGCAAGGTCCGCGAGACCAGCGCCAATGCCTTGAGATGATCGACACCCGCATCCTCGGGGGCGAACAGTGCGAAAGCGATATCAACGGGCTGGCGGTCAACTGATCCGAAGTCGATTGGTTTATCGAGAAGAACGAAAACACCCAGAACCGAGTCAAGATCGTTCAACCGCGCATGTGGCAGGGCAATGCCATGCCCCACACCCGTCGGCCCAAGTGCTTCGCGTGCCAGCATCGCATCAAGGACCACATCTGCATTCAAATCATAGACTTGCGCAGAGAGGTCGCTGATGTCTTGCATCAAGCGTTTTTTGCTGGAGGCCGAGTTCAGCACCTTTACGGCCTCCGGCTTCAGGAGTTCAGAAAATTCCATATCGCCCGCACTTTTTTGACGCGCCCTGCGCCGTTAAACTTTATTGAGGATCGATCCAGCCGATGTTTCCGTCATCCCGACGGTACACAACGTTTACGCCTTCCTTGCCTTCGTTTCGGAACACCAGAACAGGAGCGCCTTGAAGCTCCATCTGCATTACTGCTTCGCCTACGGAAAGAGATGGGATTTTAGTTTCCATTTCAGCCACGATGATCGGTTGCAGTGTTTCAGGTTCCTGATCCTCCGACTCAACCTCTGATGCGAGGATATATGAGGATGCGCCGTAGATTTCAACAGGCTCCACCCGATCTTTGTGATGATCTTTCAACCTACGCTTGTATCGACGCAGTTGCTTTTCCATTTTCTCGCGACATGCATCAAAGGCTGCGTATATTTCAGTCTGGTGCGCTTTGGCCTGTGCTGTCAGCCCCGTGGACAAATGTACGGTCGCCTCGCAAACAAACTCATGTGCCGATTTGGAGAAAACCACGACGGCCTCGGTCGGGCGCTCGGCATACTTCTTGACCGCTTCGCTGAGTTCATCGCGTACATGGGTCTGAAGCGCTTCACCAATATCGATCTGTTTGCCGCTGATTTGATACCGCATAGGTTCTCCTTTTAAGTCAGACACTTCCAAAAATCACTCGCGTGAGCGTCATTGCTGAACTTTTGGCAGGTTACGGAAAATGGCTGCTCTTCAGGTTGTTGTTTTTTGTGCTCTGACGAGCCGTCTGACACAGTGAAACACAAGGACTGATCTTTGCCATACACCTATTCAGCCCGACAATTGGGGCGGGAGTCAAACAAAAGAAACACGCATAAGCGGAAAAAAGGTAAAGGTTAACAAAGGGTATATCAGGAAATCCTGAATTTATCGCCCAAGTAAACTCTGCGCACGTTTTCGTTGTCGACAACATCTTGCGGCGTGCCTGACATCAGCACTTTGCCTTCGTGCAGGATATAGGCCCGATCCACAATTTCCAGTGTTTCACGCACATTGTGGTCTGTAATAAGCACACCGATGCCGCGCTTTTTGAGGTCGGACACAAGCGTGCGAATGTCATCCACCGAAATTGGGTCCACGCCTGCAAACGGCTCGTCCAGTAGCAGGTATCGCGGGTTGGCCGCAAGACAGCGGGCAATTTCCACGCGCCGTCTCTCGCCACCCGACAGGGCAAGTGCCGGAGCGCGGCGCAGGTGCTCGATGGAAAACTCCGACAATAATTCCTCGAGCCGCTCACGCCGTTTGTGGCGGTCGGACTCGGTAATGTCGAGGATTGCGGCGATGTTGTCCTGTACGGAAAGGCCGCGAAAGATGCTCATTTCCTGAGGCAGATACCCGATCCCAAGCTGCGCGCGGCGATACATGGGGAACGTCGTCACATCCTGCCCATCGATCCGCACGCTGCCGCCTTCCGGTGTGACCAGCCCTGCGATGGCGTAAAATGTCGTTGTCTTGCCCGACCCGTTTGGCCCCAGCAAAGCGACGACTTCGCCCCTGTCCAACTCCATCGAAAAATCGCGGATGACGGTTTTCTTGCGGTATGATTTGCGCAAATGCTCCACCCGTAGCCCGGCAGAGCCCTCTGCGACTGTCAGCTTGGGGCGTGCCATCTACTGATCACCGGTTTGCAGCACGGTTTTAACCCGGCCTGACATTTGCGCGGTGCCGTCGGATATCTGAACGGTCATCGTGTCAGCACTTATTGCCGAGGGGCCTTGCGCAACAAGAACACTGCCGCTCATCACGATTGTCCCATCGTCGACATTATAGTCTGCCCGCTCAGATTCGGCAGCATCCTGTCCGGAAATCAGCACGACATTGCCGGTGGCTTCAATGCGGTCTATCGCCTGTGCCGTCGTGTCATAGATCACCAGCACATTGTCGGCGGACAAACGCATTTCGCCCTGAATCACGATCACATTGTCCGTAAACAGCGCAGTTCCGGCGTTTTGATCGACTGCGAGGCTGTCTGCTGTGACCTCAACCGGCAGCCCGCTGTTTTCCTGAATCGTGCCAAAAGCCACCTGAGTGCCTTGTGCAAACAGTCCAGTGGCCGCAAAGACAAGCGATAGGGAAAAAACGAAGGTTTTGAAAAAAGTCACAGATTATTCTTTCACATTATCCGGATTGTGTAACAGTTTTACGCCCTTTGTAAAAACCCATTGGCCATCTTCTTGCCCTTCCGGGACAAAGAAGCGCATGGCACCGGCCTCCAGATCACCCAAGGGTGTTGTGGCGCGCACTGCACTTGGTGATGTCACATCCGTGACGGACATGCGCAGCAACAACTCATCGGAATACAGGACATAACCGGTTGAAGTCGTAATTTTCACATCCCCATTGAGCGTTGAGCGGTCATTTGCGATGTCAATCAGGGCATCGTTACCATAGGCGGTAATGTTCGAACCGCTGGCCATCTTCATCTCAATATCGACGTTTTTGCCTTTGTTGGTTCCACCGACACCAGTTGGCCCTGTCATGGTTTCAGCAATCACGGCAATCTGATCGCCATTCGCGGACATGCTGGTGTAATATGGGCCGGTGACTTGCTGGTTGGTCAGGCGTTCCTGCACTTCGCTGTCGGCAAAAGGAATCGTGCTGGGCGGATCAACGGCACGCGAAATCAAAAAGAGCGTCGACAACATACCAAGCGCTACCAGAGGCAGGGTCACCTTCAACCATGCCACCATCCGTGAGTAACGATCGGTATGCATCAAGATCATCCGAGCCCAACGCGCAAACAGTCGTGAATATGGATCAGCCCGATCAGTTTCTGTGGGACTTCTGGATCAACAACCAGCAGGCAGGTGATCTTTTTATCGTTCATGATGCCAACGGCTTGTTCGGCCAAGGCGTCGGGCGTGATCGTAATGGGCGATGGTGTCATGACGTTATGCGCCTCAAAGGACGCCAAGCCGTCCATATGCCGGCTGATATCGCCATTTGTGATAATGCCCTGCAGCCGCCCTTGCGGGTCAGATACGGCCACGACCCCAAACCCTTTCTGGCCGATTTCGCGCAACGCTTCGGACATGGGGGCGTTTCCTGATACGACCGGTACGGCGTCGCCTGTGTGCATAAGATCCGCGACTTTGCTCAACTGTGCGCCGAGCTTTCCCCCGGGGTGAAAATTTCTGAAGTGTTCTGGTGTGAACTGGCGGTGTTCCATCAATGCGACGGCCAGCGCATCCCCCAAGGCCAGCGTCATCGTCGTCGACGACGTCGGCACGATGCCGGTTCCGCAGGCTTCCTGCGCGCGGGGTAAAACCAATGCGACGTCAGATTGCCTCAGCAACGTGGACTCCGGGCGGCTTGCCACACCGATCATGGGGATCGCAAAGCGGCGCGTATATGCAATGACATCTGCCAGTTCCGGTGTTTCGCCGGAGTTGGACAGGACGATCACAACATCGCCCGCCCCCATCATCCCAAGATCGCCATGGCTTGCCTCGGCGGGATGTACGAAATGGGCAGGCGTGCCGGTACTGGCCAGAGTCGCGGCGATCTTGCGTGCGATATGGCCCGATTTGCCCATGCCACAGACGATAATGCGACCCGTGGCTGCAATCATCAGATCAACGGCCTTGGCAAAGCTGTCATCAATGCTTTGCTCAAGCTGTTGCAGGGCGTCTATTTCAATGCGGATCACACGGCGTGCGGTGTCTTGAAAAACCTGGCTCATGAGTGGGCAAAGATGTCCGTGTCGGGCCACCCCATCAAGTCCAGTTTTGCCCGCATTGGCAAAAAGTCAAAGCAGGCTTGCGCTGTTTCCATGCGGCCTTCGCGCGTCAGCATCGTGTTCAGGGCCTCACGCAATTGATGCAGATAAAGCACGTCTGATGCCGCATAGTCGATTTGCGCATCGGTCAGGGTGTCAGCACCCCAGTCGCTCGATTGTTGTTGTTTCGAGATGTCGATGTTCAAAAGCTCCTGCAGCAGTTTGGCCAGACCGTGACGATCTGTATAGGTGCGCACCAGACGACTGGCGATTTTCGTGCAGTAAACGGGGGCGGCTGTCGCGCCAAAAGCGTTCAGCATGGCGGCGATATCAAATCGCCCGAAATGAAACAGCTTGAGCACATTTGGGTCTTCCAGCAGTTTGCACAGGTTCGGCGCTTCTGTCTGGCCTTTAGCGATCTGGATCAGATGCGCTTTGCCATCCCCGCCTGACAGTTGCACGACACACAAGCGGTCGCGGTGCGGGTGCAGGCCCATTGTTTCGCAATCAATCGCGACCATCGGCCCAAGGTCGAGCCCATCCGGCAGATCATTCTTATACACTTTATGGGTCATGGGTTTCCTATATCCTGCTGGCCGTCGTCGGCATAGCCTGTTGGGTCGTTGGTGTTTCAATGCGCTGCGTGTTAGCGCCGGAAACGATACGGCACAAGCCTGCAGCATATGTGGGCTTTTATGGCTGCGCATTAAAGGGGAGACTGCGCAGGCGTTTCACCCTGATCGCAATTGTCTTTCGCGCCAAATGATCATTAACCCGCCCGCTGCAATAAGCAAAGCACCGGGGAAGAGTGTGTTCCAGGGTGTTTCGTCAAAGAAAACCCACCCCAGAACAAAGGCCATCGGTATGCCAAAGTAGCTGAACGGCGCGAGGTTGCTTTGTTCCGTCATGCGGTAGCTGGACACCAGAAACAAAACCGCCGTGCCCCCGAAACCGCCCATAGCAATGATCCAGCCCATGTCTGACCAACTGGCGATGGGCGTAAAACCGCCCCAGAACAATGCGATAATGGCTGATGTGACCAACGCGGTTGCTGCGGAATAGAGGCTGATCAAGGGGCTGGGCACGGTATCATCAAAAAGGCGCGAGGTGACGCCAACCAATGCATAAAGTGCTGCAGCCGCCAGTGGCAGCAGCGCGTAGGGGGTGAACGCATCTGTGCCCGGTTTCATAATCAGCATGACACCCACAAATCCGATGAGCACCGCACCCCACCTGACGGGTCCGACCTTTTCACCCAAAAGAGGCACGGCAAGCGCGGTCATGAACAGTGCGTTGGCATAGGTAATCGTCGAAGCGGTGGCAAAAGCCATCAATCCAAGGGACAGATAGAAACACATCTGGGCGAAGGTCACGATAAACCCCCGCATCAGCGCCAGCTTCCATTGTCTGATCTTCACCGGTTGCCCTGCGGCGCGCCACGTGGGGGACAGATACATGGCAATGATTGCCGGGATTAACCCAAATATATTGCGCCACGCAGAAAGCTCCATCGCGGAATATCTCTCAGAGAGCAGCTTGATCACCAGCCCCATGGCGTCGAAAAGCAGCAAAGCAATCAGGCTTAGACCGATGGCAAGCGCCGTTTTGTCTTTCGCTGGCATGTTGTGAAATCCTGCATTTCCGCCCGCACAGTAGAAGCGTCACGACTAGAGCGTCTGACGAAATACCTGAAACATCAAGCATCACGTAACGCGTTGAAATCTTTGATTTCAGGCAGCGCTATGTGATTCAGGTTTTTCGCATGACGCTTTAATGTCACGTATTTCCTGCAAATGCTGCCGCGATCACCCGGCGCTATTTTTCCGGGTCGACCCGTCCCCGCAGGGATTTGACCTCGCCACGTTGCTTTTTGGCTTTCAGTCGCCGCTTTTTCGACCCCAGTGTGGGTCTGGTTGCGATCCGCCGTTTGGGGGCCACCAGCGCCTTTTGAATGAGTTCCGACAATCGTTCGCGTACAATCTCCCGATTGCGGGCCTGACTGCGGGTTTCCTCGCATTGCAGGACCAGCGCACCGTCGGTTGTCCAGCGCCGCCCGGCAAGGCGTTTGAGGCGGGTTTTGACCGGTGCGGGCAAATTCGGCGAACGCGCGGCCTCAAACCGCAATTCAACGGCCGATGAAACCTTGTTGACGTTCTGCCCGCCCGGACCGGAGGAGCGCATGAAGCTCTCTGTCAGTTCCCAATCCTCAATGGTAATGTTGTCGCTGATTTTCATGATGACCTCAGGCAAGCCGCCCTGAAACGCTGACTGAATTGCCGGATGGATCTTTGGCGCATGGCGATCTCCGCTCAGGTGTTCACATGGATAGGCCTATCAAAAAGGGCCGCACTTTTACAGTGCGGCCCAATCGAATGGTTGCGGAGGTGGGATCGGTTAGACGATCACGTCCACCTTGTGGTCTGCCCGGTAAGGGCTGCCTTAGCAGGCGACCTCCAAAGCTGTTCCGACACCTCGCTCCAATACCTTTCTTGACACTGGATCACCTCCTTTACCTATCTGTTTCTGATATTAGAATCGTCGCATAGGTTCAGAAATTTGCCAAGCTTTTTTTCGTTAAAAATCTGTTACTGCGCGGCGGTCATCCGCGCAGTGATCATACGGAACGGCACCAGCGCCAGCAGCGCAAGGCTGAGTTTGACGCCCCAGTCCGCGATGGCAAGCGACACCCATAGCGGGGCCTGAGGGCCAAATCCAAGGATCGGCAGAACCTCGCCCGCCCAGGATACGTCATTGGCAGGTTCGATAAAGCTGAGGCTTGCAGAAAACGCGATGCTGAAAAATAAGGCAGTATCGACGGTGCTACCGATCAGCGTAGAGGCCAGCGGCGCGCGCCACCATGTCCCGCCGCGCAGTGCGGAAAAGATCGACACGTCCAACAACTGCGCCGTCAGGAACGCGATGCCGGACCCGATTGCGATCCGAAGCGTGACCAGCGGCCCATATTCGCCCATGATCTGCGTGCCGATCAGCGAACAGATGATCCCGACGACAAAGCCGGTGAACACAACGCGCCGGGCGGCCTGCGCGCCATAGACGCGGTTCATGATGTCGGTGATCAGAAAGGCGAGCGGGTAGGTGAAAGCCCCCCACGTCAGCCAATTCCCGAACAGGAACTGGACAAGAATATTGGAGGCAACAACGATGGCAGCCATGGCAATGATGCCGGGGAGGTGAGCGCGTGTCATGTGAATAATCCGTTTTGGCAAGGGTGCGGCACTTGGTCGGCAACCATCGCCGACGCCGCGTCTTTAGGCCTATTGCGGCTGCGTGGCAACCCTTTGCGTCAGAGCGTATTCGACAATTTCACCGCGCATGAAGGGATAGAAATTATCGTCAGACACCATGGTGAGCCTGAGGGTTCCGGCGTCGTCGCGCCAAACGGCAATCCCTTCGAGGTTGCCATGCGCCCCCAGTTTGGTTTGCAGAACAGTTTCGATATCCGTCACACCGTCTTCCTGCACCGTCATGGCCCGCACACGGCTGTAAAAGGCGAAGGGATACAGGCCGCGCTCAAGCACATAGAGCCGTCCATCGGGGCCAAAATCGGCACCAACCGGGGAGAATTCGTCCGTGACCGGAAGGGTAAAGGCCTGTTGCCACGCCTCCCCCGGTTTGCGTCGATAGACCAGTGCGGCCCATGCACCGGGGTGGACATGCTCTGGGATCGCGAACAGTGATCCACCGTCCTGAATGGCGAGCGCTTCGAGCCCGCCGTTTTGTTTCAATGCGCCCCATGCATGGGTGTAGGATGGCAGTTTCTCGGGCGTGTCCAGCGTCGGATAGGCGTGCACGCGGTGGGCGTGTTCAAAGGACACGAAAACCGAACCGGACGCCGCCCAGGCAACCCCCTCCGCATCCGTCTGCAGTGTTTCCCAGACACGACCGCGCGGGTCGACCAACACACGTTTCGTGTCGATCTCGATACCCGTCAGTTGCCCGCCCCTGCGCAGGAGCTTGCCGCGCGCCACATGCCCGCGGTCCGTAACAAAGACAAATTCCGCGCCATCCGGCGTCAGATCAATGCCGGACAGGCCGCCGATCCAATCTTCGTCGCGTGGAATGTCTGTCACTGACAATAGATGTGCGGATTGATCCGTTGGCGCGACTGGCTTGAACCAGAACCACGGCGCAAACGCCACAACGCCAATTACTGCGACTGTAAAACGTCGGCGCATTGTGCAGGCAAATCGGCAAGGCGAATGGGGGGTCTTGGCTTTCTAGGTTTCGCATTGGGGTTCGGTGGCGGCGGGTTCAGGATATTGTTCACCCACGCCTGCGCATCTGCGCATCCGTCCCCTGCGGGTGGCGGTGTTTGATCCACACAACCTGTCGATCCGCTGGGGCAGGCCAGACGCACGTGAAAATGGTAGTGATGGCCATACCACGGTCTGATTTTGCGCAACCATGACCGGTCACCTGTTGCAGTCTCACAAAGCTGAACCTTTGCGCCGGGAAAGATAAAGATACGTGCAACGCGCGGGTCCGATGCGGCGGCCTTGAGAATCTCGGCATGTTGCGGGGTCCAGTTGTCGTTGACAAAAGCCCCGGCGTTGCGCCGCAGCGAAATGGATGAGATGTTTTCGCGTTCCGCCACGCTCAGCGACAGATTTGTGGCGGGGCGCAGCCAGATGTCCGCGTCCAGACCAATCTGGTGACTGGCATGACCCGACAGCATGGGCCCCCCGCGCGGCTGGCTCAAATCCCCTACATAGAGACCATTCCATCCCGGTTGCTGCGCTGCTTTTCGGCTGAGGTCTTCGACAAAGCTCACGGTCTCGGGATGCGCCCAGTTTCGGTTGCGCGACAGGCGCATTGCCTGCCACGTCGGGCCGGTTTCGGCCAGTTGCGCTGCCCCTGCGACACAGCCTTTTGCGTAGCTGCCAAAGGGGGCGGCGGCGCTTTGCGAGGCTGCTGATTTCGCCCCAAACAGCTGTTTTGCAGGCTTGAGGCTGTCTTTGTGTCCGGAGGTTCCGATGGTTGCCAGCGGCGCGACCTGCGCGGGCGGCGCGCCTTGCTCGGAACAGGCCGACAGGCCAAATGCAAGCACGGATGTCAGGATAAGTTGTGCAGTCTTCATGCGTAATCCCCTTTGGGTTTGACCCATATGAGCAGGATCAGACCCAGAATGAAAAGCACGACAATCGGCGTGATCCCCATGCGCTGGCTTCCGGTGAGGTCTGATACAATTGCAATGGATGCAGGTGCAAGGAACGATGTTGCCTTGCCGGAAAGCGCGTATAAGCCAAAGGCTTCGGTCATTCGTTCCGGGTTGGCCTGATGGGTCATCATGGTACGGGACGATGACTGCAGTGCGCCGCCTGCCGCCCCGATGAGTGCGCCAGCAATATAAAACGCAATGTCCGGGATAGCAGAGCCTTCAGCCAGCCCAATTCCCAGAATTGACGTGGGCGTCAGCGACAAAATCAGCCCTGATGTCAGGATCAGGGTCACACAGCAGAAAACGATCACGGGCATTGGGCCGATGCGACGATCGATCCGGCCCCCGACCCAGCAAAAAACTGCGCCACTGATGGCCGCAAGAATGCCAAAAACGCCAATGTCCATGATGCTCCACCCGAGGACGCCCAACGCGTAAATGCCGCCAAATGTGTAGAGGCCATTCAGTGCGTCGCGGTAAAACATCGAAGACCCCAGATAGGCGAGCAAAGACGGCGTTTGTGGGAGTTTTGCAATGGTTTTCCACAAACCATTCAAGCCGATGCGAAGATGGTTTTTCTGTGCGCGTTTTGGCCCGGTGTCGCGGAAATGCAAAAAGAAGGGTATAATGAAGATCATAAACCACGCAGCGGTAAGGGGCCCGACGATGCGTGTATCTGCGCCTGTTTCGGGGTTCAGGCCAAACAATGGCGAAAGGCCAGCGAGCGTGCGCCCCGTCTCACCAGCCTGAAACAGCACAAGCATGATGACCAGCGCAACTACACCGCCAAGGTAGCCAAACGCCCATCCAGAGCCTGATATGCGACCGCGTTCGTCGCTATTTGGGTGAAGCTCGGGGAGGAAGGAGTTGGTGAAAATCGTGGCAAACTCCATGCCAATCAGACCAATACCGAAAAAGAACAGGGCCCAAAGGATCGAAAAATCCGCAGGCGCTGTCCACCACAAGCCAGCGGACCCAACGACGTAAAGCGTGCTGAACAGAACGATCCACGGCATGCGCCGCCCGCTGCCATCTGCGATTGAACCCAAAAGCGGCGCGAGTATTGCGATTGAGATCCCAGCCGCCGTCAAACCATAGCCCCAATAGGCCTGCGCCTGCGCGCGCGCCGCGTCGGCCGCCATGCCATCAGCGATCAATGTTTCGGTTGCCGTCTGCGCGAAATAGGGGCCGAAAATGAAGGTCAGCAACAGGGTGTTGTAGGGCTGGCTTGCCCAATCAAAGAAATACCAACCCCAAATGCGTTGACGCGTTGAACTCATCCAGCTGCCTGCTCTGCCTTGTTTCCTTAAGGTAGAACAGGCCCTTTGTGAGCAGGCAAGTAAAGGTTTTTTAAATCGCACCCTCTACGACAAGCGCAGCCTTGCCCTTTGTGCGCCGCTTGCTTAACTGGACAAGGCCCAACGAAAGGTATTCTGATGCAATCGATCTTTGAAATTCTGATGCTTCTGTTGAATGTTGTGTGGTTCCTTATCATCGCGCATGTGATCATGAGCTGGCTGATCAATTTTCAGGTGCTCAACACGCAGCAACCTCTCGTTGCGCAAATCTGGTACGGGCTGAACCGCTTGCTGGAACCGATCTACGGCCCTGTGCGTCGGATTTTACCGCAAATGGGTGGGATTGATCTGGCACCTCTGGCCGTGCTTTTGATCGTTGCCATCCTGCGCATTGTACTGGTCAACAACTACGCGCTCTTCATCTAGTTGTGGGCTGACGCCGGCATTTTTCACAAATGCGCAGGATAGCCCTTGTCCGCGATTCGTGACTGTGGGAGTCTGCCCCGCAAAGCAGAAATAAAGAACAGGATCGACATGACCGGCGCGCCCCAGATGCTTCGCGATGTCTTTGGGTTTGATGCATTTCGACCCGGGCAGGAAGAAATTGTCGATGCGGTGGTTGCTGGCGAAAACGTGCTGGCGATTATGCCAACGGGCGGTGGAAAATCGCTGTGTTTTCAATTGCCTGCACTGCTGCGCGATGGTGTCACCGTTGTGATTTCACCTCTCATCGCGCTGATGCGCGATCAGGTGCGGGCCCTGCAAGAAGCAGGCGTGGCCGCAGGGGCGCTGACGTCCGGCAATACGCCCGAGGAAACCGACGCGGTATTCGATGCGTTGGATCAAGGGAAACTCAAACTTTTGTACATGGCGCCCGAGCGTCTGGCGGCAGGGTCGGCGCTGGGCCTGCTACGGCGCATCGGTGTATCGCTCATTGCCGTAGACGAAGCGCATTGCGTGAGCCAATGGGGGCATGACTTCCGGCCCGACTATTTGCGCATTGGTGAACTGCGGCGCGCGTTGGCTGTGCCTTTGGCCGCCTTCACTGCGACAGCAGATGCGGAAACCCGCGCCGAAATTGTTCAGAAACTGTTTGATGACGGAAATCCGCAGATTTTTCTTGGCGGGTTTGATCGCCCGAATATTCATTTGTCTTTCGCGGCCAAGGATGGCCCTCGACGCCAGATTTTGGATTTTGCGGCAGCACGCCCCGGGCAGTCAGGCATTGTCTACTGTGGCACACGCGCAAAAACCGAAAGCCTGTCTGCGGCCCTGCGCGATGCGGGTCGCACCTCGTTGCACTATCACGGTGGTATGGAGGCGGAGGATCGCCGGATCGCGGAGCGCCGCTTTCAGCAAGAGGACGGGCTGATCGTTGTGGCGACGGTCGCTTTTGGCATGGGCATTGATAAACCGGATATCCGCTGGGTGGCGCATGCGGATCTGCCAAAGTCGATCGAGGCCTATTATCAGGAAATTGGCCGGGCCGGGCGCGATGGCGCACCGGCTGAAACGCTGACCCTCTTTGGACCGGATGATATCCGTCTAAGGCGCAACCAGATCGACGAAGGGCTGGCGCCCCCCGAACGCCGTACTGCGGATCATGCGCGGCTCAATGCGTTGCTGGGATTGGCCGAAGCGATGAAATGCCGTCGCGCGACGCTCTTGGGCTACTTTGGAGAGACCGAAATCACCTGCGGCAAATGCGATCTCTGCGATGCGCCGCCCGAAACATTTGATGGCACCGTTGCAGTGCGCAAGGCCCTGTCGGCCATCCTGCGCACAGAGGAATGGTTCGGGGCGGGGCATCTGATTGATATCTTGCTGGGCGTTTCAACCGACAAAGTCATGCAGCGCGGCCATAATTCGCTGCCTACTTTCGGCGTTGGTAAGGAATACGACAAGCGCCAGTGGCAAGCCGTTTTTCGGCAAATGATGGGGCATGATCTGGTGCGCCCGGACCCCGCGCGCCATGGTGCATTGAAGATGACGGATGCAGCGCTGCCGATCCTGCGCGATCAGGCGACGATTGAATTGCGGCGCGACAGTATCCGCAACGCAAGCACGCGGCGTCCGGCAGTGAAGTCCATGGTTGCCGAAGAAGACGCACCGCTGCTTTCCGCGCTCAAGGCCAAGCGTCGCGCGTTCGCTGAGAATGCCAAGGTCCCGGCATATATTATCTTTACCGACCGGACCCTGATTGAAATGGCTGAAAACCGACCCCGGACCCTCGATGATCTGGCAGGTATTGGCGGTGTGGGGGCCAAGAAGCTCGAACGCTACGGCGCGGCCTTTCTCGAAGTGATCAATGGCGAAGCGGAGCATATGCACCCGAACCGACGGAAACTGGCGGGTAAAACCGCAGGTACAGTCTACGACCGCCTTCTCGAAGTACAGGCCGGGTTGACGCGGGGCGAGGCGGGTCAGGACAAGCCGCTGAGTTGTTCCTCGTCGCAGTTGGCTAAACTCGCGCAGATGCACAACGCCGACGAAAAAGCGGTCGAGAGTTTACTGGGCGATCGCCGTGCAGAACGTTTTGGGTCGGCCTTTCTGGACGTCCTGCGAGAGGCGGGCTAGATACAGCAGCAGAGAGATTTCCGGGGGATGATGTATGTTGGTGGTGATTTCACCCGCTAAGCGGTTGGATTGGGCGGAACGGGACGTTTTGGTCACGCAACCTGACTTTCAGGACGATGCGGTGCGCCTTTCAAAAACAGCCCGCAACCTCAGCCTTGGAAAACTGAAATCATTGATGGGATTAAGCGATGATCTGGCGCGTCTTAACCGCGACCGGTTCAATGCGTTTTCGGAAGAGCCCGCGCCAGAGGCCACGCGACCCGCCGCTTTGGCGTTTGCGGGAGATACGTATCAGGGGTTGGAAGCGACAAGCCTAAATGAAGATGAACGCGCATGGGCGCAGGATCATCTGCGGATTTTGTCGGGTCTTTACGGGGTTTTGCGCCCTCTGGACGCCATTCAACCGTATCGGTTGGAAATGGGAAGCCGCCTGAAAACGCGACGCGGGTCGAACCTGTATGAGTACTGGCGCGATGACCTGTCCAAAGCACTGAATGCGCAGGCACAAAGCGTCGGGACGGATGTGCTTATCAACTGTGCAAGTCAGGAATATTTCGGTGCCGTTGCGCCCAAAGCCCTGAAGTTGCGGGTTATTACCCCGGCGTTCATGGAAGACAAAAATGACGGTAAAGGCCCGAAGATCGTCAGCTTTTTCGCCAAAAAGGCGCGTGGTGCCATGGCCCGCTTCGTGATCCAAAACCGCCTGTCTGACCCGGAGGCACTGACCAGTTTCGACACGGGCGGATACGTGTATCAGCCGGAGCAATCGACGCCGGACAAGCCTGTTTTCGTACGGCCCTATCCCGCTGCCTGATCCAATTCATCAGGGCAGGGATGATCGGCGTCGGCCGGACGGAAGTCCACGATCTTTCCAATGATTTCGTTCTTGCGCAGTGGCTTTGTCATATAGTGGTCAAGTCCCGCCTCTAGGATTTCCTTGTCATCGCCGCTCATCGCGTGGGCGGTCAATGCAATGATCGGCACATGGACATCCGTCCCTTTTTCCATGTCGCGGATCGCGCGGGTTGCCTCTTTGCCATCCAGACGTGGCATTGAGATATCCATGAAAATCAGATCGGGTTTGAACACCGGATAAGCATCGACAGCCTCTTGCCCGTCATTTGCAAATTGTAGCTCGATATCAAGGGCTTTGATCATTTTGCCAAAGACCAGCCTGTTGGTTTTATTATCCTCGGCTGCAAGGATACGCATTTTGCGTGGTGCTGTTGGTTCAACGGGTTGCGGTTCAGGCGGTGAGGCCGCCTTGCGATGTGAAAATACCGGTGGTGTCTTGGTTTTATCGGCGGTTTCAGGAATTTCCTCATGGTCCGCCACAGGTTTTACCGCTTCAAGCCAGCCAAACAAGTCACTGCGCAGATAGGGTCGCTGGGCAATAACGTCGACTTTGTCGCTCAGCGGGTCCTTGCTGGCATGCCCGTGGTTGCTGCTAAGCAAAACGATTTGCTGGGTATGACCGGCCAGCCGCGCTGTTTCAGCAAATTGTAACCCATTCATATCTGCCATGATGTGGTCAACGATTACGAGGTCGACCGAACTGTCGAGCATGGCAAGAGCGCTGGCTGCATCCTGACAGGCCGTGACCTTAAGGCCCAATTCCTCAAGGTGCCGCTGCAATATGTCGAGGTTCAGCGGGAAATCGTCGACCACAATGACATGTCGCAATGCGGGGTCCAAAACCGGATGCGTTAGCGTGACCGGGCCCGGCGGCTCGAGTGCGATTTCAAACCCAAAGCAGGAGCCAACGCCCTCTTCCGAGGTGAGCCAGATCTGCCCATCCATCATTTTTATCAGCTGTTTGGTGATCGCCAGACCCAGACCCGTACCATCAAATTGACGGTTGCGTTCACTTTCAACCTGATTGAACTCGCCAAAGACGTGGTCGATCATGTCCTCCGGAATGCCAATGCCGGTATCTTCCACCCTGACCTGCACAATCACCTTTCCAGTGGCCTCGTCAGGTTTACCCGACACGCGCACAGTAACGGACCCCTCGGTCGTGAATTTGACCGCATTGCCGAGCAGATTTGTGAGAATCTGGCGCAGGCGGCCAGGATCGCCAATGAAATCAGAGGTAAGGAGCAAGGAATAATCGACACAGAGCAAGATACCCTTGTCGCGCGCGATGGACTGCAGCAGCCTTAGCACCTCATGGATGGATTTTTCGAGGTTAAACGGCTCTGGGTGCAGTTGAAGTTTTTCTGCCTCAATCTTTGAGTAATCCAGCACGTCGTTGATGATAACAAGCAGCGCCTCACCAGAGTTCTTGATGGTGTCTACATATAGCCTTTGCTCTTCGCTCAGCGGGGTTTCGGTCAAAACATCCGCCATGCCCACCACGCCGTTCATCGGCGTTCTGATTTCATGGCTCATATTGGCGAGGAAGGCCGATTTCGCGCGGCTTGCCGCCTCTGCGCTGGCGCGGGCTGCTTTTAGTTGTTCTTCGTATTGCACAGCCGCGGTGATGTTGATGCCGAGTGAGATGATGTCACCGTCAGGTCCCCGACGATCAATCATCCTGATATACTCGTTATTCCACAGCTTGATAATGACGGCTTCGGGCTCGGCGGATTGAACGCGTTCAATCATTTTCTGCCGCCACTCTGCCGGTTGCATATCGCCAATATTGACGATGCCCTCTTCCGTCAAAAACTGCAGCACGGTGACATAGCTCACGCCGGGCTGCATGTCTTCGAGCCCGTCAAAGACAGCAAGATACGAGTTATTTGCCATGATGAGTTCTAAGTCAGGTGAGTAGAACGCGAATCCGTCATTTATCGTTTCAATGGACTGCCACAGCCTGCGTTCAACGCGCTCGATCTGTTTATGCGCCGCAGAAAGGTCTGATTTGACCCGTTTGTTTTCATCCCGCACATTGGCGACTTCGGCGCGTGTTTCGACGATTTCATTCGACAGCTGACGCGCATGAAGCCCCAGTTTCCGGTTCGCAGCGAAAAGCTCGGCCTGCTTGAGTTCAAGCAGCCGCTCCGCAGCAAGTCTGCTACGCCTTTCCTGGGCCAGTTTATTGGCAATGCTCATTCAGATATTCGCATGGATTAACAACACCGATCTGTGCTGCAAACTGCCGCTTTTGGGTGAATATCTGTTTAACCGGACGCGATAACCGTCAATTCACGCCTTAACGACGCCCTTCGCGCAGCCACGCGGCGGTTATCAGACCGGCAGAAAGCAACAGAACCAGCCACCCCGGCAGGATGGCGGTCTGGCGCACATCGCGGGTTTCATATGCGTTGCGCGGGGTCAGACCGATCCAGCCGCGCCCGGCGGCTGGTCGCCCTTCGCGTACATCACGCAGTCGGGGCAGCCCGTCTTCCAGCATCACCGTGCCACCGCGCAGCCCCGCGAGAACTGGTGCCAGAATATCCGGCGTCGCTATGGTTTGCTCAAACTCGCGCGGTGCAGCGGGGCCAAGGCCGATGACGGCCATCTGATCGCCATTCTCTAGTCGGTAAAGGCCGATTTCCGGACCGTCGAAAACGGTCTCAAAAACGCCGGGGCTGGATTGTAGCAGGGGCAATTCGGTGACGTTCCCCAAGGGATCAGTGATCACGACAGGCGGCACGGATTCTTGCAAGGTACGGCGCAAAATGCGCATGGTTTGGCCCGTGGCTTCGGCGGTGAGCGCTTCTTCTTCGAGTTCGGGTTCACGCATCATCCAATGCGCGAGCCTGCGCAAAAGCTCCAATTGCGGCCCGCCGCCTTCATACCCGCGGTTCCACAGCCATGCATGATCCGAGGCCAACAAGGCAACGCGCCCCTCACCAACGCGATCAAGCACGAGCAAAGGTCTGTCCCCAGCGCCGGTCATGACGACATTGCCTTTTGGGTCGGTGATGTCGATATGGCGCAACCATCGGCCCCAATCGCCGCCACCGGGCAGGTCGGTCGACACGGGGTGGCGGTTGCCGATTTCCGTCACGGTGGGTCGAAACGGCTGATCAAGGACGCGGGCGGTCGGGGACGCGGGCAGAACTGGCCCCAAAGGCGAGCGATAGATGCTATCCGCGCCCGCAAAATCAGGGCCCGCCGCAACCAGAACGGCACCACCCTGCCGGATGTAATTGGCGACATTGTCGAGATAAAGCGCGGGTAAAATGCCCCGGCGTTTGTAGCGGTCAAAGATGATCAGATCAAAATCGTCGATCTTTTCCAAAAACAATTCGCGTGTGGGGAAAGCGATCAGGGACAATTCGCTGACCGGCACGCCGTCCTGCTTTTCCGGAGGACGCAGGATCGTGAAATGCACCAGATCCACGGAACTGTCGGATTTCAACAGGTTGCGCCATGTGCGCCCGCCGGGGTGTGGTTCACCCGAGACGAGCAGCACGCGCAGCCGGTCGCGCACGCCATTCATCTGGATCAGGGCTTTGTTGTTACGATCGGTCAATTCGCCGTCAGCCTCTGGCACGGTGAATTCGATCACATTGCGCCCGCCGTGGGGCAAGGTCACGGGCAGGTCGATGTCCTGACCCAAAGGCACCTGAAATTCCTGCGGTTCCGCCCCATCGACCGAGATCAGCAAGGGCGCTGTGGAGGCTTCAGCCGGGCCATTCCCCATGTCCTCGATACGCAGGGTCAGGGTGACAGGTTCACCGATGATCGCAAAGGCGGGTGCGTTTTTGATGCTGAGCCGACGGTCCCAGTCGGTGCTTTTACCCGTCATCAGCAGATGCATCGGCGCGGGCAGGTTTACCGGCAAGTCCGCGTCATGCACACGACCATCCGATACGGCGATGATGCCTGCCACACGGCTGCGCGGTTCTTCGGCGAGGGCCTTGGACAGCGCCGTCATAAGCTGTGTGCCCGCATCCCCATCGCCATCAGCGACGGTTATCCGCCGCACTTCGGTATTGCTGCGTGCCGCTATGCTGTCCGCCAGTTCATCGGCAGCGCTTTGTGTTTGCGCGGCGCGGTCCGACAGGTTCTGACTGGCACTTTCATCTTCGAGCAGCAGCACGATGTCGCTAAGTTCTGCGCGGTCCTCTTGCTGGTAACTCGGGCCTGTCAGCGCCGCGACGACGACGAGAGCCGCAAGACCGCGCAGGGCCCAACCGCTCAGCCCGCGCAGGGCGGCAAAAACCACACCCGCCATTGCAAGGACCGCAATCGTCACCAAAAGCGTCCATGGGATCAGCGGGTCAAAAATCATCTGTCCGGTCATTGGCCCAACCTGTCCAGCAGCGCGGGTACATGCACCTGATCTGACTTATAATTGCCGGTCAGCACATGCATCACGAGGTTCACGCCAAAGCGGTAGGCCAGTTCCCGTTGCCGTTCGCCAGTAAACCCGCGCCCAATTGGCACCAGCGGCGCGCCGTTCTCCGCCATCGCCCAGGCCGCTGCCCAGTCGTTGCCACCGATCACAACCGGCGTCACGCCGTCATTGAGGTTGCGAAACGGCATGCCTTCGATTTGTTCGGCATCCGGGGGGGCCGCTTCGACCCAGACATCGCGGCTGGTGTGGCGTCCCGGATAGTCCTGCAACAGGTAGAAGGTGCGGGTCAGGACATGATCCGCAGGCAGAGGTTCCAAAGGCGGTATATCGAGCGGGGCGGCCAGATCGCGCAGTTTGCGACCGTTCGGGCTGGCCGCACCGAACCGTGCGATATCTGCGTCTTTGGTATCAAACAGGATCAACCCACCTGAGCGCAGATAGGCGTTCAGCTTGGCGTAGGCCTCTGACGAGGGGCGGGGCTGATCCACCGTGATCGGCCAATAGAGTATCGGGAAAAACGCCAGCTCATCGCGTTCAAGGTCAACACCGACGGGGCTTGCAGGTTCGACCGAGGTGCGGAACGTCAATGTTTGCGACAACCCGAACAGCCCGGCGCGCGACAAATCATCTACGCGCGCATCGCTGGTGATCACATAGGCGAGCACCATCTCTTCGGTCGATTGCAGGGCAAATTCGTCAAGCTCAGTACTTTGTGCGGCGCTTTGCGAGGGCATGGCGAGTGGTACGCCCAAGGCGATGACGATGGCCGCCGTGCGACCGGCCGCGCCTGTCAGACGCCCCGTCAGCGCGAGCGACGCAATCACATCGGCAATGAGGGTCAGCAGCGCAAGGCTTAGCAGCAAACCCGCGATGGGTTGTTCGGGTGGCACGAAAAACCCGCGCACGGGAATGCGCGCAGGCCAGACGGCGGGTTCCAGCAGGGTTTCATCCGTCACAACGTTGCGCGCGAGGCGACGATCACCGGAGGCATAGATGCCCGGCTGCATCTCAGGGCTGGGCGGGGCTTTGACAAGGTCAGGGCCGGGCACACCGGGCAGATTACCCGCGTCGGAGAGTGTTCCAAATCCATCCATAACCTGTTCTGGTGTCCATGTTGTGCCGTCCAATTGGGTCGCATCAGGGCGCGTGCCCGAGGACGCAACGGCCAGACGTTCCAGCATCTGCACAAACAGACCCGAAAGCGGCAACGTAGACCAATCCGCCGTGGCCGTCACGTGAAAGAGCACAATCTGTCCCTGCTCACGGGTCTTGCGCGTCACCAGCGGCGTACCATCCGTCAGTTCGGCAATCACGCGTTCGGCGAGTGTCGGGTCAGGTTGGGCCATGATCTGGCTTGTGACCTGAACATCACCGGGGATGGGCAGGCCAAAGAACGGTGAGTTTTCGCGGAACGGGGCCAGGGTCTTGGGCTCGCCCCAACTCATGGCACCGCCGACGGTCCGACCTCCGGTGCGCAGCCGCACGGGCATCAGCGGGTCTTCGTCCACGCGGCTGACATCACTTGCGGCGACGCGCGGGCCGGCAAAGCGCACCAGCATACCGCCCTGATCCAGCCATTCGCCCAAGTCCTCCGCCTCGCCACCTGACAGGGTGGCGATGTCGGCAAGGATGATCACATCCGGGTTGGCGGGCAGGATATCGGACAGGCTGCCCTTGATCAGATCAGCGCTGGGCGCGAGCGCCTGTTCGAGATAATGCAGCGGGGATAAAAGCTCCAACCCCTCGCGGTCCTCGCGCCCGGCGATCAGGGCAATCTCACGGCGGCGCAGCGCATCATCCGCCAAGGTCGTTGCCCCGGCAGAACGCTGGCCCTGAATATCAAACCGCGTGATCCGCGCGCGCAGCTCAGCGGGCAGCGTCAATGCGGTGTCCGCGGTTGTTTCCCCGGCCTGAAAGGTGGCGGTTGCCGTGGCGAGTAATGTCGCATTGCCCACCGGATCACGGCCCTGCACCTGCAATGCGACTTCACGTTCTGGCCCGGGCGCGGCGCGCAATGCTGTCAATAGAATAGCGCCGTCTTCAAAGTCCGCAGGCGCAAGGGCGACGACATTGGCGGCGGTCTGATATACATCGACCGCGCCTTTCGCCTCAAACGCGGCGAGTGCCTCATCGCGACCCGGATAGTCGAGCCCGTCACTGAACCACAGCGTGTCGAAGGCACCGGTTTCGTTCAAAGATGAGGTCGCCTCTGCGATGCGGGCTGTATCAGGTTGCCATCCGGAGGGCGTAAATCCCGGTAAACGGCTGCGCCATGTATCAGCGGCCTGAAAAACGGGGGCTTCGGGTCTGGCCAGATCAAGGAATGCAACCGGGCGTGACGCACGGCTGGCGCGGCTCAACTGCGCATCAATAGCCTCTATCTGCTCGTCCCAGCGGGTCGCACCGGCCCAGCTGCCATCCAGTACAATCATCAGCGGGCCACTGCCATCGGCCTGATCCTCATTCGGGTTCAGGATGGGTCCTGCAAGGCCCAGTATGATTGCCGCGACCGCCAGTATCCGCAGCAATAGCAGCCACCACGGCGTGCGGTCAGACACGCTTTCATCGTCCTGCAAACCCAAGAGCAAGGCAACGCCGGGAAACATGCGTTTGATCGGTGCTGGCGGGATCGCGCGCAGGATGAGCCAGAGTATCGGCAAGGCCAGAAGCGCCAGCAAAAGCCATGGTGCGGTAAATCCGATGCCACCCAGAACAGTCATCGAAAGCCACCTGTATCCAGCGCAGAATAAAGCCACAGCAACGCAGATTGCGCAGACATATTCGTGTGATGCTGCCCGTATTGCCAGCCGGTCACCGCACAGAGGTGCTGCAATTCGGCTTTGCGGGCGGCCAGTCGGTCCAGATAGCGCGTGCGCAAGTCGTTGGCTTTGAGCGTTTCATGGCTGATCGTGCCGCCGACGCTTTCGAAAATGGTACGACCTGAGAAGGGGAATTCCTCTTCGGAGGGATCAAGCACATGCAACAGCACCCCGCGCACCCCACGGTCGGCGGCTTTGGTCAGGGCCAGTTTCACCTCTGACACGTCGCCCATGAAATCGGAAATAAACACGGCACGCGCTGACGGGATCATCGCGCGGTGTTCGGGCGGCGCATAATCGTCCTCTGCATCCTTGGTGAACATATCTGCGAGCCGCAGTATCTGGGCATTTCCGCGCCGTGGTGGCAACGTCGTGCCAGTCAGGCCGACCCGTTCACCCCCGCGTACCAGCAGGATCGCGATGGCCAGTGCCAACACCCGCGCGCGGTCCGCTTTTTGCGGCACGTCGCTGGTGCTGGAAAACCGCATGGATGCGCCCTGATCCACCCAAAGCATGACCGATTGCGCAATTTGCCATTCGCGTTCTCGGACGAACTGCGTGTCGCCCATCGCGGAGCGGCGGTGATCAATCAGGCGGCGGCTGTCTCCGGGTTGCGCGGGGCGGTATTGCCAAAAGTCGTCTCCCATGCCTGCGCGACGCCGACCGTGATCGCCCAGCAGAACGGCGCCCGCCAGATGCTCAGCCCGGGCGAGCAAGGCAGGCAGCATCGCGGCCTGCGTTTCGGCAGTCGCGCGCAGCGCGGTTGGTCGCGCGTCCTGCGGCAGGGAAGACAAGGGACTCACGCGGCGGCCTTTGTCCCGGAAAGTGTCACCGCAGTGCTTTCAATCAGATCCGTCAGGCTGTCCCCGCGCGCCCGTGCTGCGAAATTCAGCGCCATACGGTGGCTGAGAACGGGCCGGGCCATATCAATCACGTCTTCGGCGGAGGGTGCAAGCCGCCCTTCCAGCAGGGCCTTGGCACGTACCGTCAGCATCAGCGCCTGTGCCGCGCGCGGGCCGGGGCCCCATGCCACGGTCTCACGCACCTGCTGGCTCGCGGTTTCTTCTTCGGGGCGGAAGGCCCGCACCAGATCAAGGATCATCTCAACCACGCTTTCGCCCACCGGCATACGGCGCAGCAGCCGTTGCGCAGCCAGCAACGCGTCTGCGGAAAAGACTTCGGTTGAGGCTTCTTCGACCTCCCCGGTGGTTGCCAGTAGAATGTCACGTTCCGTGTCGCGGTCCGGATAGGCCACGTCGATCTGCACAAGGAAACGGTCAAGCTGCGCTTCGGGCAACGGATAGGTGCCTTCCTGCTCAATGGGGTTTTGTGTGGCCAAGACGTGGAATGGCACGCCAAGGCTGCGGTTTTCGCCGGCAACGGTCACTGTTTTTTCCTGCATCGCCTGCAACAGGGCGGATTGCGTCCGCGGCGAGGCGCGGTTGATTTCATCCGCCATCAGCAGCTGGCAAAAGATCGGCCCTTCGATGAAGCGGAACGCGCGGCTGCCGTCGGAGGCTGTATCCAGCACTTCGGAGCCGAGGATATCCGCAGGCATCAGGTCGGGCGTGAACTGTACGCGGTTGCCATGCAGCCCCATCACGGTCGACAACGTCTCAACCAGACGTGTCTTGCCCAGCCCCGGCAAACCGATCAGCAGGCCATGCCCACCGCAAAGCAGCGCGGTCAGCGTCAGCTCAACCACACGTTCCTGACCGATAAAGCGTTTGGTGATCGATGACTTGGCCTCAGCCAGTTTCTCGCCCAGTGCTTCGATCTCGGCGACCAAATCCTCTGCTTCGCTCATGACAATCCGCTCCGTTGGGTTATATGCTTCACTGTAAATCTATGGCGCTCTAATGAAATGGCAAAAGCAATGAGTGGACAAAAAACCGTTACCCCATCGGCAGAGGGCCTTGCAGCGTCAATAAATGCAGCAAAAACACGCGGCTTACCGCCCGTTCATTTGTGGGATCCGCCGTTTTGTGGCGATCTGGACATGCGAATTGCCCGCGATGGCACGTGGTTTTACGAGGGAACGCCGATCGGCAGGCCCGGTTTGGTCAAATTGTTTTCATCGATTCTCAAAAAAGAAGGTGAAGATTACTTTCTCGTCACCCCGGTGGAAAAGGTCGGGATCACGGTGGACGATGCGCCCTTTGTCGCCGTTGATTTCGAAGCGCGCGGCACCGGCAAAGATCAGGTGTTGAAATTCTTCACCCATGTGGATGACAGCGCCGTGGCCAGCGCTGATCTGCCCATCCGCGTTGAACGCGATCCCGAAACCGGCGAACCGTCGCCCTATATCAGGGTGCGCAGTAATCTGGACGCGTTGATTGACCGCAAGAGCTTTTACCGGCTGGTTGATCTTGGCGCGCATCATGACGGCTGGTTCGGCCTGTGGTCGTCCGGAGCTTTCTTTCCGGTGATCCCCAGCGCGGATTTGCCGTGACGTTGGCATTTTAAGGGCTTTCCGCTTGGGTCTTGAGGTCGCGATTGATAGCGTGATCCGAAGGGGAGAACGATCATGCCGAAACTTGCCGCCAACCTGAGCACCCTTTGGGCTGAGTTGCCCTATCTTGACCGATTTGAAGCGGCGCAGGCGGCAGGGTTTGAGGGCGTCGCGGTGCCGCTTCCCTACGAAATGCCTGCCAAAGAGACGCAACGCGCCGCCCTGCGATCGGGACTTCCAGTGGTGCATATCTGCGCACCGCCCCCCAACTACACGGGTGGAGATCGTGGATTCGCCGCCGTGCCGGGCCTGGAAAAGCGGTTTGAATATGATCTGCGCCGCGCGCTGCGCTATTGTGAGGCGCTGCGGGTGCCAGTGCTGCACATCATGGCGGGTGTCGCCTCTGGCGCGGCAGCGCGCCAAACGCTTGTGGCAAACCTGCGCCATGCCTGTGACGCAGCACCCGACGGGATCACGCTGACGCTGGAACCCAAGGCACAAGCCGATGCGTTTCTATCCGATTTTGAGGTCACGGCGGGGGTGATCCATGATGTTGGTGCGCCCAACCTTGGTTTGCAGTTTCACAGCCAACACGCCGCAGCCCTAGGCGGTGATGCCGTGTCGGTGTTCGAGACCTATGCCGACCTCGTACGGCATATCCAACTGGCGGATACTGAAGGCGCCGCGCCCGGCACCGGTGCGATTGATTTTGGAGCTTTCGCGGAGGCGATCAGCTGTGCGCAATATGCCGGGTGGCTGGTTGCCGATTACACCGTTGATGGGCGCACCGAAGAACATCTGGACTGGATGGCCCTGTTTCAGACCTAGAGCGTGTGACGAAATGCCTGAAACATCAAGTATCACGTAACGCTTTGAAATAATTGATTTCAGGCAGCGTTACGTGATTCAGGTTTTTCGCATGACGCTTTAATGCGCCACGGCCCAGTTCGGCCCCTCGCCCGCATCCACGGTCAGTTTCACATCAAGGTGTACAACCGGGTCGGCGGCGCTTTCCATGACGCTGCGTGCGGCGTCGATCAAGGCGCCCTGCGATCCCTGATCGACCTCGAACAACAGCTCATCATGCACCTGCAGCAGCATCTTTGCGGGCAGATCCACGATGGCGGCGGGCATGCGGATCATCGCCCGGCGGATCACATCGGCGGCGGTGCCCTGTATCGGCGCATTGATCGCTGCGCGCGCGGCAAACCCGGCCTGAGGCCCCTTTGCCCCGATGTTTGGTGTGTGAATCCGACGGCCAAACAGTGTCTCGACATAGCCGTGCTCTTTGGCGAATGCCTTGGTGTCGTCCATATAGGTGCGGATGCCGGGGAATCGTTCGAAATACCGGTCGATAAAGCCCTGCGCCTCGCTGCGCGGGATACGCAGGTTGCGCGCCAGACCAAAGCCCGAGATGCCGTAGATTACGCCAAAATTGATCGCCTTGGCCTGTCTGCGAATCTCCGGCGTCATTTCATCGAGGGGGACATCGAACATCTCTGACGCGGTCATGGCGTGGATGTCCTGCCCCTCGTCGAAGGCGGCTTTCAGGGCCGGAATGTCGGCGATATGCGCAAGAATGCGCAACTCAATCTGGCTGTAGTCGAGTGCTACCAGCGTTTTGCCCTCTTCGGCGACAAAGGCTTCGCGGATGCGACGGCCTTCCTCAGAGCGAATTGGGATATTCTGCAGGTTTGGGTCGGTTGAGGCCAGCCGCCCGGTCGAGGCCCCGGCAATCGAATAGGATGTATGCACACGGCCCGTGTCCGGGTTGATGTGGTCCTGCAACGCGTCCGTATAGGTCGATTTCAGCTTGGACAGTTGCCGCCAGTCAAGGATGCGGCGCGGCAGTTCATGCTCGGTCGCCAGATCCTCAAGCACATCGGCACCGGTTGCATAGGCCCCGGTTTTGCCCTTCTTGCCACCCTGCAAGCCCATTTCATCAAACAGGATTTCACCCAGTTGTTTTGGGCTGCCCACATTGAATTTACGCCCGACCAGCGTGTAAATCTCATCTTCCAGCGCGGCCATTTTCTGGCTGAAGGCATTGGACATCCGGCTGAGGGTATCACGGTCCACCTTAATCCCTGCACGCTCCATATCCGCAAGCACGGCCACCATCGGACGTTCAAGCGTTTCATAGACCCGTGTGACCTGTGCGCGGTGAAGGGCCGGTTTGAACTGCTGCCACAAGCGCAGGGTGACATCCGCATCCTCAGCAGCATAGGGCACCGCATCGTTGAGCGGCACCTTGTCAAAGGTAATCGCAGACTTACCAGAGCCTAACAGCGGCTTTATGGGCAGGGGCGTGTGGCCCAGATACCGTTCCGACAAGGCGTCCATGCCGTGCCCGTGCAGACCGCCGTGCATGGCGTAAGACATCAGCATTGTGTCATCGATGGGCGCGACGGTGATCCCCACCTGCGCGAATATCTTGGCATCATATTTCATGTTCTGCCCGATCTTGAGGATGCTCTCATCCTCCAGAACGGGTTTGAGCATTTCCAGCGCCGTCTCCAGCGGCATTTGCCCTTCCGCCAGATCGTCAGAGCCAAAAAGGTCATCGCTGCTGGCCGCTTTGTGAATTAGCGGGATATAGCAGGCCTTGCCCGGCTCAACGCAGAGCGAAACCCCGACCAGATCCGCGGTCATGTCATTCAGTCCGGTTGTTTCGGTATCCACGGCGACATAGCCACGCTCGTAAATCTGATCGATCCACTCTTGCAGGGCTTCCGCACTGTCGACCTGAGAGTATCCGGCCTTGTCAAAAGGCACATCGGCGATTTCAAGCGCCGCCGGCGCATTGGCGGGCGTGTCGTTGATTTCCGGCATCTCGACCTTAAGCTGGTCGGCAATGCGTTTGGTCAGCGTTCGGAATTCCATTTCGGCCAGAAACGGCATCAATTGGTCTGGATTGGGGTCGCGCACCTCAAGGTCTTCGAGGGTGAAGTCCAACGGCGTGGCCTCATCCAGCAAAACCAGCCTGCGCGACAGGCGGATCTGGTCCGCGTGATCTATCAGTGTCTGTTTGCGTTTGGGCTGTTTGATTTCGCCTGCGCGTTCCAGCAGGCTGTCCAGATCGCCGTATTCATTGATCAGCAGGGCGGCGGTCTTGATGCCGATCCCGGGCGCACCGGGTACGTTATCGACAGAATCGCCCGCCAGCGCCTGAACGTCGACCACCCGTTCCGGATAGACGCCAAATTTCTCAAAGACACCGTCGCGGTCAATCCGCTTGTTTTTCATCGCGTCCAGCATGTCGACCCCGTCGCCCACAAGCTGCATCAGATCCTTGTCAGAACTGATGATGGTGCAGGTGCCACCGGCCTTGCGGGCCTGAACGGCCAATGTCGCGATAATGTCATCTGCCTCAAAGCCTTCTTTTTCCTTGCAGGCGATGTTGAAGGCTTCCGTCGCGCGTCGGGTCAGCGGGATCTGCGGGCGCAAGTCTTCGGGCATTGCGTCCCGGTTGGCTTTGTACAGATCGTACATGTCGTTGCGGAACGTATGGCTGCCTTTGTCGAAAATAACGGCGACATGGGTTGGCGCATCAGGGCCGGTGTTTCCCTCAACATAGCGGTGCAGCATGTTGCAAAACCCCGAAACGGCTCCAATCGGCAGCCCGTCGGATTTGCGCGTCAGAGGGGGCAGCGCATGATAGGCCCGAAAGATAAACGCCGACCCGTCGATGAGGTGAAGGTGATGCCCTTTGCCAAAAGTGTTTGTCATCGAACCGCTCCCTCAAGATGTCTCAAGACATGACAAATGCGTCACCTGTCTTTGGCTTACACATAACCCCAAGGCAGGTGCAATGCGTGCAAGCGCTCATGTTTTGTCTGCGTAATCCTTGTGGATATATTTGCAGTCGCAATAGCCACATTCCACCCAGCCGGTGTCTTTTGGAATTTGCAGCCACACGCGCGGATGCCCAAGCGCGCCTTCGCCACCGTCGCAGGCAATACGAAAGCGATCGACAATCTTTGTCTCAGGGGGCTGCTGCATGGGAAAGTTTCCTTGACTCTACACGGCTGCTTTATGGCCAAAGCCGCGTCTCGGGGCAAGCCCATCTGAACAGCGATCCGCTATCCTTTATCGGCACGTGCCTGATAGCAATTGTTGCGTGCGGATCGAATGTGCACAAATGCGACGGCTGGGTTTTCAAGGATCGCGTCGATACTGGCCGATAGAGTTATGGCAGGCACGACTGTGCCCGTTCCATAGACAATCCGCTCCGCCGCATCGTAGCCTTTGATCAGGTATTCAGGCGAGGTGGCGAGAATGGGGGGCAGATTGCTGACGCTTTGCCATCGGTCACACTGGTCTGAGCACAGAAAAACCGGTCCTGTTTCCGCATAGGGATGCACCCGGGCAAAAGGACGATAGGCGAGAATCAACATGCCGTGACCTTGTGGGATGTCTTGCAGGCAGTGTCGGCAGGGGTTGGAAGACCCATCCGAGGTGCTGAATTCGGCGATCTGACCGTTCGCGTCAACTCCCCCGGCCTGAAGGGCGCGCACCATCTCTGTTGGTAAGGCACTGTAAAGCGGCATTTTGACTTCCCTCATCGTCTGGATGACGCGCCCTGAATGGCGGATTTCATGTTTTTGCCGCAATCCGTTTCCTGCGCTTTCGAATGGGACTCCAAATGAGAACAAAAAGGGAATATGGTGATCTGTAACCATGTTTGCTGAACTCAATATCACCTCTAATTTCTCTTTCCTCAAAGGTGCCTCCCACCCGGAGGAATACATGTCCCGTGCGGCGGCGCTGGGTATCGGAGCCATTGCAATCGCAGATGAAAACACGGTGGCGGGAATCGTCCGTGCCCATGCGCAGGCGCGCGATATCGCCCGGCAGGTGCGCGAGCGGCAGGCATGGGAGGCCGCAAATGGCCAGATCGGCCCTGCCCTGCCGGCGGGGTTGCGGGTGACGCCCACGTTCCTTTACGCAATGCCGCGCCTGATCCCTGCGGCACGGCTGGTTTTCTCGGATGCTTGCGAAATCACGGCCCTGCCGGAAAACCGGGCAGGATGGGGCACCCTGTGCCGTCTTCTTTCAATGGGACGGCAGCGTGCCGAAAAAGGCTCTTGCGAATTGCGCCTGCAAGATCTGTTGGAAGGGGGCAGCGGGCTGCAATTGATCCTCTGGCCACAGGCGCAGGAGGTGCCGTGCGGCGCGGGTGGATGGGCGCAAACCGCGCGACAGTTGACGCGCTGCTTTACCGGGAAAATTCATATCGGCCTTTTCCCACAGTATGATGGTCGCGACCCTCAGCGCTTTGCAGACCTCACCGAACAGGCGCGGCGTCTGGGTTTGCCGACGGTGGCCAGTGCGGCCCCTGTCATGCATCACGGCGCGCGCCGCAAACTTGCAGATGTTGTGACCGCAATCCGAACCGGATGCCGCGTCGACGATCTGGGCCGCGTGGCCTTGCCCAACAGTGAGGCACGCCTGCGTTCAGAAGCCGAGATGCGCCGCCTTTTCAAAGGGTTTGACGCTGCCGTGGACCGCGCCCACACCCTTGCCCAAAGCCTGAAGTTCTCACTGGATGAACTGCGCTATGAATACCCGTCAGAGATTGCGGAGAATGAAACCCCCTCGGACCGGTTGCGCCGTCTGGCCTATGAGGGGCTCGCATGGCGCTACCCGGCAGGGACCTCTGACAAGGTTCACCGTCTGCTGGAACATGAACTCACCCTCATCGGAAAGTTGAAATACGAGCCCTACTTCCTGACCGTACGCGACATTGTGGCCTTTGCCCGGTCGCGCGACATTCTGTGTCAGGGGCGCGGGTCCGCGGCCAATTCGGTGGTCTGTTATTGTCTGGGCGTCACCTCCGTGTCCCCCGAGATCGGCACGATGGTGTTTGAGCGTTTCGTGTCAGAGGCGCGCAACGAACCCCCTGATATCGACGTGGATTTCGAACATGAGCGCCGCGAAGAAGTCATCCAGCATATCTATGAACGCTATGGTCGCCACCGCGCGGGGCTTTGCGCGACGGTCGTGCACTACCGGGGCAAACGCGCGATCCGCGAGGTGGGCCGCGCCATGGGGCTGAGCGAAGATACGATCTCTGCGCTCTCCTCACAGCTTTGGGGGTTCTTTTCCACCAAGGGGATCGAGGCGGAACGCATGGCCGAAATCGGGCTGGATGCAAACGACCGCCGCCTGCAACAAACCCTTGCATTGGTCTATGAGATCAACGGCTTTCCCCGCCATCTGTCCCAACACGTGGGGGGCTTTGTGATCACCGAAGGGCGGCTTGACGAACTGGTCCCCATTGAAAACGCCACGATGGAAGGGCGCACGGTCATTTGCTGGGACAAGGATGACATCGAAACGCTGGGCATCCTCAAGGTTGATGTGCTGTCACTGGGCATGCTCACCTGTATCCGCAAGGCGTTTGATCTGATGCAGATGCACCATAACGTCAGCCACACGCTGGCCTCCCTGCCGCCTGAGGATCCGGTGGTCTATGATATGCTCTGCCGCGCGGACAGCATCGGGGTGTTTCAGGTGGAAAGCCGCGCGCAGATGAATTTCCTGCCGCGCATGCGCCCGCGTTGTTTCTATGATCTGGTCATCGAGGTTGCGATCATCCGCCCCGGTCCCATTCAGGGCGATATGGTGCATCCCTACATCCGCCGCCGCAATGGAGAAGAAGAAGTCTCCTTCCCCTCGGACGAGTTGGGCGAGGTGCTGGGCAAGACACTGGGCGTGCCGCTGTTTCAGGAACAGGCGATGCAGATCGCCATTGTCGGCGCGGGCTTTACCCCCGATCAGGCGGACCGTCTGCGCCGTTCGCTGGCGACCTTCAAAAAGCACGGCAACGTCAGCGAATTCAGAAACCTGTTTCTGCGGGGCATGAAAAACAAGGGCTATGATGATGATTTTGCCGAGCGCTGTTTCAGTCAGATCGAAGGATTCGGATCGTATGGTTTCCCCGAAAGCCACGCGGCCAGTTTTGCGCTGCTGGTCTATGCCTCGTCTTGGATCAAATGCCACCACCCCGGCATCTTTGCCTGCGCGCTGCTGAATTCGCAGCCCATGGGGTTTTACGCCCCTGCCCAGATCGTGCGGGACGCGCGCGAACATGGGGTCGATGTGCGGCCCATCTGCATCAACGCCAGTTTTTGGGAAAACGTGATGGAGCCGGATGGTCAGGGTGGCCTCGCGCTGCGGCTGGGGTTCCGGCAGATCAAAGGCGTCAGCGAAGAGGACGCCACGTGGCTGACGGCGGCGCGCGGCAACGGCTATCGCTCCGTGCGGGATGTGTGGCGACGGGCCGGGCTGCAGCCAGTGATGATCGAACGTCTTGCCGAGGCAGATGTTTTTGCAGCCCTTGACCTTAATCGCCGCGCCGCCCTGTGGGAGGCCAAAGCACTTGTGCCGGGCGCGCCGCTGCCGCTGTTTGCAGGCGATATCGACGGTGAAGCCATTGATGAACCCGCAGCCCTGTTGCCCGAAATGACATTGGGCGAAGAGGTGGTCGAGGATTATGTCGCCATGCGCCTGACGCTCAGGGCGCATCCGATGGCGTTGCTCAGGCACCGGTTGACCCCACAGCCGGGAGCAAAACCTGTGTCCCTTGCACCCGCAGAGGGCAAAGCACCCGATCTGTCCAAACTGAGCTATACACGCGGTAATCCGGACTAGGGCATCTGTGCCCTTCACCCCGCGCCTGCCAAGCGTTACAAGGCCCGAAACAAGGCAAAACAGCAGGCGCACATATGACCGGACCTAAACCAGTGGTACTTTGCATCCTTGATGGCTGGGGATTGAGCGAGCGGCGCGAAGGCAATGCGCCCTTGCTGGCCGATACGCCCAATATGGACCGCCTCATGGCGACCTGCCCGCATGCGACGCTCACGACCTTTGGACCCGATGTCGGGCTGCCCAGCGGCCAGATGGGCAACTCCGAAGTCGGTCATACCAATATTGGCGCAGGCCGCGTGGTGGCCATGGATCTGGGCCAGATTGATCTGGCGATCGAAGAGGGGCTGTTTGCACAAAACTCCCGTCTCAGGGCCTTCATCGTGACCCTTCAAGACAGCGGCGGCACGGCGCATCTGATGGGCGTCGTCTCGGACGGTGGGGTGCATGGGCACATCAACCATATGGTTGCCGCCGCCAAAGCCCTCGCCGACGAAAATATTCCCGTGGTCATTCATGCGCTGACAGACGGGCGCGACGTGGCCCCACGCTCTGCCCTTGGGTATTTTGAGACGCTGCAGGCGGCTTTGCCGGACGGCGTTGAGATTGCAACCGTCACCGGGCGTTATTTTGCCATGGACCGCGACAATCGCTGGGACAGGGTATCCAAAGCCTATCAGGCCATCGTCACGGGCACGGGACGCAAGGCCGCGTCCGCATCTGATGCGGTGGATCAGGCCTATGCGCAGGGTGAAAACGATGAATTCATCTTACCCACAGTTCTGGACGGATACACGGGTGCAAAAGACAACGACGGATTCTTTTGCCTGAACTTTCGCGCCGACCGCGCCCGCGAAATCATGGCGGCAATCGGCGATCCCGATTTTACCGCCTTTGAAACGGGGGCCCGCCCGAAATGGGCACGGTTGATGGGTATGGCGCAGTATTCGCAGGCGCATGCGGCCTATATGGCGACCATGTATCCCAAACCGGAAATCGTGAACACGCTGGGGGATTGGGTGGCGCAACAGGGCTTGCGTCAATACCGGCTGGCGGAGACTGAAAAATACCCGCATGTCACGTTTTTCCTGAACGGCGGGGAAGAGGTGTCTTTCGCCGGTGAGGACCGTTTGATGCCGAAATCCCCTGATGTGGCGACCTATGATCTACAGCCTGAGATGTCATCCAAAGAGGTCACGGATGCCTTCGTCGCGGCAATTGAGGAAGGCTATGATCTGATCGTCGTGAACTACGCCAACCCCGACATGGTCGGGCACACAGGCGATTTGCAGGCCGCGATGAAAGCCTGCGAGGCGGTTGATCACGGGCTTGGCCGGGTTCTGGCCGCGCTGGAAAAGGCGGGTGGTGCGATGATCGTCACGGCCGATCATGGCAATTGCGATGTGATGATTGACCCTGAAACAGGCGGTCCGCATACCGCCCATACTCTGAACCCTGTGCCTGTGGTTGTGGTTGGCGCGCCAGAGAACACGACCCTCAGCGACGGACGGCTGGCCGATCTGGCCCCGACCATCCTGCATTTGATGGGATTAGAACCACCAAAGGAAATGACCGGCAAATGCCTGATGTCATAAAGCTGCTGGCCCTTTTGACGGTGCTATTGCTGCCTGCATTCGCTGTCGCACAAACCGCGCCTGCCGAGCGTGCGCGACTGGCTGTGGAGATGCTGGATGAGGCGAGCGGTAAACTGGAAGCCGCCCAGTCTGCACGCGACCGGGTGCGCGCCCTGACAGAAACCGTCACCGCATTCGAAGAAGGCCTTGGTGCCTTGCGCAGTGGCTTGCGGCAAGCCTCCGCCCGTGAAGCGCAGTTATCCGCGCAACTCATCGCGCAGGAACGGGAGATCGCGTCCCTCTTGGCTGTTTTGCAGCGGGTTGGGCGCGCGTCCTCGCCGGTCATACTGCTTCACCCCGGTGGCCCGACGGGGGCAGCACGCGCTGGTATGCTCGTGGCCGAAGTGACCCCGGCGCTCAGTGCCAAGGCGGCTGATGTGCGCCGGGATCTTGAGGAATTGCAGGCGCTTGCGGCCCTTCAAACGGATGCATCAACCCGTCTGGAAGCGGCCCTGCAACAGGTGCAGGAAGCGCGCGCGGCGCTCAATCAAGCCATGGCCGATCGTACAGATTTGCCCAAACGCTTTGTGAGCGATCCTATCAACGAGGCCATCCTTATCGACACGGCTGAAACGCTGGATGAATTCGCGGCCGGTCTGGACCGCGTCATTCTCGAAGAGATCGCCATCGTCCCGCCTGATCTGGCCGGAGACAAAGGCGCGCTTGATCTGCCCGTGCGGGGTCGCCTTTTGCGCGCCGCCGGAGAGGCAGATGCGGCTGGTATCCGCCGCCCGGGCATCATTATGGCAACGCAACCCGCTGCCCTTGTTACCAGCCCCGTTCCTGCAACAATCCGCTATGTCGGGCCGTTGCTCGATTTCGGACAGGTGGTGATTCTCGAGCCGCAGGCCGAAGTTCTCTTTGTCTTCGCGGGGTTGGAGACCGTATACGGTGCGGCCGGTGACGTGATTAAAGCGGATGCACCGCTGGGTCTTATGGGCGGTGTTGGCGACAAAATTGCCGCAGAGTTGTCAACAGATGGTGATCAGACTGGTACAGGGCGTTCAGAAACGCTCTATATAGAGGTAAGAGTGAATAATACGCCTGAGGATCCGAGCGATTGGTTCCGGACAGAAAAGGATGGATAGAGATTTATGAAAAAATTTGCCATGGCGGCATTGGGCGGAACCCTGGCTGGTGTCATCGCGACAACCCAGATCGCAGGTCCCTTGCTCGCGCAGGATTCCGCAAAGTCGAGCAACGTATACGAGCAGCTTGATCTTTTCGGGGATATTTTTGAACGCATTCGTGCGCAATATGTTGAAGAGGTCGACCCCGGAGAGCTGATTGAAGCTGCGATTGATGGTATGCTGACCTCGCTTGATCCGCATTCCAGCTATCTCAGCCCGGATGACGCAGCACAAATGCGGGTTCAGACACGCGGCGAGTTTGGCGGCCTTGGCATCGAGGTCACGCAGGAAGAAGGCTTTGTCAAAGTCGTCTCGCCCATTGATGGCACCCCTGCGGATGAGGCGGGAGTCGAAGCAGGTGATTTCATCACGCATGTTGACGGCGAATCCGTTCTGGGCCTGTCGCTCGACGAAGCGGTCACGATGATGCGCGGCCCCGTTGGGTCCGAGATCATCATCACATTGGTGCGCGAAGGCGAGCCAGAGCCGTTTGATGTCTCCATCATTCGCGACACGATCAAACTGACCGCTGTGCGCACGCGGACACAGGGTGATACGGTTGTGCTGCGGGTAACGACGTTCAACGACCAGACCTACACCAACCTGCAATCCGGTCTCAAAGAGCAGATCGAAGAAGCAGGCGGCATTGATGCGATCAACGGGATCGTCATTGACCTGCGCAACAACCCCGGTGGTTTGCTGACGCAAGCGATCCGGGTGTCAGATGCCTTCTTGGAAAAGGGTGAAATTGTATCCACCCGTGGTCGTGAAATTCAGGACGGAGAGCGGTTCAACGCAACCGCTGGCGATCTTGCCGAAGGCAAACCGATCGTGGTTCTGATCAATGGCGGCTCTGCCTCTGCCTCCGAGATCGTCGCGGGTGCTTTGCAGGATCACCGCCGTGCGATTGTTGTCGGTACCAAGAGTTTTGGCAAAGGCTCCGTGCAAACAGTGATGCCCCTGCGCAGCGATGGTGCGATGCGCCTGACGACTGCGCGGTATTACACGCCGTCAGGTCGTTCGATCCAGTCTCTGGGCGTTTCCCCCGACATCGTTGTTGAGCAGCCACGCCGCAGTCTGGCAGAAGAAGAAGAGGACGAGACAACAAACCGTCCGTCCCGCTCTGAAGCGGATCTGCGCGGTTCTTTGAACAATGACAGCCTGTCGGAAGATGAGATCAAGCAGATCGAAGCAGACCGCGCCAAAGCCGAAGCTGCAGCGGCCCTGCGCGAAGAGGATTACCAACTGGCCTATGCCATTGATATTCTCAAAGGTCTGTCGGCCATCGGAACCAGCAACCGCTAGGTTATTGAAGCGCCCCGCCGTGTCAGGCGGGGCACTTCAGGCGCAATATCCAGCTTGGACATTGGGCATTTGGTTTTGTGAGAGAGGGTGGGTTTTGATGCGATGAAGGCCGGATAGTGCCCTCATAGTGTCAAAATATGCCGGATCAGAACCTGCTTTTGACCGCCTTTGGTCCCAAAAAAAGCCTCACGCAGCACCGGGCCGCGTGAGGCTTTTTTCGTTGTATCTTGGGCATTCGTATCGCAAGACGCGCGCCCCAAGCGAAAGGCAGCGACCTGTGATACGAATCACAGGCAAAGTGCTTTACAGTTCCATGTACTCGTGGCCTTCGTCTTTAGCGCCCGGATGGGTCACGGCCCCAAGATAGGTCGGCCCCACGAGTTGTGCGTACTTCCACAAGGCACCAGCACCATAGATCGTCGGGCGCGCGCCCTTCCAGTTGGCTTTGCGCTCGGCCATGTCCTCTTCGGACACGTCAACGGAGATTGTCCCCTCAATCGCATTCAGGCTGATCATATCGCCGTCTTCAAGCAGCGCGATTGGACCACCATGGGCAGCCTCTGGACCGACATGGCCGACACAAAAGCCACGCGTGGCCCCCGAGAAACGCCCATCTGTGATCAGCGCCACTTTCTTGCCCATGCCCTGACCGGAAAGCGCCGCGGTCGTCGCCAGCATCTCGCGCATGCCGGGGCCGCCTGCTGGACCTTCGTTGCGAATGACAAAGACATCGCCTTCTTCATAGGTGCGGTTCTGGACGGCTTCAAACGCGTCCTGCTCACATTCAAAGATGCGCGCAGGGCCGGTGAACAGCAAATGCTGCGGTTCCATCCCGGCGATTTTCACGATGGCCCCTTCGGGGGCAAGATTGCCCTTGAGACCGACGACGCCACCGGTTTTCGACAGCGGTGTTTCAATCGGATAGACAACGCGCCCGTCCGCCTCAAGGCTGACCTTGTCCAGTTCCTCGCCGATGGAATAGCCGGTGACGGTCATGCAATCCTCGTGCAACAGACCCGCCTTGCGCAGCTCTTTCATCACCACGGGCACGCCGCCCGCTTCGTACATGTCCTTGGCGACATACTGCCCGCCCGGTTTCAGATCGACGAAGTAGGGCGTGTCGCGGAAAATCTCGCAGACGTCTTCGAGGAAGAAATCGATGCCCGCCTCATGCGCCATGGCAGGCAGGTGCAGACCGGCGTTGGTCGACCCGCCCGTACAAGCGACGATCCGGGCTGCATTCTCAAAGGCCTGCCGCGTGCAGATGTCGCGCGCGCGGATGTTCTTTTCGATCAGGTTCATGACGGCCGCACCCGAGGCTTCGGCATAGGCGTCACGGGATTCGTACGGCGCAGGCGCCCCGGCAGAATTGGGCAACGCCAGACCGATGGCCTCGGATACACAGGCCATGGTGTTGGCGGTAAACTGCCCGCCACAGGCTCCGGCCGAGGGGCAGGCAACCCGTTCGAGCACTTCCAGCTCTGCTTCGGTCATCGTGCCGTTTTGCTGATGGCCCACCGCTTCGAACATGTCCTGAACGGTCAGATCGCGGTCAACGTATTCCGCAGGCACGGACGCCCCCTTGGGCGCACGTCCCGGCAGGATCGACCCGCCATACAAGAAAACCGATGGCACATTCAGACGGATCATCGCCATCATCATGCCTGGCAGGGATTTGTCGCAACCCGCCAGCCCCACAAGCGCATCATAGCAATGCCCGCGCATGGTCAGTTCGACCGTATCGGCAATCGCCTCGCGTGACGCCAGTGACGACCGCATGCCCTCATGGCCCATGGCGATGCCGTCGGTGACGGTGATGGTGGTGAATTCACGTGGTGTGCCGCTTTCGCGTTTCACACCCATCTTGACCGATTGCGCCTGACGGTTCAGGGCGATGTTACAGGGGGCTGCCTCGTTCCAGCAGGTGGCCACGCCAACAAGCGGTTGATGGATTTCTTCCTCCGTCATGCCCATCGCGTAATAGTAGGACCGATGCGGCGCGCGTGAGGGCCCCTCGGTCACATGGCGGCTGGGCAGCTTGGATTTATCAAAGCGCTGGCTGGACATGGTGTCTCTCCGTAACAAAAACCTTGAACAGGCATAGCCAACCGCCCTGCGGGCCGCAAGGCTCAAGCGTAACGGCAGCCCACACATGCGTCCTTGTATTGATGTGCCCACAGACCTAAGTTGCACGTCAGGCAGGGACACTCACTGCTGTCGCCCTGCGGGTCCAGTCGGCCTGTCCTCAGGCCTATGACGAAAGCCGGTATATGGAATCCTCGATTTTTTCTTTCATCTGGAAGTATTCCAGACGACAGCAGATTGTTCTGCTGTTGTTTACTGTTTTCACCTTCCCGTTTCTCTATGCCACGCTGGAGTTGCCCAAGCGGATCATCAACGACGCCATCGGTGCCACGTCTTCGATCGTTGAAATCTGGGATGGTATCCAAGTTTCGCAGGTCGAGTTCCTGATGATCTTGTGTGGGCTTTACCTGTTGTCAGTGCTGGTCCACGGTTTGCTCAAGATGCGCCTGAACACCATGAAAGGTGTGCTGGCGGAACGCCTTTTGCGCAGGTTCCGTTTTCAATTGGTGAGCCGCATGATGCGGTTTCCGCGCGCCTATTTCCGATCGACCTCGCAGGGTGAGCTTGTGTCGATGGTCACTTCCGAGGCCGAGCCGATGGGCGGTTTGATGGGGGACGCCGTGGCGCAGCCGGTCTTTCAGGCCGGGCAGATGTTGATCATCGTGGCCTTTTTGTTTGCGCAAAGCGTCTGGTTTGGCCTTGCGGGGATCGCGCTTATTCCCCTGCAGGCGTGGCTGATCCCCATGTTGCAACGGCAAATCAACCAGTTGAACAAAAGGCGGATTGTCGAGGTCCGCCAGTTCGCTGCTGAAATCGGCGAAACCGCTGCCGGTGTGACGGATTTGCGAACCAATGGTGGCTGGCGTTTTCGTCTGGCCGGATTCACGGACCGGCTGGGCCGCCTGTTCGACATTCGCTTTCAGATCTACCAGAAAAAATTCTTCATGAAGTTCCTCAACAACTTCATCACGCAGCTGACGCCATTCTTTTTCTATTCGGTCGGCGGCGTTCTGGCCATTCGCGGTGATATTACCGTGGGCGCGCTGGTGGCGGCACTCGCGGCGTATAAGGACCTCAGCTCGCCGTGGAAGGAGTTGCTGACCTACTACAATCAGGTGCAGGACATGTCCCTGCGATGGGAAATCGTGGTCGAGCGTTTCGCGCCAAAGGGCATGATCGAGGAAAGCCTGTTCGAAGGTGAACCCGACGAAATGCCGCGCCTTGATGGCGCAATCTCGATGAAGAATGTGACTGTGCGCAATGCTGATGGCAATGCGGTGCTGGAAAACATCAATCTTGAGATTCCAGCAGGTGCGCGCGTTGCTGTCAAATCCACCAACCAGTCCGAGCGTATAGCTTTTGCCGAACTGTTGACGCGAGAGGTCATTCCCGCGCGGGGCGATATCACAATTGCCGGCAGGCATCTGAATGAATTGCATCAAGCTGTTGTGGCCGCGCGCATCGGGTATGCACACTCGCGGCCCTACCTGTTTAACGGCACTTTGGGTGAAAACCTGTTCATGCCGCTCAAAACCAGCCCGAAAACCGTTTTGTGGGACCCACAGCACAAAGACAAAGCGACAATCGAGGCGCAACGTTCCGGCAACAGTCTGGACAGCACCAAGGCGGACTGGCTCGACCCGCAGCTTGCCGGTCTGAATACCGCCGAAGAAATACGCGGATGGTGGTTCCATCTTGTCGAAGCCATGGGCACGGATGACATCATGTTCCGCCGCATGCTGGATGCGCGCATGGACCCGGCGAAACACCCAGAACTTGCGCAGCAGTTGGTTGATTTACGCGATGACGTGCATGCGCGGCTACAGGAACGGGGGCTTGCGTCGCTGGTCAATCGCTTTGACCCGGACGAGTTCAACCCGTCGGTCCCATTGGGGGGGAACCTGATGTTCGCCTCGCCCAGAAAACACATCACGCAACAGAACCTTGCATCAGAGAGCAACTTTCTGCGCCTGTTCACCGAAATTGGCCTCGCAGAGCAAGGGATCGCCATTTCCCAGACGCTGATCGAAACGTTGCACCAGACCTTTGGCATGGATGGCACGAGCCACCCCCTGTTTACCGCACTGGGGATCGAAGAAGAACTGTATGAAAAGCTGGTGGATATCGCCATGCGCCGAAAGGACAGAGGCGATCAGGCGATCAGCGAAGAAGAATTCGCACTGTTGCTGACAGTGCCATTTGCCTTCACCGCAGAGCAGATAGGCCCGGGTTTTCCCGAAAGCTTCAAACAGGAAATCGTTGAAATCCGTAAAACCAAGAGCGAGGAAATTCGCAACCGCCTGAAGGACTTGTTTGTTCCTGTCGCGCCGGAGAATTACCTGCCGCGTCTGACGTTGATGGACAACGTTCTTTATGGGCGAATTGCGGCCTTCGCGGGTGTACAGGGCGAATTGATCGAGGACATCGTCGCCGAGGTGCTCGCGGAAAAAGGCCTGAAACGGCTCGTCGCAGAGACGGTCCTTGATGTTCCAACCGGGTTGGCGGGCTCGAATATGACGAACATCTTTCAGGAACGTGCAGCTTTCAGCAGGGCAGGCATCAAGCGGCCCGATATTCTCATCCTCGATACGGTTTTGGCCAGCCATGATGCAACGTCCCGCCAGCGCACCCGGGCGCGCCTTCAGGAGCTGCTGCCCAAGACCACCATGATTTTCCTTGAGGACAATTTTGAAAACCCGCAGGCGTATGATCTGCATATCGAAATCAAAAATGGCCGGATTGACGGCGAATCCGATGTGGAAGAGGTTGAGGATGATGCCTCTGGCTCGGACGATCTGAGGCGTAAAATCCGGGTGATCTCGCGCACTGCGTTATTTTCTGATCTGGAGGCGCGCAGTCAGCGGCTGCTGGCTTTCGCTGCTCAGTGGTATGACGCGCCCAAGGGCAAACAGATATTCTCAATGGGTGAGCGGGCGGATGCGGTCTATCTATGCCTCTCCGGCAACGCGATGATGAGCTATGTCGACAACTCCGGCACCCGTCAGGAAGTGACAAAGGTTGAGCCGGGGCGGTTGATTGGCGACCTCGCGATTATTCTGGATGAGCCGCGCCAGCTTGACCTGATCGCCCAGACAGACAGCCAGTTCCTGCGGATCGGCGCAGAGCAGTTTCGCGCCGTGATCGGGGACGATCCCGACGTGCTGATGAGCCTTTTGAAAACAGTGGCAAGCCATCTGTCTGGTGCTGCGGAAGTGCTGCGTGCATCAGGGGTGAGCATTCGCGAAGTTGCCGAAGAGCAGCAAGCCGCAGGGCGCTCGGATCAGCAGCGTTCAAAGGCAGCGGAATAGAGAGTTTGCGTGTCCTTGTTTAGAGCATACCGCGCACATGAGGCGCTGATTACACCGGCGCGGTCCAAGGCACAGGTTTGGCGGTTGGTGATTGGCGTAATCCTGATCGCAGGTGTTTTCCTGCTGGCCAATCAGTTTTTGCATCAGTCTCTTTTTACGCTTCTCGGCTCTGAAACCTATGGGGCGTTGACTGGCAGAGATGGCCAGATGTCACAGCTATCGGTTGTGTTCTTGTTGTTATCGTTCGGCCTGCTGACGGTGGCGGTTACCGTCGCGCTGAAGGTCGCCCATAACCGGGGCATATCCGCCGTCTTTGGGAACGCCACCCTGTTTCGCAGCCAGTTTATCGTGGTTCTGCTGATGCTTGTGATCCTTAACGCTGCGGTATTTGCGCTGCCGCCTTGGGACATGGGCGCGCCGTTGGTGCCCAATGTGAACTTCGGGGCGTGGCTTGTGGTGCTCCCTTTTGCGATCGTTGCGATCATCGTGCAGGTCAGTGCCGAGGAAATCCTGTTTCGCGGGTATCTGCAGCAACAACTGGCCGCACGCTTCAGATCGCCGCTGATCTTTCTTTTGGTGCCGTCGGTGTTGTTTGGTCTGGGACACTATATGCCTGAAGAGGCCGGGGAAAACGCCAATATCATCATGGTCTGGTCAGTGATTTTCGGCGTTCTGATGGCTGATCTGACGGCGCGTGCTGGCACGCTGGGACCAGCGATTGCCGTGCATTTCGTCAATAACGTCATCGCTATCCTTTTTGTCTCAATGCCCGACAGCCTGTCTGGTCTGGCGCTCTATCTCAGCCCCTTTGCCCTGACTGACACCCAAGAGCTGCGCGCTTGGCTGCCGGTGGAATTCGCCATGATGGTGGTCACGTGGCTGGCGGCCCGATTGGCGATCCGGCGCTGATTGCACTTTCCCGCGAGGGCGATTATCTAAAGCTGAACAAGGCCACAGGGGCGTCGCTATGAACTGGATCACCAATTACGTCCGCCCGCGGATCAATTCGATTTTTTCGCGCAGAGAGACACCAGACAATCTTTGGACCAAATGCCCGGAATGCGGCACGATGCTTTTTCATCGCGAGGTGTCGGACAATCTGAATGTCTGCACCAGTTGCGATCATCATATGAACATCACCGCCCGCGATCGGTTGACTGCATTGTTCGATGGCGGTGTTTTCACGGATGTTGAAGTCACGCCGCCAACCGTTGATCCGCTCGGGTTTCGGGATCAGAAAAAATACCCAGATCGTTTGAAGGCGGCCCAGAAAGAAACATCGGAAGCCGAAGCAATGCTTGTCGGCTGTGGGGAAATCGGTCGCACACCCATTGTTGCCGCTGCGCAGGACTTTTCGTTCATGGCGGGATCCATGGGCATGTATGTGGGCAATGCCATCATTGCAGCCGCGCAGGAAGCGGTCCGGCTCAAGCGCCCGTTGATCCTGTTTTCCGCCGCCGGTGGCGCGCGCATGCAGGAGGGCATTTTGTCGCTGATGCAGATGCCGCGCACGACAGTTGCGGTGCAAATGCTCAAAGAGGCGGGTCTGCCTTATATCGTCGTGCTGACCCATCCGACCACGGGCGGTGTGACAGCCAGCTATGCCATGCTGGGGGATGTGCATATTGCCGAACCCAATGCGCTGATATGTTTTGCCGGTCCGCGTGTGATCGAACAGACAATCCGTGAAAAGCTGCCCGAGGGCTTTCAGCGCGCTGAATACCTGCTGGATCATGGCATGCTGGACCGGGTGACACACCGCATGAAAATGCGGGATGAACTGATCACCATCACGCGCATGTTGCTGGGCCTGCCACCCGCTGTGCGGGGGGATTTGCCGCCGCCTGATCCGAATGCAGCACCGTTGAGCGAAGGCGCGTCAGAGACTTCATCGGATAGTGCCGGGAAATGAACGCTCAGTCGTCTGACGTTATTCTTGAGCGGATGATGGCGTTGCATCCCAAGGTGATCGACCTCACGCTGGACCGCGTCTGGCGGCTGTTGGATGCGCTGGGCAATCCGCAACGCAATCTGCCGCCTGTGATCCACATCGCAGGCACGAATGGTAAAGGCTCGACACAAGCGATGATCCGCGCCGGGCTGGAAGCTGCGGGAAAGTCTGTTCACGCTTATACCAGCCCGCATCTGGCGCGCTTTCACGAACGCATCCGTGTGGCGGGGGATTTGATTTCCGAAGCAGACCTCACGGCAGTGCTCGATGAATGCTACGCCGCAAATGGGGGTGGCGACATCACCTATTTCGAAATCACAACCTGTGCCGCCCTGCTGGCGTTTTCGCGCACACCCGCCGATTTTACGCTGCTTGAGGTTGGTCTGGGCGGGCGGCTGGATGCGACGAATGTGGTGGATGACCCGGTGCTGACCATGATCACGCCGGTCTCCATGGACCACGAGCAGTTTCTTGGGGATACGCTGCGCAAGATTGCTTTTGAAAAGGCGGGCATTATCAAACCGGGCGTGCCCTGCATCGTGTCGCGTCAGGCCGATGATGGCATGGAGGTTATCGAAGAGGTCGCACAACGTCACGCAGCGCCGCTGCTGGCCTATGGGCAGCAGTGGCACGTGGGGCCTGATCGCGACCGGATCAGCTATCAGGATGATACCGGCTTGCTGGATTTACCGATGCCCAACCTGCCCGGCGCGCATCAGATTATGAACGCGGGCGCGGCACTGACCGCTCTGCGCTATCTCGGGTTTGACGAACACGCCGCCGAAGCTGCGGTCACAACCGCCTTCTGGCCCGCCCGTATGCAGCGCCTGAAAACCGGCCCGCTGAGGGATGCCGCACCGCAGGCGGAACTTTGGCTGGATGGGGGGCATAACCCCGCTGCCGGTGAAGCACTGGCCGCGCACCTTCAAACCCTGTCTGAGCGGCCAACGCGTCTGATTTGTGGGATGTTGAACACCAAGGATATCGACGGGTATCTGCGCCCGCTGGCCGCTGTGACGCAGGATCTGACCGCCGTGTCCATTCCCGGTGAAGCCAGCACACTACCTGCCGAGGCCACCGCCGAAGCGGCACGAAATGTCGGATTTTCGGCGGATGTGGCGGATGATGTGGGGGCGGCGCTGGCGAAAATCGTCGCAACCACGCCACAGGCGCGGGTGCTGATTTGCGGCTCGCTCTATCTGGCAGGGGCGATCTTGCGCGAGAATGGTTAGGGGCGCTATTGCCCCCAGTCGCTCCCCTGCATCTCGCGCAGTCTTGAGGCCGTGCGTTCAAACTCAAACGTGCCCTCGCCCTCGACATAGAGCATTTCCGGTTTCGCCGCTGCCGAGCAGATCAGGCGCACCTTGGCCTCGTAAAGCGCATCAATCAGCGTCACGAACCGCTTCGCCTCATTGAAGTTCGAGCGGGACAAAGAGGGAATACCGTCGATCATCAGCACTTTTACAGCTTCGGCCAGGGTCAGGTAATCGGCAGGCCCTAATGGCTTGCCGCAAAGGTCGTGAAACCCGGCGCGCGCCACGCTGTTGCGGAAGGCCGGGAGTTCGACATCCCGACCTTTGACCTTGAGGATAAGCGGGGTGCCCGGCCCCCCGGCCAGATCGTCCCAAACCGCATCCATGGCCTTGCGCGCGTCAGAATTGACCGGCGTGAAATAGACCTGCTGCCCCCCAAGGCGGTCCTGTCGGTAATCGGTCGGGCTGACCAATTCATGCACGACCATGCGCTCTTTGATCAGGGCGATGAACGGCAGGAAAAGATCGCGGTTCAACCCATTTTTATAAAGCTCATCCGGATGCCGGTTCGACGTGGTGATGACCACGACGCCCGCGCTGAACAGCGCTTCAAACAGACGGCCGACGATCATCGCGTCGGTAATATCGCTGATCTGCATCTCGTCAAAGGCGAGCAAGCGCACGGAGGCGGCAACGTCCGCGGCAACCGGGCTGATCGCGTCTTCGACGCCGGATTTGCGCACCTCATGCATGGCGGCGTGTATTTCCTGCATGAAGGCATGAAAATGCACGCGCCGCGCTGGAATACCGTCAAGGTGCTCCACGAACAGATCCATCAACATGGATTTTCCGCGCCCCACGCCCCCCCAGAAATAGACACCCTTTGGCGGTTCCGGTGCCTTGCGGAACAGCCCTTTCTTGACGGGCTGCAACAGGGCGTCATGCACACGTTCAAATTCGGGCAAAGCCGCAATCTGCGCCGGATCGGCGATGAGCGTGCCGTCTTGCGTGAGGCTCATGTAATGTTGCGACAGGCTGGTCATAATCCCCAATAGCGACTGTGGCTGCGCGAGAAAAGAGGCGGGTGATATCAAGAATTGTGCGGTGGGCATAAAAACTGCTGATTTGACGTTTTGATCCGACATCGTAGTCTGCCCACACATCAAGGATCACATTTTGCCCAAACCCACCCCACTTTTCACGCCGGTTCTGATTGTTGGCTGCGCGATCATCATCGTCAGCTTTGCGATCCGGTCGACCTTTGGCGTGTTCCAGATTCCAATTGCTGAGGAGTTTGGGTGGCTGCGGGCCGAATTCTCCCTTGCGATTGCGATCCAGAACCTGGCCTGGGGGATCGGTCAGCCGCTTTTCGGCGCGCTGGCAGAGAAGATTGGCGACAGAAAGTCGATCGTGCTCGGTGCCATCATTTACGCGCTGGGGCTTTTGCTGTCGGCAGGGGCCAGCACGCCTATTGAGCATCAGCTTTATGCGTGGCTCTTAGGCTTTGGGATTGCGGGCACCGGGTTTGGCGTGATCCTCGCCGTTGTGGGGCGTGCGTCCTCTGCCGAAAACCGGTCCATGTCGCTGGCGATTGTCTCTGCGGCAGGCAGCGGTGGGCAGATATTTGGACCGCCCATCGCGGAATGGTTGCTGTCTTTCATGTCGTGGCAGGCGACTTTTGTGGTTTTTGCTGTCGCGATCCTCGCCATTCTTTTGACGCTACCGATGATGCGCGCACCGGCCATGGCCACGAAAACCGACCTTGAGGAAAGCCTCAAGGAGATCCTTGGCAAGGCCTTTCGGGACCCGTCTTTTACCTTCATCTACCTCGGGTTCTTTTCCTGCGGGTATCAGCTTGGGTTCATCACGGCGCATTTACCCGCCTTTGTGACCGAGCTATGCGGTCCGATCATGCCGGGTGGTATGCTCGACAGTATGGGGATCAGTACGACCTCTGCATTGGGGGCGGTGGCTATTTCCCTCATCGGGCTTGCCAATATCGCGGGTACGTTGCTGGCCGGTTGGGCCGGTAAATACTATTCCAAGAAATACCTGCTGGCCGGAATTTATACGGCGCGAACGGTTGTCGGGGCGCTGTTCATCATGTTCCCGATCACACCGACGAGCGTCATTCTTTTCTCGCTCGCCATGGGGTCATTGTGGTTGGCGACCATTCCGCTGACCTCGGGGCTGATCGCGCATATCTACGGGCTGCGCTATATGGGCACGCTTTATGGTATCGTGTTCCTGAGCCATCAGTTGGGGGGCTTTCTGGGCATCTGGCTGGGTGGGCGCATGTATGATGTCTACGGGGATTATACGCTGGTGTGGTGGATCGGTCTGGCCGTCGGGGCGTTCAGCGCAGTCATACATCTGCCGATACGCGAACGGCGGCTGGAAGGGTTGCAGACCGTTTAGGCATCCTTTGCAAGAAAAGGCGCAAGCAGGGCGTCAATTTCATCGCAATGCGTATAGGTCAGCCCATGGCCTGCGTCCGGGATCACCCGTTGCGCGGCGTTTGGGTTCCATTCAGCAAGCTGATCCTTGGCGACCAAGGGGATCACATCATCCGCTGCACCCCAGATCGCCATGACCGGAATCTTCTGCTGCGCCAGTGAGGCATGTTCAGCCGCAAGGCCATCGCTCAGCATACCAAGCAGGCTGGAGTGGACCGCCGGGACAAAGCCACGCCACGTCAACTCGGCATGCTGCAGCGCATTGATCCCCGGCACGCTGGATGGCACATGCGCCTCTGCGCGCAGGCCCTTGCGCAGGATCGACGGGTAAAGGGACAGCATGACCCAGCGTCCCAGAACGGCGTTTTGCACCGCCGCTTTGAACAGGCCCGACCCGACCGGGCGCATCCCGGCAGGGGCCAACAGGACCATCCGCCGGATACCCTGCGGTCGATCCGCCGCAAAAAGGGTCGCAATCGCCCCGCCCATCGAATAGCCGATCACGGTTATGTCCGTTCGCACGTCTTGGCTGGCCAGCAGGTCGTTCAGCTGTTGCAGGAAAAATGCCGGGTTCTGCACGCCTTTGGGGCGGTCGGAGTAGCCGCGCCCGTATAGGTCATAGGTCAGGACACGAAACCCCCGCCGCTCAAGCATGGGGCGCAGACCCTGCCAAACAAAGCTCGGCGTTGTCAGCCCGTGAATACAGACGATAACAGGCCCGTCTGCCGGGCCGGACCACTGATAATGCGTGACCCCTTGCGAGAGGTCAATAAACGCGCCCGGGGCCGATTTGCGCGCGGCGGCGTTCATGGGGCGGCGCAGGGCCTCGATCACGAAGGGTGCTGCCGCAATGCCCGCCAGTAGCAGCAGTGCCCAGATCATGCGGCCTGTGCCTGCCAGCGCTCCAGAATGAAGCGGCTGGTCATGAGGTCCAGATGCGCGCCACCGCCATTCTTGAACAGGGTGATTTCATCGTCGCTTTGGCGTTTGAACGGTCCGGGTGCATAGTAATCCGCCACGATCTGATCGGCGCTGAACGCGCCAGCCACAATCGGAATTTTCAATTCGCCAATGTGATCGACGGTCGTATCAAGGCTGTCGACAAAAACGCGGGCCCGCTGCAGGGCATCGTCATCGACCTCGCGCATATCGGGTCGATAGGCCCCGATCAGATCAATGTGCTGACCCGGTTGCAGCCATGCGCCACGGATCAGCGGCGTAGTCGTCATGGTCGCCGCCGTGACGATATCTGCGGCCCTGACCGCTGTTTCCAGATCCTCTGCGATGGCGATGTCGGGGATGTCGCGGGCAAGCTGCTCTGCGTTCTGCGCGGTGCGGTTCCAGACGGTAAACTGCGCGTGCGGGAACAGCGCTGAATAGGCGCTGTGCAGTGCACGCGCCTGTGTGCCTGCGCCCACGATCAGAATGGTGCGGCTGTCGGCCCGTGCCAGACGGCGCGCGGCCAGCAGGCTGTCCCCGGCGGTTTTCCATTTGGTCACAAGGTGGAAATCGACAATCGCCTCCAGCGTGCCGGTCTTGTCGCAATAGAGCGTGACGCCGCCATTGACGCTCGACAGCCCCTGCGCCGTGTTGCCGGGGAAGATCGTGGCCGACTTGACCGCAAGGCCCAGACCGTCGATCCACGCCGCCCGGTTCAGCAGCGTATCAGGGTCGCGGTACAAAAACGTGTCGGCAATTTCAGCCTTGGGCAACAGGTGGCCTGCGGCCAAGGCATCCGTCAGCCCAATCCAGTCCAGCACTGCCTCCCCTTCAGAAAAGGGGATGATGGGAATGGTGGTCATGCGGCTTCTCCGGGGTCGAGCAATCCCGATGCCACCAGCCGGTCGGCCCAGCCTTGCGGCCCTTCAAACAGATGGGTTTGCCAGCCAAAACCCTGTGCGGCGGCGATATTGTCATCGCGATCATCCGCAAACAGCAGTGCGTCGCCCTTGATGCCTGCGGTCGCCTCAACCTGAGCGTAAATTGCGGGGTCGGGCTTGATCATGCGCATATGGCCCGAGATGAAATCGCGGTCAAACTCGCGCAGGAACGGGTAATGCGTTGCGGCATGATCATAGCTTTCCACGCCAAAATTCGTCAGCGAAAACACCGGCACCCCCTTGGTCTTCAGTGCTTTCATCAACCTGACGGAATGGTCGATCACGGGTGAGGCCATCTCGATCCACCGATCGTGCCACATCCGGATTTCCGCCCGCCAGTCGGGGTATTTATCGGCCTCGGCATAGATCGTGTCGGTGAAGTGTTCGCCGAGGTCGATACGCTCGTTCATCGCATGCAGGTCCAACGCCTCGAACATGGCGCGACGGCGGTCCTCGCCGATGGCACGGTCGTAAAATCGGTCCGGATCCCATTCGATCAATACATTCCCCACATCGAAAATGACGGCCTGTGGTGTCGGGTTATCGCTCATATCGGCTTTCTTTCCTTGGGTTAGGCCAGCGTGGCGGCCTTGCGCAAAGTGCGTTCCAGCCCGTCGAGGAACCGGGACCGATCCGCCTTGCCAAAGCTCTTGCCACCGCCTTGCCGGAATGGATCAGCGGCGCGCAGGTCTGTCATCAGATCGCGGCTGGCCAGCACATTGCCTATATTGGCCGAGGTGAGCGCTTCGCCATTGTGTTTCAGCACCAGCGCGCCCGCCTCGATGCACTTTGCGGCCAGTGGAATGTCGCCTGTCACGACCACATCCCCGGTGCCGCAGCGATCCGCGATCCACATGTCTGCCACATCCGGCCCGTCCGGCACGATCACGGTTTCCACCAGCGGGTTTTGCGATGGCCTTAACCCGCCATTGGACACGATATACATCTTGACCCGGTGCCTTGTGGCAACGCGCTCGGCTTCGGATTTGACCGGGCAGGCATCCGCGTCGATGTAAAGCGCTGTCATGCGTAAAGCGCGTCGGCGTGAAAGGCGATGTGTTCCTCCATGAAGGTGGCGATAAAGAAATAGCTGTGGTCATAGCCCGGTTGCAGCCGCAGCACCGCCTGTTGACGGCGTGTATTGACCGCTTCGGCCAGCGCTTCGGGCTGGAGCAGATCAATGAACTGATCCTTGGTGCCGGTATCCACCAGCATCGGCCCGTCAAAGCCCTTTTCGCGCATCAAAAGCGTCGAATCATGTGCGGCCCATGTGCTTTGATCATCGCCAAGGTAGGCGCCTAGCTGTTTGCGGCCCCAGTCACTGGCGGTCGGATGAGAGATCGGCGCGAAGGCAGAGACGGAGCGGAAACGCCCCGGCAAGGACATCGCAATCGTCAAAGCGCCATGCCCGCCCATGGAATGGCCCGTGATGGCCTGCCGCTTCATGTCGAGCGCAAAATTCTGCTCCAGCAGATTTGGCAGTTCCTCGGTCACATAATCCCACATCTTGAAATGCGATGACCAAGGGGCTTGCGTGGCGTTCACGTAAAACCCCGCACCCTGTCCCAGATCATAGGCGTCATCATCGGCCACACCCTCACCGCGTGGTGAGGTGTCGGGAAAGACCAGCGCTATTCCGTGCTCTGCCGCCCAGGACTGCGCACCGGCCTTGATCATCGCGTTTTCATGCGTGCAGGTCAGGCCCGACAGGAACCACAACAGCGGCACGGGGCCGTCCTGTGCTTCCTCCGGCAGAAACAGACCGAACGTCATGTCACAATTGCAGCTGGCGGATGTATGAGAATAGACACCCTGTGTGCCGCCGAAACAGGCGTTTTCAGAAATCGTTTCCATTGCGGGTCTCCCTTTTGTGTTCGCTCATTGGCTATCGCGTGATCCGCCCGTCGGCAAGCCCCCGAGCTTTCATATCGGTGCCACGAGGCCAATGACAAAGCTAACGGATACGATGCTGATCACGGTAGATACCAGAATGGCGGCGGATACCCGGTGCGATGCAACGCCGTAGTGCTGCGCCAGAATATAGACATTGCCTGCAACAGGCAGCGCGGACGCTGAGATGACAACGGCGGCGGTGTAGGGATCGACCGGGAACAGGATGATCACACCGATGGCCACAAAAAGCGGGTGCAGCACCAGTTTGCAAAAGCTGAGCCAGCCCGCGATCACAAGCCGCTCTGCCGATTTTGAGGCCAGCGAGGCACCGATGGCGAACAGGGCACCGGGGGTCGCGGCCCCACCCAATATGGTCAGAAAGTCGTTCATCGGTGTGGGGATCGGAATGGCAAGGGCGGACCACAAAAGCCCGGATGTGATCGCGAGGATCATGGGGTTTTTGACAAGCCCCAGCGCAATCGTGCGCAGGATACGCAGGCTGAAGCGCCCGTCGCGTGACCCGGTGATCAGGATGACGATCAGGCTGGAAAATACGATCAGATCAACGGCAAGCGCCATCATGATGACGCCAATCGCAGCCTCGCCCAGCAACAAAGCAAGCATGGGAATGCCAAGAAATCCGACATTGCCGATGGCTGCGCATTGCGCTTCGACCGCGACCGTTGCCACATCAAGCCGGCGGATCATGCCCACGATGGTCGCGATCAGATAGACAGCAACGGTGCCCAGCAGATAGCCGCTGACAAGGTTCGTGTCCCACACATCCGCGAAAGAGAGATTCGCGGAAAACCGGAACAACATCGCGCTGAGGGCAAAGTAAAAGACGAATTTCGTCAGATAGGCGGTCGCCTCTTCGGTAAAGAAGCGAATGCGACCGGCCCAATAGCCCAGGCCGATCAGCGCAAAGAACGGGACTGTCTTAAAGAAGATTTCAATCATACCGACACGCCGGGCGTGTTTCCCTTTCTGTGGTCTGGTCCGGTCAGGCAAACTGCTTTCTGTGTCTTATCACTTGATGCGTGATGCGCCAGAACGATGTGCTCATTATTCTGATCACATCCAACGGATTGTCCCAAACAGAACGGGCGCACAGGGTCCAGCACCAGCGTTGTTAACAGATGCAAATAGGTCGCCAGACATTCAGACACTAAAGCAATTTGTATTTTCTCCTTGGGAACTGAACCGTTCGGTTTATAGTTGAGGCCTCTGGCATCCGAGGACCCTATGACTGTTGCAACTCTGGCGATCCGCAAGGGACGAAAATTCGATCAGGTTCTGGATGGGGCGCGCGACGTCTTTATGGCGGATGGCTTTGAGGGGGCCAGCGTGGATGAAATCGCGCGCGTGGCCAATGTGTCAAAAGCAACCTTGTACAGCTATTTCCCGGACAAACGACTGCTGTTCATGGAGGTTGCAACCGCCGAATGTCAGCGTCAGGCCCGCGGCGCGATGGACAAGATTGATATGGAGGCCTCTCCGCAAGATGTGCTGGCGCAGACGGGGCAGCATTTCCTGCGGTTCATCACGTCAGATTTCGGACAAAAGATTTTCCGGATCTGCGTGGCTGAATCCGAGCGGTTCCCGGATCTGGGGCAGAAGTTCTATAATTCGGGCCCTGCGATTTTCCGCACCGAGATGGCGGCCTATTTCAAGCACGCCGAAGCGCGCGGGCAATTGCGCATGTCTGACCCTCTCATGGCGGCGGATCAGTTCGGCGAATTATGCAAATCAGACGTCTGGCCGCGTCTGATCTTTGGTGTGATTGACAAGGTCAGCGAGACGGAAATCATTCGCGTGGTGGACAGTGCTGTCGAAACCTTCATGGCGCGATACGGCGCTTGAGCGGACTCGACTCGCCCCTGTCACAGGGCTAGATATGTTTAGAACAAAATAAGAACAAACGAATCTGTCTGGTCGCTGCTGCCATGAAAACCCGACGTATCCTCTCCATCTGGTTTCCGCATTTCGGGGCGGATCGGCTTATGCGGCGCAATCCGCAACTGGCCACTGTGCCTTTGGGTGTGGTCGAGGAACAGCATAACAGCCAGGTGCTGACCTCTTTGAGCGCGGCAGCCGCGCAGGCCGGTCTGCGTGTGGGTCAGCCGGTGCGCGATGCCCATGCCATGTGTGAAAAACTGGTGACACGGGCGCGCAGCCAGCCAGCCGAGGCTGCATTTTTAACTGCATTGCAACGCTGGGCCGGAAAATTCAGCCCATGGGTCGCGCCCGAAGGGGATGACGCGCTGGTGATTGACCTGACCGGATGCGCGCATCTTTTCGGGGGCGAGGAATCGTTGTTGCAGGTGGTGCAACAGGATTGTGAGGATCTGGGGCTGTCGGTGCGGATGGGGCTTGCGGATACCCGTGGGGCGGCGTGGGCATTGGCGCGCTTTGCCGGGCAATCCGCAGGGTCGCACCGCACAGGCGACGCCATTGATCAGGAAGCCCGCGCCACACGCTCACGCGCCAGCAAGCGCCGGCATTGGACCAAAGGTGGTGCGGCCCCTGTTGTCACGCCGGGATCTGCGGCAGGGGCACACCCTATTTCGGCCCCGGGGCAGACCTATTGCGCGCTGAGCCCTTTGCCTGTGGCGGCGCTGCGGCTTGATGCTGAGATGACATCGCAGCTGTCCCGTCTTGGTATCCGGCGCGTCGGTGATCTGCTGGGCCAACCGAGGGCCGTGCTGGCCCGCAGGTTTGGCCGGGGTCTTGTGATGCGGATGGATCAGGCGATGGGCTCTGCCCCCGAACCGGTTTCGCCCGCGCGCGCGCCTGCGCATTTTGCCGTCCGCATGACCCTGCCGGACCCCATCGGGCTGGAAAGTGATTTGCTGGCGGGGCTTGACCGCTTGCTGCCCCGGCTGTGCGAAAGTCTTGAGAAAAAGGGGCGCGGGGCGCGCCGTGTTCTGTTTCAGGCCTATCGGACGGATCACGACATACAATCGGTTGAGGTGGGGCTGGCGCGTGCCGCGCGCGAACCTGCGCAGATCAAACCGCTGATTGCGCTCAAGCTGGGCAGTATCGACGCAGGCTTCGGGATCGACATGCTCCGGCTCGAAGCGGTGCAGACCGAACCGATCCACGCCCGCACCCCGGTGGGGCATCTTGAGGCAGGTGCCGCAGTGAGCACCCGTCTGGCCAGTAACACGTCGATGGACGATCTGATCGGGCGGATTGGCGCGCGCGTCGGGCTTGAGGCGATCACGCGGCTTAAACCCGCCTCCAGCCATATCCCTGAAAAGGCCTCAACCGTCCACGCCGCGGCATGGTCGACCCCTTTTGACGGGCCATGGCCCGACCCGCCCAACCCGCGGCCCCTGCTGATCTGGCAGCCTGAACCCGTACAGGCCCCGGACAGCCCGAAAGTACCCGATGTCTTTCGCTGGCGCGGGCAGCGCCTGCGCGCTGTCCGGGCGATCGGGCCAGAACGTATCGCGCCCGAATGGTGGCTGGATGATCCCAACTGGCGCAGTGGTGTGCGGGATTACTGGAGCACTGAGACCGAAGACGGCCAGCGGTTATGGTTGTTTTATGCCCATGGGCATCTGATGTCTTCGGGATGGTTTTGCCAAGGTACCTATGCCTGAGAGGATGTTCTGACGCGCCTGCGAATTTCAGAGCTTGATTCGCGTGGAAAAGGGCGCAACTCTGGCCATATGAATTACCATGTCCCCCCGACCAGCACCCTTCATCAGATGCCGCCCAGTCAGGTTGCTTTTCACCGCACAGAGTTATCCGTGATCCTGTCGCTTTACGGACGGTTTGTGGCAGCGGGCGAATGGCGTGACTACGGAATTTCCTGTCTCAAGGATGTTGCCATCTTTTCGGTGTTCCGTCGCACCGCCGAGACGCCGCTCTATCGTATCGAAAAACGTCCAAAGATGCGCGACAAGCAGGGGATGTATGCTGTTGTCGGGATGGATGGGCAGATCATCCGCCGGGGTCATGATCTGAAAAAAGTACTGAGGGTGCTGGAACGCAAACTCATTCGCGCAGTCGAGTGACCATTGCCCCCGTCAGGTGGGCACTTCCAGCCTTTTGAACTCTGTCGGGACCCCGTCGCCTTGCATTTCAATTCGCGCCAAGGCGTCTGTGATGGGTTCAGTTGTCACCAGCATATGCCCGGCATTCGCATGGATCAGCGTATCCTTGTCCAGAACCAGCGCCACATGACCTTTCCAGAAAATCACGTCATTGCGTTGCAACGCTGAACCGGGCGGCAACGTTACGCCAAGCTGTTTTTCCTGTTGGTCGCTGTCACCGGGACAGGCGATGCCACAAGCCAGACAGGCCGCCTGCACCAGACCGGAACAATCAATCCCGAGATGCGCGTTTCCGCCCCAAAGATAGGGCACCCCCAAAAAGAGTTCCGCGATTGTGGCCGGGTCGGTGGCGCGCGCTTCTGCTGGTCGCACATGTTGCCTCGGCACAAACCCCTGCGGCGTCTCAACAAAGGTTGCGGTTTCTGCAACGACATTCAGCCCGGCACCAAAACCCACATGCATCAGGTCTGGTGATTTGAAATTCGCCTCCGCATAGACATGCGTGGCACGGCTTGTGACACGGTGCGTCACCGGATGCACCGACCCTAAAGCAATATCGGATACCCATCCGCAATACCCGTCCTTTTGCGCCCGGATCAGGCTGTGATTTTCCATACGACCTAGTATGGTCATGCGCTCGCCAAACAGAACCTGCCTGTCGCGCGGTCCCGCAGGGCTTTGACGCAAATCGGCGACGGGCACCGTAATTTGCGCCGGTATGTCGAGGGTCACATGGGCCGGATCAGGCGTCACGCGACGATCTGTCATGACGTTTGCATGGCTTCGATGACCTCCAGCAAGGCGCGGGTCGCCTGACCTGCGCCACCCTTCGGGCGTCCCGGCGCATCGCTCGGGTTCCAGCCATAAACGTCAAAATGCGCGTAGGCGCTTTCGCCCACGAATCGTCGCAGGAAAAGCGCTGCGGTGATGGAACCGGCAAACCCGCCTTTTGGCGCGTTGTCCAGATCCGCAATTCCCGGTTCAATCATCGATTCGTAAGGAGTGTGAAAGGGCATGCGCCAAACCGGGTCGCATTGGCGCGTGGCAGCGTTTTCAAGCGCGGTAACAAAATCAGGATCGTCGCAGTAATAAGGTGCCAGATCAGGACCCACAGCAACACGGGCCGCCCCGGTTAGCGTCGCCATCGAGATGATGAGGTCTGGCGCGCCTTCCTGTGCGTAGGTCAGCGCGTCGGCCAGAACCAGACGCCCCTCTGCGTCGGTGTTGTTGATTTCAACGCTCAGACCCTTGCGCGACGGCAGGATATCGCCCGGTCGAAACGCATTACCAGCCACTGAATTTTCAACAGCCGGAATAAGAACGCGCAGGCTGATGTCAGGCTTGGACGCCATAATCATATGCGCCAGCCCCAGCACATTGGCCGCCCCGCCCATGTCCTTTTTCATCAGCCCCATCGACGCGCCCGGTTTCAGATTCAGCCCGCCGGTATCAAAACACACGCCCTTGCCAACCAAGGTGATCTTGGGTCCGCTGTCGCCCCATTTCATGTCAATCAGGCGTGGCGCGCGATCTGCCGCGCGCCCGACCGTGTGGATCAGCGGAAAATCCTGCGCCAGCAAGTCATCGCCAAGAATAACCTCGATCGATGCGCCATGCTGTTGGGCGAGGTCTTGCGCTGCGGCTTCAAGATCCGGGGGGCCCATGTCATTTGCGGGCGTATTGATCAAATCCCGGGTCAGTATTTCAGCCTGCGCAAGGATTTCCAGCCGTGCGGTATCCAGCCCCTCAGGCCGCGTGAGCTTCGCCCCCATGGCGGTGGTTTCGCTGTAGCGGCCAAACCGATAGGCGGCCAAAAGCCATCCCAGAACTTCCATGTCGGCATTGGTTTCCGGCAGGCCCGATGCGATCTTATAGCACGCTGCGGGCAGTTTGCTTGCGGCAGCCGCCAGATGAAAACGTCCCCGTGCGCGCGATTTCGCTGTGCCATATCCCGCAAGCGCCATCAGTGGTAAACCAGCATCATTCGGGATCAGTAAAACCTGCCCGATCCGCGCCGCGAACCCATTCGCGGATACCCATGCCTGAACCGCTTGGGGCTGGTCGCCCAACCACACCTCAAGCGAGTCTTCATCTATGATGTGTAGCGGAATTGTCTGATCGTCAGCATCGGCAAACAGGGAAGTCATAAGAGGGCGCCTTTCAAAAAATCGCCCTCGCAGCCTAGTCTGATCTGATGGCGGCGCAAGGGATCAGATCGTGATGTCCTGCAAGTCCCAAATGGCGCTTAACGATTGCTCGCCGATCCGCAACAGCCTGCCGAGCGTCGCTGCCACGGCTGGACCATCATTGCCATCCAGCGCTTCGATGACGTCGGCCGCGACGCGGGCCAGCACCAACATGCCGATCTGTTCTGATATCGCGATCAGGGAACGGGCGCATTTGCGTAGATCGTTCGCCTCGCCCGCCGCGTGCAGCCGGCTGCAATGCGAAAGCCGCAGTGCCAGCTCTTCCATCGCGCGGCAAACAACGTCCTCTGCACCGGCCTCACCGAGCTGCGCATATAGCGCGCTGAGCCTGTCCTGGCAGACATGCACCTTTTCATTTAGCCTGATCTTCAGGACATGATCCATTTTTCTCACCCTTTATTGCCCCCACGGCACGAAGAGTTTTCGCGCGAAATTCTGACTAAAGAGTTGAGACAGATCAATGTTTCCTCTCGAATTTTTGGATAATTGCAGGTAATCCTCGTGGGACAGAGGTTGAAAGTCGTAAAATATGGATCAAGCCAAACCGCTTCCAGGCTATCTGGTGCAGCGTTATCACGGGTGGAAGGCCACCGGGTATCAAGAAAACCAATCATGGTACAAGCAGCTGGCGCGTGGTGGTCAACACCCCCGTGCGATGGTGATTTCCTGCTGTGACAGCCGTGTGCATGTCAGCGCCCTTTTTGGTGCCGATCAGGGGGAGCTGTTTATTCACCGCAATATCGCCAGCCTTGTTCCGCCCTATGAACCGGATGGGGATCCGCATGGGACGTCGGCGGCAGTAGAATATGCCGTCACCATGTTGAATGTGGCGCATGTGATCGTTCTTGGGCATTCGGGCTGTGGCGGCATACAGGGATGCATCGATATGTGTCAGGGTAATGCACCGGACCTCGAAGAAAAATCGAGCTTTATCGGCCGGTGGATGGATATCCTCAGGCCAAGCTATTCTCTTGTTGCCGCAGAAAACGATCCTGAAATACAGGCGCAGGCGCTGGAAAAACAATCGGTGCTCGTCAGCCTGCGCAACCTGATGACTTTCCCCTTTATCAGCACCCGTGTCGACGGCGGTTTGCTCACGTTGCATGGGCTTTGGACCGACATCGGCGAGGGCAGCCTTGAGGTGTTTCACTCCGATGATCAGGCCTTTCATGCAATTTGAAAGATGGTGAATACAGATCAGGACCTTGATCGTACCGGCAAACAGTCCTAAACGCCTCAGGACCAGCAACGGAGGCGCTCGTGGACCAAATTTTATCACTGGCAGCCAACAACCTGTTGTCTCCGATCATTTTGTCGTTTGTTCTGGGCGTCGCTGCCTCTTTGGCCCGCTCTGACCTCAGCGTGCCAGAGGCCGCCGCCAAGGCCCTGTCGATCTATCTGCTGTTCGCCATCGGCTTTAAGGGTGGGGTCAGCGTTGCGGCACACGGGGTGGATGCAAAGCTTGGCCTGACCCTGCTGGTGGGAATCATCCTTTCCGCGGGCCTGCCACTGATTGCTTTTGGTTTGCTGCAGGTCATGACCGGGCTCAGCCGTCTGGATGCTGCTGCGGTCGCGGCGCATTACGGGTCGATTTCTATTGTGACCTTTGTGGCCGCCACCTCGGTGCTGCAAAGCAGTGGCATCGCGTACGAGGGGTATATGGTGGCGGTTGCTGCGGCCATGGAAGCCCCGGCGATCCTTTCGGCGCTTTGGCTGATTTCGCGCGGCGGAGATGGACGCCGCATGGACAAGGATCTGTGGCGCGAAATCATGCTGAACGGGTCCATCGTACTGCTGGTCGGCGCGTTCTTTATCGGCTGGATCACCGGTGAGGATGGTCTGAGCGAAATCTCAAGCTTTATTGTCGCGCCGTTCAAAGGGGTGTTGTGCCTCTTTTTGCTGGATATGGGCCTTGTTGCGGGGCGTGGTTTGCGCAGCCGCAGCGGCGTTCTCACATCCGGTGTGTTGGCGTTCGGCCTGCTGATGCCTGTGGTCGGCAGCAGCCTTGGGGCGGTCTTTGGCCTGTTGCTCGGGCTGTCTACGGGGGGGGTCGCGCTGTTGATGGTACTGTCTGCGTCGGCATCCTACATCGCTGTGCCAGCGGCCATGCGCGTGGCCTTGCCAGAGGCTGACCCCTCCATCTACCTGACGCTTTCTCTGGGCGTCACATTTCCCTTTAACCTGACGCTGGGCATCCCGTTATATGTGGCCGTTGCCTCTGCGCTGACAGGAGTCTGAGCCCGTGAAAACACATCAAGCCAAACGCGTCGAAATCACGATAGAAGCGATCATGCAGTCGCGCCTCACGGATGCGCTGAGTGCTGCGAAGGTCACAGGCTACACGGTTTTGCCTGTTCTGGGTGGGTCCGGGCGGTCTGGTGAGTGGGTGCGTTCCGGCGAGATCGGTCGCGCCAGTGGCATGGTGCAAGTTGTGTGCATCATTCGACCGGAGCGTCTGGATGGGCTGTTGGAAGCTGCTTTTGCCGTGGTGGACAAGCATATCGGCGTCGTTTCGATAATGGATTGCGACGTCGTGCGCGCAGAGCGTTTTTAACCCTTTGTAAACTATGTTTAAGCAAATCTGCCCGCTATGACGAAGCACGCCATTACCCTCCAGCTTTCTGATGATCTCTTCAAAGCCGTCCACGACCTTGCCACGGAGCAACAGGGGACGGTTGCCGAGGTCGTCGAACACCTTGTGACCGAACATCTGGGGAGCCCGAAAAGCCCGGCCCGCAAACTGCCACGCGCGGGTGATAAGCTCATATTTGCCCTGCAAAAGCTGCTTTTTCGCGACATGGCTGAGGCCCGCGACTGGGCTGATCTGGATGATCGGATGCGCAAGCACGGGTACTATATGAAGATCACGTTGGGTGGGTTGGCCTTGCATACCGAAACCAGCGGCAAGCGGGTCTGCCATACGCATGACCTTGGTTTTTCCTATGGAACTTTCGTGCGCCGATTCGGACCCGGCAAACCCAAGGACCCGCGTGAGCTATAAAGACGTGGCACGCGTGATCGGGATATCGCGGTGATTCCGAATATTATCCTGAGCAGTGCTTGCTTATTGGGCATGTTCCTGTTGTGCTGTTTTCAAAGTTCGGGATTTTTATCAGGCGAGGTATGACCTTGGTTTGGGACGCTGTGATCAGCTACAGGCAGGCGCTTGCGCTGTGGTTCCCGCTGCTGTGTGTTCACATGTTCGTGCGGTTGATTATCGCGGCGGTCTTGGTCCCGTTGATTGCGGCACTGCTTGCGATCACATTGTCCTTTTCCGACCAATCCGCCCTCACGGATCAGGATATCGCCCGGTTTTTATTGACGCCGGTAGGGGCAATCGGAGCTGTCGTGATTGCGTCACTGGTCATCGTTGCTGCGACCATTGATATCGCCGTCATGACCGCCGTCTTGCGATCTGATCAGCGGGGTGCTGGCAGGGCATTGGCGGCTGCTTTCGGGTTCCTGACCAGATCACTGCCGCGACTGGCTGTATTTGCCGGCCACCTTCTGATGCGCGTTTTGATAATATCTCTGCCGTTTCTGCTGGTCGGTGGCGCTATTGCGCTGTTTCTGCTGCGCGACTTTGACATCAATTACTATCTGGCCAACCGCCCCCCTGCGTTTATGACCGCCATCGCCTGCGGTGGTGTGATTGCCGTAGCACTGGGTCTTTTACTATTGGAGCGGTTATCCGCATGGGCGGTTGCGCTGCATATGAGCGTGTTTGATCTTGTGTCGGCAAAAAAAGCCTTTCGAAACAGCCGTGAAAAGATGCGTGGCCATCGGTTTGATCTCCTGAAACGAATTATGTCCTGGCTTGTGCTTCGGGCTGGGGTGGCTTTTGTCCTGATTGGGTTCACCGGGTTTCTGCTCGCTGAAATTCCTCCGTTTTTTAGTGGAAACCTTGCCCTGTTCTTTACCGTCACAGCGGTTCTGATCGGCGTATGGGTGTTTGTGAACTCCGCTTTGAACGCGATTGCCAATGGGGCCTTGGCCGATATCCTGAACGAGGAGTTTGAGCGCTGCCTTGAGGCGCGCGCGGCCAAAGATGATGCCAGAGCCGAAGCCTTTTCACCCCGCCTCGCCCTGTTGCCTGCGTTGGCTGTGCTGCTCGCGGTGGGCAGTCTGTTTGTCGGGGGTACGGCGTTCAATCAGGTCGGCGGTGTTGAGCAAGTGGATGTGATCGGGCACCGGGGTGCCGCGGCGAGCCGTCCGGAAAACACGATGGCGGCCGTGATCAAGGCGATTGAGGACGGGGCCGACTGGGTCGAAATCGATGTGCAGGAGACTGCCGACGGTGAGGTTCTGGTAGTCCACGACAGTGATTTCATGAAAGCGGCAGGTGTTAATCGCAAGGTCTGGGATGTGACCATGGAAGATGTCGCGCAGATTGACATCGGCACGTGGTTCGATCCGGTCTATGCGGATGAACGGCCCCCCTTGTTGCGCGATGTGCTTGAGGTGGTCAAAGACCGCTCCAAGCTGATTATTGAGCTGAAGTACTATGGCCATGACGTCGATCTGGAAAACCGCGTGATCGCCTTGGTCGAAGCGGCTGGTATGCAGGATCAGATTGCGACGATGTCACTGAAATACCCGGCGGTGCAGAAAATGCGGGCATTGCGCCCGGATTGGCGCAGCGGTGTTCTGGCAGCGACCGCTGTGGGTGATCTGTCTGGCCTCGACGGTGATTTTCTGGCCGTGAGCGCGGGGCGCGTGTCAGCGCGTTTGCTGGCGCAGGCGCAAAGCGTGGGCAAAGACGTATACGCATGGACGGTCAATGACGCGGTATCGATGTCGCGGATGATCTCGCTCGGTGTGGACGGGTTGATCACAGACAAACCCAAACTCGCGCGCGAGGTCATCGCCTATCACAAAACACTCAGCACCCCGGAACGTCTGATGCTGCGCCTTGGCGACACGATCGGATTTGCCTTTGACCTGACCCCCGAAACTGGGGACGAAATATGAGAGCTGCCGTTTTCATCTTAGGGCTCGTGGTGCCTCAGGTTGGACTGGCGCAAGAGGATAACGCAATGGCCAAGGTACAGCGCGGGCTTGAGATGCCATCCCACCGCGCCCTGCAATCGGTGATCTCTGACTCCGAGTTGTCTGTTTTTGAAACGGATGGATGCAGCGGCGGCATGTCATGGAGCTGGCGCGTGGTGGCCGATCTCTTTCCTGACTTTGAAGCAGCGCAAGGCGCGCACCCCCCTTGGGAGCAATGCTGCGTCATTCACGACCGCGCCTACCACAACGCGGCCGGGGCCAAGTCCGCAGACCAGAGTTTCGAGGCGCGTCTATCGGCAGATCAGGCGTTGCAGACCTGTGTCGTCGAACAGGGTGAGGCGCAGGTCAAAGACCTCGCCCTGCGCTATGATGTCGGCGAAGACAACATCCGGCTCGCCTATGACATGATTGCCACATCTATGTTCAACGCCGTCCGTTTTGGGGGCGGGCCATGTTCCGGCCTGCCTTGGCGTTGGGGGTTCGGATATCCGGGGTGCATTCCGGGGCTTTGATCCGGCGCGCAGGTTCGAAGCTGGCGAAAAAAACCGCCGGTTTGATCCGACGGTTTTTCCAAGTGCCTTGGGTAAATCAGCCCTTTTTCAGGACCCGGTTGCCCAGTAGTTCAGCGATCTGCACCGCGTTGAGTGCCGCGCCCTTGCGCAGGTTGTCGGACACGCACCACAGGTTCAGACCATTATCAATCGTGGAATCCTGACGGATACGGCTGATGAACGTCGCGAAATCGCCAACGCATTCGACGGGCGTCACATAGCCGCCGTCCTCGCGTTTATCGATCACCATGACGCCCGGTGCTTCGCGCAGGATTTCGCGGGCCTCGTCTTCGTCGAGGTGGTCTTCGAACTCGATATTGATCGCTTCGGAGTGGCCGACGAATACGGGCACGCGCACGCAGGTTGCAGTGACCTTGATCTTGGTGTCGATGATCTTCTTGGTTTCAACGACCATTTTCCACTCTTCTTTGGTGGTGCCGTCTTCCATGAATACATCAATATGCGGGATCACGTTGAATGCGATCTGCTTGGTGAATTTCTTCGGTGGCTTGTCATCGGTCGGATTGTAGATGGATTTGGTCTGGTCCCAAAGCTCATCCGCCCCTTCCTTGCCCGCACCTGAAACCGACTGATAGGTCGAGACAACAACGCGTTTGATGGTCGCGCGGTCATGAAGTGGCTTGAGGGCCACCACCATCTGCGCGGTCGAACAGTTCGGGTTGGCGATGATGTTCTTCTTGGCATATCCTAGAATCGCATCGGCGTTCACTTCGGGCACGATCAACGGCACATCCGCGTCATAGCGGTACAGTGACGAGTTATCGATCACCACGCATCCGGCTTTTGCCGCTTTGGGTGCATATTTCTTGGTCGCCTCGGACCCAACGGCGAACAATGCCATGTCCCAGCCCGTGAAATCAAACGTATCAAGGTCCTTCGTCTTGAGCGTTCTTTCGCCAAAGCTGACGTCTGTACCCAGTGATTTGCGTGACGCAAGCACAGCAATTTCGTCCACCGGAAAGTGGCGTTCAGCAAGAATGTTCAGCATTTCGCGGCCCACATTGCCTGTGGCACCCGCAACAACGACGCGGTAACCCATCTAAATACTCCAATGTGTTTGATGTGATGGTGGGCGCGTCTTATACCGCTCAGCCCCCTGTGGAAAGGGCCGTCGTGCCTGCCCGTGCTGCGGCATAGAGTGCGCAGGTCGTTTTGTGATACGTGGAACATGGGGCAAAGAGGTGCAAGTCTATGGTTTCTCACCATCAGGGGGATAATTTTTACGATGGCTTGCCGCGTGAAACGAGCTTTGATCACCTGACGGACCTTGGTCGATACACGCCCTTGCCGGATGATTGGCAGATTGGCGTCGCTGATATCGTGAATTCCACCGGAGAAGTCGCCGCCGGGCGATATAAGACGGTCAATATGGTGGGGGCGGCAGTCATATCAGCGGTAATGAACGCGCTGGATGGGCAGCCGTTTCCATTCGTCTTTGGTGGCGACGGAGCCGGATTTGCAATTGGCCCGGATGAGGCTGCGGCGGCACAACAGGCATTGGCGGCGGTCGCGGTTTGGGCGCGCGCAGAATTTGACATTGGCATGCGGGTGGCATTGGTGCCGGTGGCCGACGCGCGCACTGCGGGTCACGATGTGCAAGTCGCCCGGTTTCAGGCCTCACCGGGGGCGGATTATGCGATGTTTGCCGGTGGCGGGCTGCTCTGGGCGGAGACGGAAATGAAAAGGCAGCGCTACGTCGTTGCCCCCGCCGCTGCCGGGACGATACCGGATTTGACCGGCCTGTCGTGCCGTTGGGCCCATATGAAAGCGCGCAACGGCAAAATCTTGTCACTGGTGGTCGCCGCAATGCCAGAAGCGGACGCCGCAGATGTGGCGGAGGTCTATAAGCAGGTCATTGATGTGGCGGAGCAGTTGGACCGGGGCGGTCATCCGGCCCCTCAGGTCGGCATGGTCTCACGTTGGCCACCGGCGGGTGCCACGCTTGAAGCTCATGCCGCGCGCGGGTTCGGATTGCTGGGTGCCGCGCGGCGCAAGGCGCTGTTCGAAGCACTGGTCGCTTGGGTCCTGATCCGTACCGGGCTGAAAATTGGCGGGTTTGATGCGCGACGCTATGCGCGGGTTGTTGCGGATAACGCTGATTTCAGAAAGCTGGATGACGGGTTAAAGATGACGCTGGATTGCGATGCAAAAACCCAGACGCGCCTGCAAGCGGTCCTTACCGCTGCGGCTGATCGGGGCATCGTTCGCTTTGGGATGGCCACACAGGACGAGGCCATGATGACCTGTATCGTTCCGTCGATCCTTACCGACGACCATCTGCATTTCATTGATGGGGCAGCGGGGGGATATACGCAGGCGGCCGCGCAGATGAAGACGCGTTAACCTTGTTTCCACTTGGCAGCGATTGATTTCCCGGTGTTCAAAAGCATCGCGATATCCATGGCAACAGCAACAAACCGGGCACCGGCATCCAAGGACGCCTTGATCATACCGTCGTCCGTGGTCAGAATACCTGCGGCCTTGCCGCTGTCGCTGATCCGCTTGATGGTTTTCAGGATTGTCGCCTGCATGTCCGGGTGCATGGTCTGCCCAAGGTATCCGAGGCTTGCAGACAGATCTGCCGGGCCAATGAACACACCGTCAACGCCATCGACCGCAAGAATAGCGTCGAGGTTATCAAGGCCGGTTTTATTCTCAACCTGCACCAGCAGGCACGTCTGCGCATCCGCGGTCGGGCCATAGTTTTCGATCTGGCCAAAGCCTGATGCACGCCCCACCGCGTAGCCCACGCCACGCCTGCCCTCCGGCGGGTATCGGCAGGCGCGCACGAGTTCCTGCGCCTGCTCCGCGGTTTCCACCATGGGCACGAGGATCGTCTGGGCCCCAAGGTCGAGCATTTGCTTGATGATCCACGTCTCGCCCACCGGCACGCGGATGATAGGGTGGCTGTCACTGCTTTTCAGCGCGATCATCTGGTCGCGGATCGAACGCACATCATTGGGCGAATGCTCGCCATCAATCAGCAACCAGTCAAACCCCGCATTGCCCAATATCTCTGCGGTGTAGCCCTCGGCCATGCTCATCCAGCAGCCAAAAAGCGTCTCCCCTTCGGACAGGGATATTTTGAACGTGTTCAGTGGCGCGGACATATCAGGCTTCCTTTTTGGGGTATTTGCGGGGTCTGTTCTGGACGTTCACGCGCTGAAACACCAGTGCAGCGCGCGGTTTCAGATAACTTTGATCACGTCCTTGTCGATGGCGAGCATATAGCCACGCCGCGCGATGTTCTTGACCAACAGCTCTGATACGATCTGGTTGCCAAGCGTGTCGCGCAAGCGTTTGATCCGTGTGGCGCCTGCGGCCTCTTCGCAATCGATCGCCTTGCGCCCTGAAATCATGCCTTCGATCTCTGAACCGGACAGAACATCGTCATCCATGCGCGCCTCAGCAAGGACCGACATCGTCTCCATCGCGGCGTCGGTCAGTTTGAAGCCCAGATTGTTGAGGTAGACCGTGTTTTCCTCGCGGCTGATCAGCAGCGAATTCACCTGTATGCCGACCCGTTCGATCTGCGCCATACGCCGGTTGAAACCGACCAGCATCACCAGAAAGACCAGTGCCGCGATCAGCATGGCCGTGGCAAAGACCAAAAGCACGAATATCACCACGCGGTAACTCATCAGGGTTTCAGAAAAGGCGGTGCCGGATTGTGCGAGAATCTCAAGCAGTTTGATTTCCGCCTGCGTGGTCAGATCGTCGTTCTCCACAAATAGCTTTTCGACCCGCGCATTAAACGCATTCGCATCCGGCAAGGCCCAGAACAGCATCGCGACCCCGACCGCAAGAATGGCGAGAATTCCCGCAATGCCATACCCAACGATCCGCCCACCCGAGCGGCGCATGTCAGTAGCGGAGGTAGTTTGGTCCTGCACTGTCTTTCCTTTCCGCCAGCCCGCTTTGGTCAAAGACCGATATCACGTTCAGCAGCGTCCACCCCTTTGGCGCAAGTCGGGCAGTCAGTTCCGCGCGGGCCGCCTTTTTGGAACATTCAGAAACCTCCGCAACCCCGTAATGCAGTCGCAGCGGATCGTCCTGTTTCGCCTTGTAATCGGCATAGCACCCGGCGGCCATGCCGGGCTGCGCCATGCATAAGGCGACAAGTGCGGCGCTGATAATGACAGAATATCTCATGTGAAGAACCTGCGCAGGATCACCGCGATATTCAATAACAAAAGGGGTCTGAGCCATGTGATATCGGATAACCATCCCACGATATTGTCTGTCGGCACGGGTCCGTCCCAGTTTGTGTCCAGAACGGCAGCACCCAAAGGCTGCCCCATGCACATCAGATAAGGACCTGCCCCATGACACGTAGATTTATTGCCACAGTGGTAAGCGCAGCGATCGCAGTTGCGGTGATCGGAAACACACCCGCGCGCGCAAATGAAGACCTGGCCCGCACGTTGGCTGCCATTGTTGGTATCGCGGTTGTCGGGGCGGTCATCCAGAACCAGCTGGATGATGACAAAAAGGACAAGCGAGCGAAACGCGCGCCGCATAACCGGTCCTCGGTGATCCATTCCAATGCGCGCTATAAAGACCATGTGATCAAACGCGCGACACCGGGCCGCTCGCCACGTCGCGTAAACCGCTGGCTGTTGCCCGGCGATTGTTTGCGCAGTTTTAACACCGGCAACGGGCGCTACCGTGTCTTTGGGAAAACCTGTCTTGAGCGGAACTATGGCGCGACACGCCAGTTACCGCAGGCCTGCAAAGTAAAGTTTCGCACGAATAGTAAAAACCGCGTGGGCTATGGCGCCCGCTGTCTGCGCCGCGCGGGTTACCAATTGGCCCGCGATTAAAGCGGGTCAGTCCAAGGCCGTATCGGTCCCTTCAAAGCGGCCTTGCACCTGAGGGAGGGCGTTCGGGCGTCTTCCCTCCTTTTTAACGAGTTCTGCGCCTCCGGTTACCGGGGGCGTTTTTTCGTTCTCAGCGCAGTAAATACCCCGCAAGCGGCAGCCGGGGCCTTGTGCCGGATGGCGAGACATTGGAAGAAAGCCCATGGAACCGAATTTTGAGATGGAAGAGGCCGCAATGGCGCTGGGCGCGCTGCGCGTGGCAGGCGTTGATGAAGTCGGGCGCGGCCCGCTCGCCGGACCTGTGACAGCGGCGGCGGTGGTGCTTGATCCGGCCAACATTCCTGACGGGTTGAACGATTCCAAACAGTTGAGCGCAAAACGGCGCAACCTGCTGGGCGAAGCGCTGGCCAGTAGCGCAGACATCAGTATTGGCCACGCCAGTGTTGAAGAGATCGAGCAACACAATATCCTGCGCGCCAGTCACATGGCGATGTTGCGCGCGCTTGCCGGCCTCAGGCTGCGACCGGATTATGTGCTCATCGATGGCTCCATGGTGCCGCAGGGGCTAAATCTGCGCGCACAACCTGTGGTCAAGGGCGACACCAGATGTCTGTCGATTTCCGCAGCCTCAATCATCGCCAAAATAGCCCGCGACAAGATCATGGTGGATTTAGCGCAACAGCATCCGGGCTATGGCTGGGAGAAGAACATGGGATATGGATCGAAAAGCCACATATCTGCGTTGCGAAATCTTGGGGTAACCCCACACCATAGACGTACCTTCAAACCGGTACACCATATGTTGTATCAAGATAAAATCGTAAAGCCTTGATTCAATAAAGAATTTGACCGCGAATCGACTTTGACTCATCTTACTCCCAACGAACGAGTGCAAAATGCACCGGGACCAGAGGCAGAATGATGATGACAAAGACCAAAAGTGCTGCGGCGCTTCCTTTGAACACGATTATTGATGGCGACTGTATCGAGGTGATGAACAGTCTGCCGGAGGCGTCCGTCGATCTGATTTTTGCGGATCCGCCTTACAACCTGCAACTCAAGGGCGATCTGCACCGGCCTGACAACAGCCGCGTGGATGCGGTGGATGATGAATGGGATCAGTTCGCCAGCTTTAAGGTCTACGATGATTTCACCAAGGCGTGGCTGAAGGCTGCGCGCCGTATCCTTAAACCTGATGGGGCAATCTGGGTCATCGGCAGCTACCACAACATCTTTCGCGTGGGGGCCGAACTGCAAAACCAAGGCTATTGGATTCTGAACGACGTGGTCTGGCGCAAATCCAACCCGATGCCTAATTTTCGCGGCAAGCGGTTCACTAATGCCCATGAAACGATGATCTGGGCGGGTCGTGACGAGAGCAGTAAATACACATTTAATTATGAGGCGCTCAAGGCGCTGAACGAGGGCATTCAGATGCGCTCTGACTGGGTGCTGCCGATCTGCACGGGTCATGAGCGTTTGAAGGACGAGAATGGCGACAAGGCCCATCCGACACAGAAACCGGAGAGCCTGCTGCATAGGGTACTGGTGGGGGCCACGAACCCCGGCGACGTCATTCTCGATCCTTTCTTTGGCACCGGAACGACCGGGGCAGTGGCCAAGATGCTGGGCCGTGATTTCATCGGCATCGAACGCGAAGCGGCCTATCGCAAGGTCGCCGAAAAACGCATCGCCAAGGTGCGCAAGTTTGACCGTGAAGCCTTGCAGGTCAGCGTGTCCAAACGTGCCGAGCCGCGCGTGCCGTTCGGGCAGCTGGTCGAGCGTGGCATGCTGCGCCCGGGCGAAGCGCTTTATTCGCCTCGTGGTCAAGTTGCTAAGGTGCGGGCCGACGGCACATTGATTGGGAATGACGTCAAAGGATCGATCCATCAGGTCGGTGCGCATCTCGAAGGCGCACCCAGCTGCAACGGTTGGACCTATTGGACGTTCAAACAGGATGGCAAAAAAGTTCCAATCGACGTTCTGCGCCAGCAAATCCGCTCAGAAATGACAAACTAGACATTCAAACATTTGAACACCGCCGGTGCCTGTGGCCTTTTTGAACAAGGCTGCCTGTGAGGGGCACTCACCTTAACCCCGCCTTTATTGGCGGGGTTTTTTTGTCTTTGCGTCTATAAAACGTTCTGGCGTTATAACCGCGACATGGTGAAAGGGGTCGGTGGCATAGGAATTTTTCGCTGGCACCGGATCACCTTGCGAGGTCAAAGGCCTTGCGCATGACCGTCGGCAGATCGGTGGGTTTGAATTCTGCAGCGTCGCGAAATTCCCCCGTTTCGGGTTTCGTGTCGATGGCCACCTGCGCGCGAAACACATGCAGGATCAGGTGGAAGTGTGTGAACGTGTGACGCACTTCGCCGTCGATCAACTGCCACTCGGCCGCGCAAGGCGGCGGGGCCTCGGGCAGGGGATGGCCGACATCGATCCAGTCTGATCCGGGCCAGCCCAGCATCCCCCCAAGCAAACCTTTGTCGGGCCGCGTCTCCAAAAGCCACGCGCCATCCGCCCGCCGAGCCAGAAAGACCGTGCCATGACGGGTTGGCTTGGCTTTTTTCGGCGTCTTTTTCGGCAGACCGGCGGCGGTCCCCTCTGCGCGCGCGGTGCAAGGGTCACGCCACGGGCAGATGCCGCAGGCGGGTGACTTCGGGGTGCAGATCGTCGCGCCCAGATCCATGACCGCCTGCGCGTAATCACCGGGGCGATCTGCGGGCGTCAGCGCGTCCGCCTTTTCCATCAGGATCGGTTTGGACGCGGGCAAGGGGACGTGAATGTCATGCAAGCGCGCCATCACGCGTTCGACGTTCCCATCAAGCACCGTATGCCTGAGATCGAAAGCAATCGAGGCAATCGCCGCAGCCGTGTAGGGTCCGATGCCGGGCAGTTTCAGTAATTCGGCATGATCGGCTGGAAATGCGCCGCCATAGTCCTGATCGACTGTGCGTGCGCATTTCAGCAGGTTTCGCGCGCGTGCATAATACCCAAGACCTGCCCATTCCGCCATCACATCAGCGTCTTTGGCTGCCGCCAGATCACGCACCGTCGGCCAGCGGGCGGTGAATTTTTCAAAGTAGCTTTTGACCGTGGCGACCGTGGTTTGTTGCAGCATCACCTCGGACAGCCAAATCCTGTAGGGGTCCGGCATTTGCCCAGCCCGGCGGTTCTGCGGTGGCACGCGCCACGGCATATTGCGCGCATGCACGTCGTACCACGCAAGGATCGCATCGCTCAGAACCAGTGGGTCATTTGCATTGTCACGCAATGTTTATATCCTTTGGGGCGCAGTAAGGCTGGTTGCGCAGCACTTCCGACGCTATGCTAGATCGACGTTTCAAGGAACATAGCGATGCCGCCTCGCCGCGCCAGTACAAAAGGATTTACCCGGACTTCGAGCCTGCTGACGCAGCGTATTCGCACGGCGTCTGAAACACGTGGCTTTGCACAAAGCCGTTTGCTGACCCATTGGAAAGAAGTAGCAGGCGACGCAATTGCCAGAATTTCCCGCCCGGTTGAGGTCAGCTATGGACGTGGCGGGCTAGGGGCGACGCTGACGTTACTGACCACCGGGGCCAACGCGCCCATGCTGGAGATGGAAAAGGAAAAGCTGCGCGCGCGGGTGAATGCGGTTTACGGCTACAATGCTATCGCGCGTGTGCGTGTGACACAAACCGCAGCGACTGGATTTGCCGAAGGACAGGTGGATTTCATACTTGGTGATGCCAAGCCAAAGACCGCCCCAATCGACCCTGCGCTGCGCCAAAAAGCGGCTGACACCGTTCAGCCTGTCGCGGACGAAGGGCTCAGAAGTGCGCTGGCGCTTTTGGGCGAGAACATTCTGAACAAGACAAACCGATGAAAAGGGAAACGCTATGTCGCGTATGATGATTATTTCGGCTGCAGTCGCAGTCATCGGCCTTGGGGCCTATTTTGTTACGTCGCCGGGCACAAACCCGGTGACGCCTGCGAACCCTCTGGGGGCTGCAAACGCGCAAGAGGCGGCTGATATCGATACCTCCACGATTGTTGATATGTCGCTTGGGAACCCTGACGCGCCTGTGACCGTGATTGAATATGCAAGCTACACCTGCCCGCATTGCGCCCGGTTCCATGAGGGGCCGTTCAAGCAACTCAAGACCGATTACATCGACACGGGCAAGATCAACTTTGTTTACCGCGAGGTGTATTTTGACCGCTACGGGCTGTGGGCGTCGATGATCGCGCGCTGTGCCGGCACGCCAGAATCGTTTTTCGGGATGAGCGATCTGATTTATCAAAATCAGTCTGAATGGTCCCGCGCGGGTGAACCGGCAGCGATCGTTGACGAACTGCGCAAGGTCGGCCTGCTGGCTGGTCTGGATCGCGACACGATGGAAGCCTGCCTGCAAAATGGTGACAAGGCGCAGACACTCGTCGCTTGGTACCAGGAAAATGCAACAGCCGACGGCATTGAAAGCACCCCAAGTTTCCTGATCAACGGCCAGAAATACAGCAACATGTCCTATGCGGAAATGGCCGAAGCGATCGACGCCGCAGCGGAGTGATCCGGGCGCGCAAGGAATACGTCACACAGGGTATCTAATCAGGCTGGCGGTCTAGCTGGCCTGATCAAGGTCTCGTATTCAAGGGTTCAAAACGGGTTTCAGCAGGTCTGCCAACGCGTTTTCCTGACCCTCAAAACTCAGACGAACGGGCAGCGTAATCACTTTGGTGCGGAAACTGTTCGGCAGGCGTGCGGCGTCTTTTTCGGTGGTTACAAGCTGCGCGTTATGCCTTTTGGCATCTGCTTCGAGGCGTGTCATCAGGGCCGTGCTCAGCGGCTGATGATCATCCAGCGGTTCACTGTGCACAACGTTTGCGCCCAAAGAGCGCAAGGTCGCAAAGAACTTTTCCGGGTGCGCGATACCGGCAAAAGCAATCGCGCGCATGTCGGACCAGTCCATACCCGTTTGCAGCGGGGTCAATGCGCCCCGGATGTGCACCAAATCGCGGGGCAGGATGCTGGTGTCAAATCGTGCTTGTGCATCCGCCGTGCCAATAGACAGCAAAGCATCAGCACGTTGCAGACCGACGTCCACCGGTTCGCGCAAGGGGCCCGCAGGCAGACACCGCCCGTTGCCAAATCCCTTTTCAGCATCAACAACAATCAGGTTGAAATCCTTGTGGACGGACGGGTTTTGAAACCCATCATCCAGCACAATCACGCTCGCGCCTGCTTTTACGGCGGCTGTGCAGCCTGCGGCACGATCGCGCGCAACCCACACTTCGGCAAAGGCCGCCAGCAGCAAAGGCTCATCCCCGACCTGCTCTGCACTGTGTTGAGACGGATCTACCTGAACTGGCCCCTTAAGAGAGCCCCCATACCCGCGCGTGACAACATGCGGCGTTTCAAACATATCCATGAGCGTCGTCAGCACCGCAATGACCGTGGGCGTTTTACCGGTCCCGCCGGCGTTCAGATTGCCAACGCAAATGACAGGTACATCCAATTTCAGAGGTTTGCCGTTTGCAAGACGACGGGCTGTTGCAATGCCGTAGACTGCCCCAAGCGGCTGTAAGAGCCGTGCAAAGACCGACGGCGCATGCGGAGGCGTGTACCAGAAGTCAGGGGCGCGCATGTGTCGTCTCCAGTTCGCCGTCCAATGCCGCTTGGACCAGATCAATGACGCGGTCGGTCAAGTCCGCCCCCTCGCTGACCACATCCCAGCCTGCATGCGCCATTGCTGCCGCCTGATCAGGTGCGATCAACTGCGTGACCGCGGCCCCAAGGGTCTCGCCATCCTTGACGATCCGTGCCGCGCCCGCTTTGGCCAGTCGTGAATAGAATGGCATGAAGCGACGCACATTGGGTCCATATAAAACCGCTGAACCCAGCGCTGCGGCTTCAAAAGGATTGCGCCCACTATAGCCCGCAACGAGTGAGCTGCCCATGAAGGTCACAGGTGCAAGGCGATAAAAAAGACCAAGGTCGCCATGATCTTCGGTCAGTAAAACCTGGCTTGCATCATCGGGCTCCTCTCCGAGGGTCCAGTCTGCTTTTCGCAGACCATCCGCCACGATTTTCTCGGCAAATACCTCAGAAAGACCACCATGGGCGGGATGCAGTACCAGTAGCAAACGATGGGACAGCCTGAGCGACTGCCGATGCGCCTGCAGGATAATTGGCAGTTCTTCTTCCTGAACATTGTTTGCCAGCCACACGGGCCGCCCCCGCAGGGTTTCGGTTAAATCAGTCAGATCCGCCTCGCGGCAAGCCAGCGCATTCCCGCCCGCCTGCAGAGGTGGCTTTTTGTCGATCCGCGCGGTTTCAACACCCAGAGCCTGCAATTTCTGCACAGCGGCGTTTGAGCGGACCATAATGGCGACAAAGGGTTCGAGCAATTGGCGCGAAAGCTCCGGAAGCCACCGGTCACGCTTGCCGTCGAACCCGGCCTCATCGGCATCAATCAGCGCGATTGGGCACCCGGCCGCATGTACCTTGTCCACCAGATTGGGCCGCAGATCACCCCACGCCCAGATCGCAACCTCCGGCATCCAATACCGCCAAAAGGACGTGATTGCATGGGGGTGCTCGCTTGGGATCTGTTCAATCTGGATCAGATCATGGGGCACCCAGCTGTGCAGGGTTTGCTCATAGGATGCAGGGTCGGGCAGCGTGATAAGAACATGAACCCCAAAGCGGGTGTTGCACAAGCGCTGTGCGAGATCCTGAACCGCCAGCATATTTTCCGGCTCACCTGCGTGTATCCATACCAAGGTGCCACGCGGGCGTTTTCCACGTGGCTTATAAGCCCGCTCGGTGGAGCGTTTGGACAACGCGCGATAGGCCGTCAGCCCGATGGAACGGGCCATAGTGAATTACTCCAGTTCTTCCGTGGAGGAGGCGGCGGTTTCCTCGTCACGCAACCGGTGGATATGCGCGATGAAATACCGCATATGCGCATTGTCCACCGTGCGTTGCGCCTCGGCTTTCCAGGCGTCGAAAGCGCCAGCATAATTTGCGTAAATTCCGACGATGTGGATGTCGTCGACATTTTTGAACGTATTCTTACTGGGATCAACCAGTTCACCGCCAAAAACAAGATGTAGCCTTTGTGCCATGCAAGCAGTCCTCAAAACGAAACGCGGGTGCATTCAGGGTTGCTGATATGCCCGTCGCGGTCAAGCGGTGCCCCCGCTTTACTGCGCGAGTGCTTGCATCAGGCTATAGTGCAACGGTTTGCCCGACGCCACCATGCCATTGAGCCTTGGGTCACGATTGTTGAAAAGCAGTGGCTTGCCGGACTGGTCCGTGGACGTCCCTTGTGCCTCTTCGACGATCAGGGAACCTGCGGCGACATCCCATTCCCACGTTGGTCGGAAGGTCAGCATGGCATCGAAACGACCCTGTCCGACCAGCGCCAGACGATAGGCCAGAGATGGACGGTGTGATCTGTTGAATCCCGGCACGCCGTTGGGCCAGTGATCCGCTGCGATCATCGGTTTGGCAGCTAATACTTCTGCGTTTTCAATATCGTTTGCGGTGGAAACCGAAATAGGCAAACCATTCAGCATGGCCCCTTTGCCCCGCGCCGCCGTATAGAGCAATCCGCGCAGCGGCAGATAGACGGCGCCTGCGGTAATGCGGCCTTTGTGGGATATGGCAACCGAATGCGCCCAGGTGCTTGAGCCATCCACGAAACTGCGGGTGCCGTCTATCGGATCGATGATGAACACCGTATCGCGCGACAGGCGCTCGCCTGTGTCTTCGCTCTCCTCAGAGAGCCATCCGTAGTCTGGCCGTGCCAGCCGCAAGACGGTTTCAAGATAGGTGTTAACAGCCAGATCGGCTTCGGTCACGGGGCCAGCACCGCCGGGTTTGTCCCAGCTTTGTGCACTCTGGCCGCTGAAACTGGTCGCAACGCGGCCGGCCATGACGATTGCGTCTGTGATCAGATCAAGGTCAGACGCCTGCAAGTGTCATCCCCGGCACCAGAAGCGAGGGCACGACCCGGCTCAGATGTGCGCGTGCATCGTTTGCGGGGACTATGTTCAACAGCATATCCCGCAGGTTTCCCGCAATCGTGCATTCGTTGACGGCATATGTCATCTCACCGTTTTCGATCCAGATGCCTGCGGCTCCACGGGAATAATCCCCAGTGTTGGAATTGATCGTCGAGCCGATCATCGAGGTGACCAGCAGGCCCGTGCCCATGTCGGCAATCAGGTCTGCGCGGCTTTGATCCCCTTGGGTGAGTGTGACATTCCACGTTGTGGGGCTTGGCCCCGAAGAGGCACTGCGCGCGGCGTTCCCTGTCGAGGAAATGCCCAGTTTGCGCGCCGTTGCAAGGTCCATGGTCCAGCCGGTCAGCACACCATCTGCCACGATGTCACGCGCCTTGGTTGGCAATCCTTCGGCATCAAAGGGGCGGGAGCCAGAGGTGCGGGGCCTGTGGGGCAACTCATGCAAGCTGATGCCTGATGGCAGAACCTGCTCGCCTTTCGCGTCGCGCAGCCAGGACGCACCCCGCGCCACGGAGGATCCATTCGCCGCCATCAACAAGTGACCAATCAGCGTTGAGGAAACACGTTCGTCGAACAGAACCGGATAGCTGCCGGTCGGGGGCTTGCGCGCGCCTGCGCGTTCAACAGTGCGCGCAGCGGCGCGGGTGCCGATGTCCTCAGGGCTGCGCAGGTCCGATTGAAAAATCCGGCTGTCGCCATCGTAATCCCGCTCCATCTCGGTGCCGGTGCCGCAGATGGCGACGCAGGACAGGCCGCGGTCGGTGCGCGCATAGCCCCCCCGAAATCCGTTGGTGGCCGCAAAATGCACCTCGCGCGATGAATACCCGGCGGAGGCGGATTGCACCTGACTGACTTGCGGGTTGCCAAGGGCTGCGGCCTCGGCGCGGGCTGCGTCCTCTTGCAGCGCGGCAGGCGATGGTTCCGGTGTGGGGTCATATAATTCCAAGGCGGCGATGTCGTAGCCTTGGGTGATCTGATCGGCGTCGGCAAGTCCGGCGCAGGGGTCTTCGGGGGCTTCTTTTGCCATGGCAACGGCCCGCTCGGCCATATCTTCAAGCGTATCCGAACGTGTGTCGGAGGCCGAGACAATCGCGCTGCGCTGGCCGAGAAAGACGCGCAGACCAATGTCGATGCCTTCCGAACGTTCAGCCTGTTCCAACGCGCCGTGGCGCACTTCGATGCCAAGGGACGTGCCCCGCACGGCCATCGCATCGGCATCATCAGCCCCCGCGCGCCGGGCAGCCTGCAAGAGTTGTTCGTTCAGATCGCTGAGGGCCTGCGTCATCATATGCTCCGTTAGAGGTGGGTTTGAGGTAGCGGCCTCGCTCCCCCTCTGCAAGGGCTGCGCTCAAAAACCGCGTCTGCGTGGTTACTGGATGCGCTGCCCGTTTGCCATCACATGGCCCTGATCGTTGATTTCGATCTTTGAGTTGAGCGTATCCGGCGCGTTTCCGGGCACCGCAAGCAAGCCCATCATCATACGTGCACCCATGGCCTGTTCCTCGGGCAACAAGCCGCCCGCCACCAGTTTGTCGATCAACCCATTTGCACCCGTCAGGGTCAGATCAACCGCCCCCTCAGGCTTGGGTGCACCCTCCGCGCTATTGTCGAACTCAAACGCGCCGTTGCCGACCAATTCCGCGCCAGCGACTGTGATCTGCATACGGTTGATGTCGAGCTTGTCGATTTCAGCCGGTGCCGCGCCGGGGTCGATCTCAGCGGCCACTGACGGGTCGAGGAAGTTGAACATCAAACGCGCCTTCCCGGCCAGGTCAAGCGCGATGGTCGCAGGGTCACGGGGCAGTTGCCCGCCGGGATCAAAAAGCCCCCAGAGCATGTCGGACATGGTGAAGCCATCAAGCGTAAAGCCCAGTGCAAAATCGTCCGGTGCCTCGGATTTGCGAATGGGCATCGCGATGTTCATCGCTGTCTGGGCCACGTTGAAATTGATCGGCAGCGGGAACTGAGGCGAGGTCATTTCCACCTGCATGTCGTCTTGTGCCGCATCATAGGTAAGCCCGTCCTGACCCAGTGTCACGCCGATGCGACCTGACTGACTGATCACCGATGCATCCGATGGCCCAGTCGGCGACGTGACATTCAGAGTCAGCGCGTTTGCGGCGTAGTTAAACGTCCCACCGGCCGTGAATCCTGCAGCAAGCATCGCCTCGACGTTGTTTGTATCAACGGCACGCAGGGGCAGGGTGCTTTGCCCATCAAATGTCAAGGACTGCATCTGCCCTGACATGTCGCTGCTACCGCCAGAGGCGGCATCGCTCGCTTTGAGCGCGTAGCGCGCCGCGCCAATTTCCATATCCTGCGTGTATCGCCGATGGGCATCCAGCACCATATCTGTCGTACCTGAGATATCATCCAAAGTGATCACAAACGCATTGCTCTGCGCGGGCAAAACCTGCCCATTCACTTCAAAACCGGTTGATTCCAGTGAAACCGTCTGCGCTGAATAGTCATACTGCAGGTCATTCGGGGTGCCTGACGCCACGATGCTCAGGCCGGTTTGTCGGTAGTCCGCAGAAACGCGGGTGATGCTGCCGGTGTCGTTCGGGGTCGCCATCTCAAATGGCATCACTGTGGGCAGGGCAACCGTCACCGTGCCATCGGCACGTTCCGTAAGCACGACCCGATCCATTGAAATGCTGCCGCCGCCAAGGCTTGCATCACCGCTTGTGATCGCCACACCGGTGACGGTCAACACATCGCCCGCGCGCGTTTCCTGCCCGGTCACGGAATACCCAAGACCGCTGATATAGGTTTTCCAATCACTCCAGACGTCATCTGCTGAAAGCTCCGCAAAGGCGGCGGGTGCGATCAGAACAAGGGCAGTGCTCGCCATAAAACGGCGCATGATACGGGGCATAAAGCGATCCTTTTTACACGGTTAAGCGCGCATGGTCTGCCAACGTCCTGCGATGGTCAAGAGCCGATGGGCTGGACGCTTAACAGTTGGGGGTTTACCACAGCAATAACAACCTGAGTGGAGGTGCGGTAACATGAATATGACAGGAAAAACGGTGATGATCACGGGGGCGAGTCGCGGGATTGGCGCCGAAGCGGCCCGCGTTTTCGCGCAAGCGGGGGCCAATGTCGCCCTTTTGGCCCGCAGTCAGCAACAGATTGCGGATCTGGCTGGCGAAATTGGGGAGCGGGCAGTTGCCATCCCCTGCAATGTCGCGCGCTACAGTGACATGGCCAAGGCCGTTGCCGCGACACAAGAAATGTTCGGCAGTCTCGATGTTCTGATCAACAATGCGGGGGCGATCGAACCGATTTCCCATCTGGCGGAGGCTGAGCCGGATGCCTGGGCTGACGTCATTGATGTGAACCTGAAGGGTGTTTTCTACGGTATGCATGCCGCTTTGCAGGTTATGAAGCCCGCAGGCGGCGGGACCATCATCACCATCAGTTCGGGTGCCGCGCATGGGCCGGTCGAAGCCTGGAGCCATTACTGCACCTCGAAAGCCGGGGCGCATATGCTGACCCGTTGTCTCGATCATGAGGAATCGCAGCACGGTATCCGGGCCATGGGCCTGTCGCCCGGCACTGTCGCCACGCAAATGCAGCGTGAGATCAAATCGAGCGGCATAAACCCGGTCAGCCAACTGGAGTGGGAGGTTCATATCCCCGCCGACTGGCCCGCCCGCGCCCTGTTGTGGATGTGCAGCGCCGAGGCGGATGAATGGTGTGGGCGCGAAATATCGCTGCGCGACGAGGGCATCCGCCGGAAGGTCGGTTTGACATGATTGATGTTGATCGCACGGGCGACATCTGGACCATCACGCTGAACCGCCCTGAAAAAGCGAATTCCCTGACTGAGCAGATGTTGGTCGATCTCAGGGACACGATGCGCGCCGCACAGACAGCGCGCGCCGTGATCCTGTCGGGCAGAGGTAAAGTCTTTAGCGCGGGGGCTGATCTGGAAGCTGCGCGCGCCGGTCTGGCCACATCGCCGCTGTGGGAAGAACTATCGCAGGCTGTTGCAAGTCTGCCGGGGTTATCGGTGGCTGCGCTGAACGGAACGCTGGCCGGTGGCGCCTTTGGTATGGCGCTGGCCTGTGATCTGCGTATCGCCGTGCCAAGTGCGAAATTCTTCTACCCGGTCATGAAACTGGGGTTTTTACCGCAACCGAGCGATCCGGGTCGGCTGGCTGCCCTGATCGGGCCGTCGCGGGCCAAGCTGATCCTGATGGGCGGTCAAAAGATCGCAGCGGATGAGGCGCTGGCATTCGGATTGATCGACCGGATCGTTGCACCGGATGATCTGATGGCGGTCGCGCAAACGCTGGTCGCGGATACTGTCGCAGCGAACAGTTCAATCGCGACGGGCATCAAGAAAATGTGCCGCTAACCCATGGATAATCCCGCGTTATCCGGGGTGAAAAAGGCTCCCGACCGAGAACGCGAGCAATGCCGCGACGCCGCCTATCAACAGCGTCTCAAGCCCTGATTTCCACCATTTTGACAAAGACCACCTGCTTTTTCCGGTGCCAATCAGAAAGAACGTCAACAAAGTCGCATAAATTGAAATCGAAAAAGCCGCATCAAGGTTCAGCAGGAAAGGGATCAGGGGAATACTGCCGGCCACGAGAAAGGCCGCGAATGTTGCCAGCGCTGCTTTCATCGGTTCCGGTTCAACACGCGACAGCCCGTATTCATCCGTCAGCATCAGGCCAATCCAATTCGTCTTGCTTTGGGAAATAGCCGTCGTGGCCTCTTCAAGCACGGTGCCGGACAGGCCGCGCAATTGCAGGATCTGACGCAATTCTTCCAATTCACCTTCGGGGTGTTGTTCGATGTGGCGCTCTTCGACCTGAACAATGCGTTTTCGGTCATCAAGTTCCGCCTTGGTGCCTGAATAGTTGCTGGCCGCCATTGAAAAGCCGTCAGCGATGATGTTCGCCACACCCAGAGCCACGATAATGTGGTGCGACAGCCCTGCCCCTGCGACCCCGGCGACGATGGCGAAGGTCGTGACCGCCCCATCAATGCCGCCGTAGATCATATCCTTGAGGTGCCCCGCGCGCTGACCTATCGAAAGGCGCTGGGCTATTTCTGTCGGGCTGTGTCCGTGTTCCTGTGTCATGCCTTCAATCTACACGATTGAAACGCGCCGTAATTGAGCAAGATCAAGGGACTGGCGGCCAAATGCCTCTTTTTGCGCAACGGATCCAGCGGGGCTGCGGGACACTTGCGCTGCCACTATCATGTTGATCCCACGACGTTAACTTCTATGCTGGCCCGTACACCCGAAGGGATTTCACGTCTTGAGCAGCCCGCTATCCAGCCCGACGTTTCGTCGACTATTCGCCGCGCAGATCTGCTCCTTGATCGGGGTCGGGTTGCTCACGGTCGCGCTGTCGCTTGCGGCGTTTCGGATTGGCGGCGCCGTTGCGGGCGGGCAAATTCTGGGGCTGCTGCTGGCGCTGAAAATGGTGGCCTATGTCATGCTCGCGCCGCTTGCAGAAACCCTGTTATCAGGGGTGTCGCGCAAGCGCGCAATGGTATCGCTGGACATGGGGCGTCTGCTGTTGCTCTTGCCCATGGCCTTTGTCACGCAACCTTGGCAAGTCGCCACGCTGGCCTTTGCGTTTTTCGTGCTGGCCGCTGGGTTCACGCCGCTGTTCCAATCGGTGATCCCGGACATTTTGCCTCAGGAGGCCGCCTATACCAAAGCGCTGGCGTGGTCGCGCGTCGCCTACACGACGGAAGCCGTCATGAGCCCGGTCATTGCAGCGGTCATGCTCAAGATCGTGGCGGGGGAGGCTCTGTTTTACGCCGCTGCACTTGCTTTTGCAGGTTCTGTGCTGGCGCTGTTGCTGACACGCTTTCCAACCGGCACACAAGCCCCCCGCAAAGGGCCGTTCCTGAAACGGGTCGGCCATGGGTTTTGGATCTACTGTCACACACCGCGTCTACGGGGATTATTTCTGTTGAACCTGTCGCTCTCCCTGTCCATGGCATGGGTGCTGGTCAACTCCGTGGTTTATGCGGGCACGCGACTGGGCGATTCCGAACATTACTTTCCCATCCTGATGGCCTGTTACGGCGCTGGTGCAGCTTTGGGGGCTGTCACCGTACCGAGATTGCTGACCCGCATCAGCGAACGCCGGGCGATGATCCTAGGGGCATTGGGTTTTGCGGGTGTTGGTGTCGCCTTTTCACTCCTGCCCGCGCCGCAAATGCCGTTTCTGGGCGCGGTCTGGGTGGCCTTTGGTGTGGCATCGTCCCTCGTGCTGACACCCGGCGGTTTGGTGATCACCAAGTCTGCGGCTCAAAAGGATCGCGCTTCGGTATTTGCTGCTCAGTTTTCTGCCAGCCATGCCGGGTGGCTGATTGCCTATCCGTTGGCCGGCTGGTTGGGTAGCTTGCTGTCGCTCGAAACGGCTCTTTTGTATCTTTCATTGATATCGATCGTTCTGACATTGATTGCGCTTCGGGTGTGGCCTGTGGATGATCCTCTGGATCTGGCGCACAGCCATCCGGAATTGCCAGACGATCATCCGCATCTACAACAGGTGCCCGCCTATGGCGCGCAGCACCGCCACATACACGCTTTTCGCATCGACGAGCTGCATCCGATCTGGACAGAGCAGTCGGTTTGATGCTGAAATGACAGGACTTTTGCAGGAAGAGGGCTATGACGGTTAAGGATTTCTCGCCAATCGACGCCATGGGTTTGCCCGCACTTGAAGGTCGGATCAAGGAAGATCTGGCGTTTTTGTGCTATCCCGGCAAAGCTTGGGTGCCGCAGCGCGAGGGCGTCACCGATGTGGTCATCATCGGCGGTGGGATGTGTGGCATGGTCGCGTGGCTGGGGCTGGCGACGGGCGGCATCCAGAATGTGCGTGTTCTTGACCGGGCAGAGACCGGGCGCGAAGGTCCATGGCTTAGCTATGCGCGGATGGAGACGCTGCGCTCGCCCAAGATGCTGACCGGTCCTGCATTCGGGCACGGCGCCTTGACGTTTCAGGCATGGTATCGCGCGCAATTTGGGGCCGCGAAATGGGATGCGCTGGATAAAATTCCGCGACCAATGTGGATGGCCTATCTGCAATGGTATCGCACCGTGCTGGAGGTTCCGGTGGAAAACGGCATCTCGGTTGATCATGTGGAGCCAGAGGGCGATTTGCTGCGCCTCACCGTCAAAGGGGCCGAAACACCAACGATCCTGACCCGCAAACTGATCTTTGCGACGGGTCGGGATGGGACGGGGGGGCCTAATATCCCTGACTTCATCAAGCACCTGCCGGGCCATCTTTGGGCGCATAGTGCGGATGAAATCGACTTTACCCGGCTTGCGGGCAAGCGGGTCGCGGTTATCGGTGTCGGGGCTTCTGCCGTGGACAACGCCGCCGAAGCGCTGGAGCATGGGGCTGCCGAAGTGCGCCACCTGATCCGCCGCAAGGAAATGCCGACGATCAACAAGATGATGGGGATCGGCAGTTTTGGGTTCACAGCGGGGTTTGCCGATCTGCCCGATGAATGGCGTTGGCGCTTCATGCAATACAGCTTTGCGACACAGACCCCGCCGCCGCACGGCTCAACCCTACGTGTCAGCCGCCATGACAACGCCTATTTCCATTTCGGCAAGGCCACGACCCGGATCGACCCACAGGGCGACGGAGCGATCATTCATTTCGCCGATGGCACCTTTTACGAAGCGGATTTCGTCATTCTGGGCACGGGATTTGTGATCGACCCCATGGCGCGGCGCGAATTCGGGGACACAGCGGGTGACATCCTGCTGTGGCAGGACGTCTACACTCCGCCGGAGGATGAAAAATCAGGTGATCTTGGCCGTTTCCCCTATTTGAACCCGGACTTTACGTTTCGCGAAAAACAGCCCGGCACGGCCCCATGGCTCGCCAACGTCTATTGTTTCAACTACGGGGCTTCGGCCAGTCTGGGTAAGGTCAGCGGCGATATTCCCGGTATCAGCGAGGGTGCTGCCTGGTTGTCGCGCGCCGTGGCGGCAAAGCTATATGCCGAGGATATCGAGGCGCATTGGGAGGGCATGCAGGCTTACGACACGCCTGAACTGAAAGGCGACGAGTGGGAGGCAACCCCCCTCGATGCCCACCCAGAGCCGCAAAAAGGGCGCGTTGCATGAGCATATTCGAAACGACCAGCCTGCGCGTGGCGGGTGTTGAGGTCGGTGGTAAGACTGCCGAAGCGATCAGCGGTCGGCACAACATCATCGAAATGACGCAGGCCGCCGAGGATGCGGTTTTACGCCCGCGCGATGCCGGTGCTTTTGGCCACGATCTGCGGGCGGCATTGGCGGCGCGGGTTGCAAGGTTGGCGGAGGATGATGCGCTGGCGTCCCACTACCTTGCAAAGGCAGGGGACAAGGCCGCGCTGGCTGATCCGACTGAAACCGGGGCGGCGCAGGGACTGTCCGCCGTTCTGGCCTTTGTCGACAAGGTCGCCAATCAGACCCGCGATATTGCGGCTGAGGATGTTTCCGGCTTGCAGACGGCAGGCGTTGAGGATGCGGATATCGTGCGGCTTTGTGAACTGGTGGCGTTTCTGGCCTATCAAACCCGCCTCATCGCCGGGTTGCGTTTGATGCAAGGGGCCGCGTGATGGCCCGTGTCATTCATAAATTCACCCGCAATGTCCCCCATTGGCAGCCACGCCTGACGCCGGTCAAACTGGCCGACGCCACACCGGAACAGCTTGAGGCGCTTCAGGTCACACCGTCAAATACCAAAGTGTCGGATTATGTGCTGACGCTGGCGCATGACGTGGAAAGCCTCAAGGTGCGTTCGCCTTTGTTCAACGCGATCATGTATGACGCTGGCGGGCTGTCGCGCTCGGAACGCGAGTTGGGCGCGCTGGCGGCATCCATGGTCAACCGCTGCATCTATTGTGCGGCTGTGCATGCGGATCGTCATGCCAAGATCGAGAAAGACACGACGACAACGGATGCCCTGTTCGCCGCAGGCGAAAAGGCCGATCTGAATCCCAGAGACCGGGCGATATTCGACTTCGCCCGCAAGTCAGCAGAGGCACCACCCACCGCCGGCGCGGCGGATATGGAGGCGTTGCGGCAGGCCGGTTTGTCGGATGCGGAAATCCTTGATCTGATCCTGTCGGCGGCTCTTTTTGGTTGGGCCAACCGTTTGATGCACGTGCTCGGTGATCCTGTGCGCAAGACGGAGGACGCATGAGCGACGCGGTACGCATAGGGATCGCCGGGGCAGGTTCGGTTGCCTTTGGCACCGCTGCATTGTTGCATGAACAGGGGCATGATCCGATGCTCTGGTCCCCTTCCGGTGCCGGGACCGAGGCGCTGAAAACTGCACCACTGCAGGCTTCGGGCGCAATTGAGGTCACGTTCGAACCGCGCATCGCGGGTTCTGCCGCGGAACTGGCGCGGGAAAACGACATTCTGCTGCTGGCCCTGCCCGCCTATGGGCACAAGGCGGTCATGGACGCGCTGGCACCGCATATCCGCGACGGACAGCATGTCATCATTTCCTCCCATGCATCCCTGGGGGCGGTCTATATGATGCAACTGCTGGCGGCGCGCGGCATCAAAGCGCCCATTACCGCATGGGGGACGACGGTCGTGACCGGCAGGCGGCAGACCGGCAGTGCCGTGCAGGTCAATACCGTGCGCAAACGCGTTGATCTTTGCACCGTGCCTGACACGCAGTCGGACCGCGCCCTTGATGAGTGCAAACGTCTTTTCGGCGACCGGTTCCAGCAGCGCGACGGGTTGCTGGCGATCTCCCTGTCCAACCTCAACCCGCAAAACCACATGGGCATCGCCCTTGGCAACATCACCCGGATGGAGCGGGGCGAGACATGGAGCCAGGGCCAGAATGTGACCCCAACCGTGGGGCGGTTGCTGGAGCAGCTTGATCTGGAACGGCTTGCCATTGCCGAGGCGCTGGGGTTGCAGGTCAAGACCATATTCGAGCACTTCCATCTGAGTTTTCATGTGCCCGTGGCCTCGATTTCCGAGATGAACCAACAGATGCACGCGCAGGGCAATGGCGGCACCGGACCTGCCAGTGCCGACAGTCGATATGTGACCGAAGATGTGCCCTATGGGTTGCAACTGACCGCTGTTCTGGGCCAGCTTGCCGGGACACCTGCGCCGCTGCACGAGGCGGGGATCGCGATATTTTCCGCCATGTACGCCCGTGATTTCAGCAAGGAGAATGCGCTTTTGGCAGCACTGGAGCTGGATAAGTTTACCCTTGATGACCTGACGCAGGCCGCCCGTAGCGGCCTGCTCGGGACGGCACCATCGGTGCCACAATAATAAACGATGCGGAAATCACTTCACCCAACAAGGAGACCTGAGACATGACGAAACTGATTTACGACCGCCGCCGCTTTCTGGGCACTGCTGCGATGACGGGTGTGGCGCTTGCCAGCCCGGCGTATCTGCGCCGTGCATCCGCTTCGGGCGGGGAGGTCAACATCTGGACCTATAACGATTTTGTGCCCGCCGCCTTCAAGGACCAGTTCGAAGCTGAAACCGGCATCAAGGTCAACGTCCGCCTCGTGGACGATCAGGGCAAGCAGTTCAACTTGCTGGCCGCCGAAGCCCCGAACCCGACGGTCGATATCATGACGGTTGCCGGGCACCGGTTCCTGCAGTTCATCGACAGCGAATTGCTGGCACCGTTGGATACCGACCGTCTGGCGAATTGGGGCAACATCAACCCGACGTTCTCCGAAAGCGACTGGGCCACGATCAACGGCAACAAATGGGGCGCGCCGATCCTGTCGGGCATGGAGGTTCTGTCCTACAACACCGATCTGGTGAGCGCGGATGAAGTCAAAAGCTGGAACGCTCTGTTCTCCGAGAAATTCAAAGGTCAAACCGCCTATATCATTCAGGACATGATGTCGATCATCATGCTCAAGATGGGCTATGACGGTAATATGGTCGCCTATATGGACGATCCGGAAAAAGCCGCCGCCATCGTCGAAGAGGCCAAGCAATTCCTGATCGAGCATAAACCGCTGGTGCGCAAATACTACGACAGCGGTGCCGAAATTCAGCAGATGTTCGTCAATCAGGACATCGCGCTTGGTCACAGCTGGAACGGCCCTGCGGCGGCCTTGATCAACGATGGCTTCCCGCTGGCGATGACCATCCCCGAGGAAGGGTCCTACGGCTTTGTCTATACCTATAATATCGCCAACAACGCGCCGAATGTGGACAACGCCTATACGTTCATCAATGCGATCCTCGCCTCGCCCGAGATTGGCGCGGCCATGACCAAGGCATCGGGCTTTATTTCGACCTACAAGGATGCATCGAACCACCTCACGGATCTGGAAAAGAAATCAACGGCCTTCCCGGATGAGGAACTGGCCAGATTGCAGTTCTTCCGCGCCGAGGCGAACAAGATGAAATACGAACTGGTTGATCCGGCCGTCGAAGCGGTCAAAGCCGCCTGATCTTGCGCTAACTTCTCCCCGCGCGCCCCTTTCCGGCGGGCGGGGACCCTGAACTTTTCCACCAAAGGAACCTGTCCATGCGCAACGAGGCCGCGGCCCAAGGCAGCATCCCGCAAAACGGGGGCGATCGCACGTTCTGGGGGCGTCTTTCTGGCTGGACGGCTTATCGCACGGTGATGGGCATCGCCACGGCATCGCCCCGGCGGCAGTTCATCATTCTGGCAGCTTTTCCGATCCTTTGGGTTTTGACGCAGCATTTGGGTCCGATGGTGCAGATGCTGCGCGTCAGCCTGTTGGATGCCTACCCCGTCGCCCCCGGCGTCGAACAGAGCTTCACGCTGGACAATTACGCGCGCTTTTTCGGCGATCAGATTTTCTGGCAACCCTTCTTTCGCACGCTGAGCTTTGCGGCGGTTTTTACCTTTTGCACGCTGATCCTGACCTATCCGGTGGCCTATTTCCTTGCGCGTCACGTCAGTCGCAAGAACCGGATGTTATTGTTATTATTGCTTCTTATTCCATTCTGGGTGGGGGAGATCGTGCGCACCTATGCGATCATGATCCTGTTGGGCAATACCGGTGCGGTTAATCTGGTGTTGCAGTGGTTTGGCCTGATCGACCGGCCTATCCCTTTCATGTACACCAGCTTTTCCATGGGGGTCGGCATCGTTTATCTGACTGCCCTATACATGCTTTTGCCGCTTTATTCCGCGCTGGAAAAACTGCCCAACAGCTATAACGAAGCCGCCGCTGACCTCGGTGCAGGGGCGTGGACCCGCTTTCGCCGCGTGACATTGCCCCTGACACTTGAGGGGATATCGTCGGGCTGCACGCTGGTGTTCCTGATCTCGACCGGGTTTTACGCCACGCCGGTGCTGTTGGGCGGGCCGTCCACCACCGTCTTTGCACAAACCATTGCGGGGTTCTTCCACGTGGCGGGGGATGAATGGCCCACGGGCGCTGCCTTTGCCACCATCATGTTTGCGGGTGCGATCGTGCTCACGGCTGTGTTCCAAAAGCTGATGTATGCGCTGCGCAAGGGAGACACCAAATGAACCGCGGCAATCGCATCCTGTTGTCCTGCATCTATTGGGCCTTTGTGCTCTATGTGTTTGTGCCGCTGCTTTTGATGATCCTGATGGGGTTCAAGGACAGCAAATTCATCGGGTTTCCCATCCGATCCTGGACACTGGATTGGTATTTGGGCGTCTTTGCCGATGCTGAACTGCTCTCCACTTTGGGGTATTCGGTGACCATTGCGATCCTGTCGACGTTGATCTCTATTGTGGTGGGCACATGGATCGCCGTGCTGCTGGAGGGGCGCAAGTTTATGGGCCGGGCGGCTGTCTTTGGCCTCACGTTGCTGCCAGCCCTCGTGCCGGGTATCATCTCCGCCATCGCCTTTCGCATCTATGCCCGCTGGCTGGGGATCGAGCCAGGGATGGGCGCGATTATCTGGGCACATGCGGTGCATAACGTGCCCTTTGTGGTGCTGGTTGTCATGGCGCGGCTGTCGACCCTGCCTAAAAGCCAGATTGAGGCGGCGCGCGATCTGGGGGCTGACCCGATCATCGCCTTTTTGCGCATCACCGTACCATACCTGATCCCCGCGATCCTAGGGGCCAGTATCTTTTGCTTGCTGCTCAGCTTTGATGATTTCGTACGGTCGTTTTTCCTCGGGGGCTACGAACCAACGCTGCCAGTTCTGATTTTCGCCATGTTGAGGTCGGGCATGTCGCCTGAGATCAACGCCATCGCAACGGTTGCGCTGGTCCTGACAGCCGCCATTGGCATCTGGGCAGAACGCTTCACCCGCCGCATGAACAGGGATACAAATCCATGAGCGACGCACACCCCCTTGTCCGCATCGAAGGTATTTCCAAGAGCTTTGGCGATACCGTTGCGCTGGATAATCTGACGCTGGACATCGCGCGCGGCGAGTTCGTGACGTTTCTTGGCCCCTCGGGCTGTGGCAAGTCAACGACGCTGCGTATCCTTGGCGGGTTTGAACGACCCGACAAAGGCCGCGTCATTCTGGACGGTGAGGATGTGACCACGCAACCGCCCGAAAAGCGCCACGTCAACATGGTGTTTCAGGACTATGCGCTTTTTCCCCATATGACCGTGCGGCAGAATATTTCCTTCGGGCTTGAGCTGAAGGGCATGGATAAGGCGAATATCAAACGCCGTCAGGACGAGATCATGGCCTTTCTCGAACTGGATGGATTTGGGGATCGCTATCCCGGCCAGCTTTCGGGTGGGCAGCGACAGCGGGTGGCGCTTGCCCGCGCGCTTGCGCCTGATCCGGCCCTTTTGCTGCTGGACGAACCCTTGGGCGCGCTGGATGCCAAACTGCGCGGGCAGGTTCAACAGGAACTGAAATCGATTCAGCGGCGCACGCATAAGACGTTCTTCTTTGTCACCCACGATCAGGAGGAAGCGTTGACCATGTCCGACCGTATCGTGGTGATGAACAAGGGCCGCGTTGAGCAAGACGGCACTCCCGAAGAGCTGTATTTTCACCCCGCAACCCGCTTCGTGGCAGAATTCATCGGAGAGACGAACCTGCTTTCCGGTCAGATGCGCGGGCGCGAGGGCGACAGGATCGTAATGGACTGGTTCGGCCACACGCTCAGCGGTCATGCACCAGCCGGGCCGCTGAAAACGGGCGATGACATAACCGCTTCCGTCCGGCTGGAAAAACTGGGGTTCCACGCGGCGCGACCGGATTCAGCCAACGCCGTACAGGGCAAGGTTGTCGGTAAAACCTTTCTGGGCAGCCGCATGGCGCTCGACCTGATCATCGAAGAGACCGAAGGGGCGACCCTGCGCGCTTTCGTGGATGCGGAAACAGGTCAAGCCGTCGGGTCGGACCCCGTCTGGATTGGCTGGGACAGCGACAGTATGGCAGTGCTGCAAGACTAGACCTTGCCCAAAAAATCACCTCTCAGCCCCAGTGCGCGCGGGTAAACGCCCGGGTTGATGGACTGCTCAGGTCAATCATCTGAAGCCCTTTCCAGAACCATTAAACCGGCGTTCGCAACGAATTTTTCTGTGCTGTAAACTTGTTCGAAAGGACGGTTTGAGACATACGACTTGAGCCGGATTTGGCTCAGATATCAACAATTCAGCAGAACCAGAAAAGAAAAGTCCCCAAGCAAACGGCAAGGACAGATTTTTGAAACTTCACTTTATCTACAGTTGCAACAAAGCAGGAAACGCGTTCTTGGCTTCCGGTTTGAAACGCAAAACCGCTTGGCAGTGTCAGGACCATTTAGGAGGACGGGCACATTGCCATTTTTAAAAACGCTGTTTTGCGGATTTGTCGTTTCCGTTTGCCTCACGACCCTTGCGTTGAGTGAGGGCTTGCCAGTGGTTGACGGGTCGACCCGGTCAGATTGGACCGCAGTGGGCGCCGTGATTGCGCAAGGAACCGAAGGCGGGTCAAGTTGCAGCGGAACATTGGTCGCGCCGGATTTGATCATCACCGCAGCACATTGTACCACCCAGAAAGAAGGGTTGCTCGACAGCCTGCGTTTCTTTGCCGGTCAGGATGGGACCCGATTTGTCGCAAGCAGCGGGTCGATTGACATTATCCGCCATCCAGATTGGGCAGATGCGACTGGCTCAGACAAATACCGGTTCGACGTGGCCGTCGTTCGTTTGAGCCGTCCTATTGCGCGGGATGTGGTAAGCCCGGTGCTGCTCGTGCCTGCCCAGCGGCATTTGCCACAAGAGGCTGTATTTCTAGGGTATCAGAATGACACTGGTCCACGTCTTCACGGTCGCTTTGATTGCGCTCTTTATCCGCTAACGCCCCAAGGGCTTCTCACGTCTGAGTGTCACGTGATCAGGGGAAATTCGGGTGGCGCGGTTGTGGTTCGACTGGAGCAGAACTGGTATCTGGCCGGGACCATCGTCGCCCGCAGAGAGCCAGACGGAACCGCGCTGGCGGCTCAGCTGAACGACTGGCTGCGCGGCCATGTCAGCGCGGCCTTGAAAAGAGAAGCGCAGCGGCTGGCCAGATGAAGGTTGAAACGCTTCCGCTTTTATACTGACACGTGATCCTTTTGCCGCTTATGGGCAACCCGGGCGCATTTCGTTTGGGAATGCCCGTTCTGCTTATCCCCTCAGTCCTGAGCATGGGCGTGGATGTCTGTTCAAAGCGAATTTCGGCGCGCTGCGCTGAAGATGCCGCGGATCGCCCTATAATCTATCACACAGAAGTCCATTAAAGGCCCTGCCGTTCGTGTCCGTAGTATCCGTTCTTTTCAATCGTAATTTCGCGGGTTTATTGATTGCCAACACAATCCTTGGCGCGGCGTTTCCTATTCAATTGATCCTCGGAGGGCTTGCGGGGCTGATGTTGGCACCAAGCCCGAACCTCGCGACTGTGCCAGCATCAATCCAGACATTGGCTGGCATGATCGCCGCAGCGCCATTTTCGCTTCTCATGGGGCGGCGCGCTGGATTTGCGCTCGGCGGTTTAATGACGCTGACTGGTGCAGTCATAGCCACCCAAGCTCTCTATTTTCAAAACTTTACCCTGCTTTGCGTGGCACATTTTTTGATGGGGGCCGGCTGGGCTGCGTTCCAGTATTTTCGTTTCGCCGGAAGCGAGGCCGTTGATCGGGACTGGCGACCGGTTGCAATCTCGTTGATGCTGAGTTCGCTTTTGATCGCGGCAGTGGCTGGACCGCAAGTATTCATTGTCGCGAAAGACGTGCTCACACCCATCCCTTTCGCTGGCGCATATGTGGCGACCGGCGTGATTGCAGTGCTCGGCCTCATCCCTCTCATCGTTGTTCGGATGCCGCAACCAGAGAGGCGTTTGAAGCGTGAGCCTTCCGGGAGGCTTTCCGCTCTGACCGTGCTTCGTCGCCCGGCCATCAGGCACGCCGTGGGGATCGCCGCCCTTTCGCAGGGCGTCATGGTTTTCCTGATGATCCCGACCCCTATTGCGATGGTTGGCTGCGGGTTCAGCGAAGAAACCGCAAGCGACGTCGTGCGCTGGCATATTGTCGCGATGTTTGCTCCCAGCTTTTTCACCGGCTTTCTGATCAAGCGCTTTGGAGCGTCAAGCGTCGCCATCACCGGGTTGGTTATCATGATCGCGGCCGCGGGTGCCGCTGGTCTGGGCCTGTCCGCGATGCATTTTTACGGCGCGTTGATCGTCTTGGGGGTTGGATGGAACCTCGGGTTTATCGGTGCGACCGCGATGTTGGACGCAGCGCTTTCCGAAGAAGAAAAACCGGCGGTGCAAGGTGCCAATGATACCATCATTGCGTTTGTGTCGACCATCTGTGCCTTTGCGGCCGGATTTATAGTTTCGAGTCTGGGGTGGGTGGTTCTCGCCATGATCTCTGGGGGTGGTTTGGCTCTCGCTCTGGCGATGCTGTTTGTGGACCGGGCTAGGCTATCGAAGATCTAGAATTATGCATTGGTGTAAGAGCGGGGATCGCACGCAACCGCTTTTTCGCAAGATCCAGAAAAGCGCGCACTTTCGCGGGTGCCCGGCGTCCTTCTGTGTGAACCAGATTGATGGGCATCGGCGCGGGCTCATACTCATCCAACGCGGTTTGTAGCACGCCTGCCTCAAGATCCGGGCCGATCTGATACGATAACACCCTGCACAACCCCCAATTTGCGCGCACGACAGACCGTGCCGTGGCAACACTGCTGACTGTCAGCCTTGGTCTGACATGAACGGTGTTTTGGGCGTCTGTGCCAAACCGCCACTCCGTACTGGGGCTGACCGGGGCCGCAGCGACAATTTTGTGATGCACCAAATCCGCGGGCTGTTTTGGCACTCCGTTCTGCTCAAAATAGGCAGGTGTTGCGCAAATCACCCGCCGCACTTCGCCTATGCGCACCGCCGTCAAACCAGAGGATGGCAGCGCACCAATGCGCACTGCTATGTCAAACCCCTCTTCGACAATGTTCACGATCCGGTCGACCATCAAGACATCGACGGTCACCGATGGATAGAGATCCAGATACTCGGTCAGGATCGGGGCCACATAGAGGCGCCCGAACTCATTTGAGCAGGTGATCCGCAAACAACCGGTCGGTGTTGTCGCCGCGCCAGCAGCTATCGCATCGGCAGCATGGAGTTGCGCAAGAATATCGCGGGCATCATCCAGATAGGCCCGCCCGGTATCGGTCAGCCGAACGGTACGGGTGGTGCGTGTGAACAGGCGCGTTTGCAGCCGCTCTTCCAGCGCATTGACGCCGCGCGTGGCCGAGGGTGCGCTGAGCCCCAACCGGCGCGCACCGCCTGCAAAGCTTTGTGCTTCGGCGACGGCGATAAAGACTTCAAGGGTTTGAAGACGGTCCAGAGCGCGTTCCTCACTTATTATAGTTACTTTCCAAAATAATGAAATTCATATTGCGAACATTCATTCAGAAGGCAAACTAATATATCTTGGTCCTCAAGCACACAGAAAAACCGAGATAACAAAATGACCCGCCATCCCCGTCCAGCGTTCACAGTTGAAACCGCCACAGAAAAGGTCTGCCGCGCTGATCGAAAGCTGTCTGGCGATCATGTGGAACACCGCGTTGTATCTATCAATGAACCGCACGGGAAACTTCACGGGCCACCCGTCCCCCAGTGCAAAACCCACTCAGGTCTGAGCGACCTTAATTTGTAACCCTTCTCTTGATTGGAATTTCAAAATGACACCTGTCAAACTCTATCGGAACCCGAAGTCGGGTCATTGCCACCGCGTCGAACTGATGCTGGCTTTTCTCGGCATCCCTTATGAGACGATCAACCTCGACATGGCGAACGGCGCGCATAAAGCGCCTGATTACCTTAGAATAAGCCCTTTTGGTCTGGTTCCCGCGATTGACGATGGCGGCTACACATTGGCCGATTCCAACGCGATCCTCGTTTATTTGGTTCAAACCTACGGGAAAGGATCGACCTGGATGCCAGAAGACCCCAAAACCGCTGCCCAAGTGCAGCGCTGGCTGACAATCGTGGCGGACAACGTCTATTCTGGCCCTTGTGCTGCGCGGCTTGTAAAGGTTTTTGGTGTCGCGCTTGATCATGCGGTTGCAGTAAGCAAGTCGCATGATCTGTTCACAATAATGGATGCACATCTGGCGCAACGCGATTGGCTGGCAGCGCGGACGATCACCATCGCGGATGTCGCGGCGTACAGCTATATCGCCCACGCACCTGAGGGTGGCGTCGATCTCGCCCCTTATCCCCACATCCGGGCGTGGCTGGCACGGATAGAAGCACAACCGAATTTTGTGGCCATGGCCGCATCCCCCATTTCCGCACTGTCCTGAAACCAAAGGGTCGCTGCACTTCGTGACACAACAAAGGCTGATATCATGACTGACCATGTAAACCCCTTCCATGCAGGAGAGCTGGCGGCCCAAGACCGTGCAGGTGCCAAGGATGTTGCGGATTGGGCGGGGGGTTTTATCCGCGATTACCTGCCGCAACAGCACCGGGACTTTTATAGCTCCCTGCCATTTCTGGTGATGGCGGGTGCAGATCACAAGGGGCGCATGTGGGTCACGCTTGTGGATGGCGACGACGGTTTCATTGCCGCGCCCGATGCACAGCACCTGATGTTGGACACGCTCATCGACAGTCGCGATCCGCTGGCCAAGGCCTTGGCACAAGGGACCGAGATCGGTGCAATTGGCATTGAGCTTGGATCAAGACGGCGCAACCGTTTCAGCGGAAAGTTGCATGCGACGCCAAGCGGGTTGTCGGTTGAGGTCCGCCAGTCATTTGGCAACTGCCCCCAATACATCTCACAGCGGGTCTGGAGCCGAGCACCAAAAGACGCGATGTCCCCGGCGGTTCATCGCACGGCTCTCGATCCATCACAAATCCGGTGGATCGAAACTGCCGATACGATGTTCATCGGTTCTGGACATGAAGGCAATCCGGATCATCCTTCATATGGTTTTGATGCCTCGCATCGCGGCGGGCCTTCGGGATTTGTACAAGTCACCGCGCCAGATCGTCTGCGGATACCAGACTACGCCGGGAACAATTTCTTCAATACCATCGGCAACCTCTTGGCTGACCCGCGTATCGGTATCGTGTTTGTCGACTTTGACACCGGGAGCCTGTTGCACATCACGGGGCATGCGCACATCGAATGGGCCCCATCGGCAACAGACGAACCCGAAGCGCGACGCATCATCGAGATCGAAATCTGCGCCGTTGTCGAACGCCCCGGCGCAATTGGGCTAAGGTGGGCAAAGCAAGAAACCCTGTCACGCCAGTTTAGCGTGACGCGGCGCGTCAGGGAAACGAATGAAATCACTTCTTTCTACCTCGCACCATCAGATGGCGCGCATGCCGCACCCTTTGAAGCGGGTCAGCACCTGCCGATCGAGGTTCAGATACCGGGGCAGACGGGCACCGCCAAGCGGACCTATTCGCTGTCGGGTCCACCGGATGCCAAAGACGGCTATCGCCTGAGTATCAAGCGTGAACCGCATGGCCTCGTCTCTAGCTTTTTGCATGACGACGTCCAGATCGGAGATACCCTGCAAGCGTCACCCCCTGCTGGTGACTTTGTAATTCCCTGCAGCACTTGCCCGCTGGTGTTGGTCAGTGCCGGTGTGGGCCTTACACCGATGGTATCAATGCTGCATGCGGTTGTGCGACAAAGTACTGAGCGCCCCGTCTGGTTTGTCCACGGCGCACGCGGCGGTCAAGATTATGCCATGTCTCAAGAGATTGCTGATCTCGTGGGGCGCAGAACGCTTGCGAGGCAAATCACGTTTTACAGCCGCCCAGAGCCAGAAGACACCTTGGGCAAACAATTTGATGTAGCAGGACGCATCAACGCCAAGGCTCTTTTGTCTCTCGGGGCAGGAAGCGGCGCGCACTATATGTTGTGTGGTCCGGCGCAGTTTCTGGCAAGCATCCGTTCGGGTCTGGAAGCGGCCGGCGTTCAACCCGATATGATCCACTTTGAAACGTTCGGCCCAACAGGATGATTGTCTGGCCGTGGTATGGCTTGACCACCTGTAATGCAGCGCGCCTTGAGATCATCTGGTTTTAGCTTATTTATTCAACTGACGCCGATAAAAGATGTCATACGACCTCACACCCACATCATTCAAAGAGAGATCAATATGGAAAGCCTCGCTCCGAATATTCAGGAAATGACGCGCACGCCGCTCTCCGAGATGCATGTTGAAGCGCTGCGATCTGCTGGTGAGGTTGTTGATTTTCCCGCTGACGAAGTGATCTTCGAGGTTGGCGATGCCATGGATAAGTTCACCTATATTCTTGAAGGCGGAATGGAGATTATCGATCCGGTCACGCGTAAAGCGTATCTGCCGACTTCACTTGGGCCAACGCAGTTTGTTGGTGAGATCGCATTTCTCAACGGAGGTGCCTATTCACTGCCGATGCGCACCACGATGGCAACCAAGGCCATACAGGTACCCCGTGAGAAGATGTTGGAACTGATGTCTGGCTTGCCCGAAATGTCCGATATCATCATCACTGTTTTCGCCGCCCGTCGCCGCCGTCAGATCGAAGCGGGTGATACCTCGCTTACGTTGATTGGTGTCGATAGTGACCGCAATATCCGCAGGATTGCCGAATTCGCCTCGCGCAACAAAATCCCCTTCAAGATACAAGAGCCCGGCTCGGCCGATGCCGAAGCCAAGGCGCGCGTTTGTGGTGTACCTGCAGATGAGCCTGCGGTGATTTTTGGAAGCAACCGTCTGGTCGAAGACCCGACACCTGAAAAGGTTGCTGAGCTTCTGGGCCTCGTGCTTGATGTGAAAGAAGACGAGGTCGTCGATACGCTGATTGTCGGAGGCGGACCCGCAGGAGTTGCCGCCGCCGTCTATGCGGGTGCAGAGGGTTTGTCCGCGATCGTGGTGGAGGATGTGGCTGTGGGCGGACAAGCGGGCACGTCCAGCCGGATCGAGAATTACCTTGGCTTTCCCACTGGTATATCCGGTGCTGACCTCGTCTGGCGCGGAGAGATACAGGCCATGAAGTTCGGGACGCGTTTCATGATGCCGCGCCGGGTCGAGAATCTTGAAAGGCGTCCTGATGGGATCTTTGTCGCCCACCTGAACAATGGGCAGCAACTTTGCGCCAAGTCAGTCGTTGTTGCCACGGGTGTGCAATACCGCCGCTTGCCGATTGAGCGTCTTGAGCATTTTGAAGGGAGCGGCATCTACTATGCGGCAACCGAGATGGAGGCCCGGTATTGCAAGGCATCCGAGGCGGTTATTGTTGGCGGCGGGAACTCGGCCGGTCAGGCGGCGATGTTCCTGTCGCGGACGGCACGGCATGTTCATGTTCTCATTCGTGGCGAGAGTCTCGCAGCGTCGATGTCAAGCTACCTGTCGGAGCGTTTGGAAAGCACACCGAACATCACCGTCCACTACAAGGCACAGATCACAGATTTGCACGGCGAGGCTGATCTGGGTGGTCTGACAATCAACCGAAACGGCGAGGAATGGAATCTCGATACGCCTGCGGTGTTCGTTATGGTTGGTGCCGCCCCCAATACCGGCTGGTTGGAAAGCCACTGCGCCCTTGATCCGCGCGGTTTTGTCCTGACCGGAGAGGACGCCGCCTCACCATTCGAAACCACCTGCAAAGGCATCTTCGCGGTCGGGGATGTCCGTGCGAACTCGGTCAAGCGGGTTGCCTCTTCGGTCGGTGAAGGATCGGTTGTGATTTCCAAAGTCTGGGAACATGTGAATAGCTAACCGGGGGAAAGACGGCACAAGCACAGTTTTAAGTCGCTTATATCGTCAGTTTTGTCTGTGCGCTGATTTCAACGCTGCCTTTAGACGCGTCGAAGGGCTTTAAATAGCCGTTCACGCCGCGCTAAAACGTCAGCTTTCGCCTGTGGAAGGACTATTATGTCATCCCTCGCGGTTTCTGCGCTGCAGGATGATCGTTGAGTACATGTTACCGGTTGCGAAACCCAGAATGTCGTCAAAACGCTGCGCCATGTGTGCAAACGGGATGGGTGTCTGCTCTCTGGACATGCGTGACATCCAGCAGTTGCTCAATTTGACTTTGCCGGATTTCAGCACACCTTTGTGCTACTCTGACATCTCTGTCGCTTCGGATTCGAAAGGATGCAAACCATGCCCACCACTTTCAGTGTAAACGGTAATTCAGTGACCTTGGATGTTGATCCCGATATGCCGCTCCTGTGGGCTTTGCGGGATCATCTTAAACTCACCGGAACAAAATATGGATGCGGGATAGCGCAGTGCGGATCCTGTACCATTATGCTTGACGGGTTTGCCACTCGGTCCTGTGTGACAGCCGTTGGGGACGTTGCGGGCGCTGAGGTTCAAACGATCGAGGGCGTGGAAAGCGCTGCTGCGCGCGCGGTGCAGGAAGCATGGACGACCCTCAACGTGGCGCAATGTGGCTATTGTCAGTCTGGACAGGTCTTGGTCGCAACTGAATTGCTGGAGAATACCCCAAAACCAACCGACGAGGAGATTGACGCGGCAATGGGAGCGAACATTTGTCGATGCGCAACCTATGCCCGCATTCGCAAAGGCATTCGCGCCGCTTCAGATGCATTGGAGGTTTAGATCATGCAATTCACCAAACCCGTTGAGCTGCAGGCAACCGTAAAATCGCCGGGACCCTCGCGCCGGTCTTTTCTTGTTGGTGCCACTGGTCTCGTCGTCGCGATGGCGCTTCCCATCAAAGGGCGCACACAGGCCCTTGCAGCGGCTGATGCAAAATTCGCGCCTAATGCTTTCATCCGTGTGTCGCCCGACAACGTTGTTACAGTGCTGATCAAACATCTGGAAATGGGTCAGGGTGCGAATACCGGTCTGGCGATCCTCGCCGCCGATGAGATGGACGCGGATTGGAGCCAGATACGCGCAGAGCAGGCACCGGATGATCCAGCCTTATATGCAAACCTTGCGTTTGGGGTCCAAGGTACGGGCGGGTCTACGGGCCTTGCGAACAGCTATATGACGATGCGTGAGGCCGGTGCGACGGCGCGGGCCCTGCTGGTGGAAGCCGCAGCGCAGACATGGGGCATCTCGGCAGGTGACATTTCTGTCTCGACGGGCGTCGTCACCAACGAGACGACCGGCCAAACGGCCACCTTCGGAGAGTTGGCAGAGCGCGCGGCAGCGCTCCCCATGCCACAAGATGTACAATTGAAAGACCCCTCCGATTTCAAACTGATCGGGGCCGAAGGAATAACCCGACTTGATGCGGCGGACAAAGCGCGCGGCCAGTCGACGTTCAGCATCGACGTCATGCGGGAAGGCATGCAGGTGGTGACCGTACTTCATCCGCCAAAATTTGGCGCTGTATTGTCGTCGCTTGATGCGTCAGCTGCATTGGACGTGCCCGGCGTGAATGCAGTACGCGAAATTCCGAGCGGCGTTGCTGTATACGGCGCGGATACATTTGCCGCATTGCGTGGCAGGGATGCGCTGATTGCGCAATGGGATGAAACGAACGCGGAAACACGCTCATCTCGCGATCTCGAGGAGCAGTTTCTCGAAGCCGCGCGCAGTCCGGCCCGCGTTGCGGAAAACATTGGTGACGTTGATGCATCGCTTGATCAGTCAGAGCGCACCTTTGAGGCGGAATATATTTTCCCCTATCTTGCGCATGCGGCGATGGAGCCATTGGACGGCGTCATCGAATGGACACCCGAACAGGCTGATGTCTGGTCTGCGATACAAATCCCGACTATTGCGGCACCGGTATTTTCGTCGACTTTAGGCGTGGCACCTGATGCGGTATCGATTCACACGATGTACGCCGGTGGCAGTTTCGGGCATCGGTCTACACCGACCAGTCATTTTGAAAGTGAACTTGCGCATGTGGCAGCGGCAGCGGGTCCGGGGGCTTACAAGTTACAGTGGACCCGAGAAGACGATATGACCCAAGGGTATTATCGACCGCTTACGGTTCATCGCTTCCGCGGCGGTCTTGATGCAGATGGTAACATAACTGGTTGGGATAATACGGTCGCAAATCAATCGATTATGGCTGGAACCATGTTTGAACAAGCCTTGATGACCGATGGTCTTGACCGAACCTCTTATGAAGGGTCGACTGATCTGCCTTACGCGCTTCCCGCACGACGCGTGTCCTGGGCGCAGATGCAGACTGGTGTCCCCGTATTATGGTGGCGCGCAGTGGGGCATACGCACACCGCCTATGCGACAGAGACGTTCCTCGACGAACTTCTGATCGCCGGAGGTCGTGATCCGGTTCAGGGTCGGCTTGATCTGATCACAGAGGACCGTCCGCGCGATCGCGCCGTTTTGGAGCGTGTCGCTGAAATGGCGCAGTGGAGCGGTCCCGGCACGGGCGAGCGCCGCTACGGTGTGGCGCTGCATCGTTCTTTCGGCAGCTTCGTTGCACAGATTGCGGAGGTGGAGGACCGGGACGGCACCCCTCATGTTACGCGCGTCTGGTGTGCCTTGGATTGCGGTGTTGCGGTGACGCCGGATGTTATCCGCGCGCAGATGGAAGGCGGCATTGGATTTGGCCTCAGTGCGACCCTGTTTGAGCAGTTGACGCTGGAAGCAGGCGGAACTGTACGCGAGCGTAACTATGGCGCGTATCGCGTGCTCGGGCTGGAGGAAATGCCCGAGATAATGGTTGATATCATGCCAAGCGAGGTTGCCCCGACCGGTGTCGGGGAACCCGGGACACCCCCAATCTCGGCCGCCGTCGGGAATGCCTGGCGCGCTCATACAGGGCAAACCCCGAGGCGGTTGCCGATCATCGGGGCGTGATATTCCCAGAGCTACGGTTCCCAAGACAAAGTTGAATTGCCTTGGGAACCATCAATAAACCGGACATCTGGCGTGCAAAAACGTCGCTAAACTCATCCGTTACCGGGGTTATCGTCCACCGTGCCTGCTACAAACTGATCAAGGTCTATAACCGCGCCGGTCATCATGCTGGCCCCCTCAGAGGCGAGAAAACACGTCAACGCGGCGGGGTCTGCGGGCATCAGCAACCGCCCGAAAGGTTGCGATGCCCCGACCGTCTCGCGCCAATCCTCGGCCAGCCCATGTACGTCAACCTGTGTGCGTTGTTCGCCCGGGGTCCAGGTCCAGCCCAGATTGATCGCATGCACGCGAATACGGTCGCGCTTCAGCGCGTTCGCGGTGTTTTTTGTCAGCGCCACGAGCGCGGCCTTGCTGGCGGCATAAGTGGCCAGAAACGGTGGCCCACCATGGGCAAGCATGGACGTCACATTCACGATGGTGCCGCCGTTGGTCATCGCGGGCGTTACGCATTGCATCGTTAAAAGGGGCGCGCGTACATTGATCTGAAAGATAAAATCAAAGAGCTCTGCCGTCGTGTCCGTCAGGCCCCCACGCGCGGTGGTACCCGCTGCGTTTACCAGAACGTCAACTGTGCCCAAACCCGCGATGGCGTGCGGCAGGTCGCGCATCAACGCCTCGGCATCTTGCAGATCAATGGTCAGACATTGCACCTCAGCACCGGCGTCGCTCAGTGTGGAGGCAGTATCAGACAGCGCCGCGGCGTCGCGATCAATCAGCAGCAGGCGTTTGGTTCCCTGCGCGACAAGGTGCTCGGCACAGGCCGCACCCACGCCCTGTGCGGCACCTGTAATGATGGCAGTTTTGGTCATCTGCGTCTCCTTTATCCTGCAAAACGGGGTTCAGGGCGGCCCGTCACACCCAGCCCATCAATGCGAAACGTGGCGCCCCTCAACGGGCCATCGCCGGGATATTTTGGCAAAGGCGGTTCCGCCATTGAGGTCACGTAAAGCGTGCCAAGGTCTGCACCGCCGAAGGCAACCGATGTGACCTTACAAACGGGCATCTCGATCACCCGATCCACGGTTCCGTCAGGCATGAAACGGAAAATCCGGCCATCGAATACGCATGCCGACCAGATTCCGCCTTCGCCATCCACTGTCGCCCCATCCGGCGCGCCGCCGCGTTCCGTCGGCAGTGCGGCAAAGGTTCTGCGGTTGGCAACGCATCCAGTTTCCACGTTGTAATCGAAAGCAGAGATTTCACCTGAAAAACTATCCGAGAAATAGAGCGTCTGCCCGTCAGGTGACCAGCACGGGCCGTTGGAACAAATGATGCCCTTTTCCAGCGCGTGCAGGCTCATATCCGCGTCCAGACGCCAGAAAGTGCCGGTTGGCTCTGCCTCGCCGGTGTCCATCGAGCCACAGAGAAACCGTCCCTTCGGATCCACCTTTCCGTCGTTCAGGCGGTTGTTCGGTTGGTCGGGTTCCGGGTCGACGATATGCTGGGTCTCTCCACTGTCCAGATCCAAGGCGTGAAACCCGTCCGTCAGCGCCACGATTGCCCCGCCACCCGCCCGCAGGCACATCGACCCGATGGCCGAGGGTATGGTCCAAGCCCGCATTTCCGCACCTTCACTGGTGCAGCGAAAAATGCGGCACCCGAGGCTGTCAATGAACCAGAGCCGCTCGCCCTCCGTGTCCCAGAGCGGGCCCTCTCCCAGCAGGGGTTTGACGTCTGCAAGAACCGAAATCTGCATCAGAAGTTCACATCCTCCGCGCCCTTCAGGCCCAGAATGCCGCGGGCCTCATCCGAGCTGGCCATGCTCAGGCCCAGACCATCCAGCACCTTGCCAACGGCGGCGATCTGCTCTGCCGCACTTTGCGCGAGAACCCCCGGCCCGGCCCAAAGTGAATCTTCCAGCCCGACGCGCACATGCCCCCCCATCGCAGCGGACATGGCGGCGATACGCAATTGTGCGGCCCCGGCCCCCAGCACGGACCATGCGTATTCATCGCCCAGGTGGCGATCTGCAACCGCGCGCATCAAGGTGACATCTTCGGGGTCCGCGCCAATCCCGCCCAACAGGCCAAAAACAGTCTGCACGAAAGGTGTCCCCGTCACGAGGCCCCGGTCGATCATATGGCGCAGGTTGCGCAGGTGGGCCGTGTCGTAGCATTCGAACTCGAACCGCGTGCCATTGGGGGAACAAGCCGCCAGAACATGTTCGATATCAGCAAAGGTATTACGGAACACCAGATCGCGTGATCCCTCCAGATGCGCATTTTCCCACTCCTGCGGCAGGTCGGGAAAGCGGGCCTGCATCGGGTACAGACCAAAGTTCATCGACCCCATGTTGAGAGAGGCCAGTTCAGGGCGGAAGTGCGCAGCAGGTGCCACGCGTTCAGCCACCTGCATGAACGGGCTGCCGCCTGTGGTGACGTTGATGACTGCGCCGGTTTCCTTGAGGGCGGGCAGGATGCGACCAAAACCTGCAATGGATTGATCGGGTTGTCCGGTCTCGGGGTGGCGCGCATGCACGTGCAAAATAGCCGCGCCGGCCTGAGCGGCACGGCGACCTTCGGCAATGATCTGCTCTGGTGTGACGGGCAGGTGGGGCGACATGCCCGGTGTGTGGATTGCCCCGGTCAGGGCGGCGGTGACGATAACCTTGCGACTCATTCTGGGTCCTTTTCAGCAAGAAGGCGGGCGAGATGGGCCAGACGCGCATCGCGCCAACGAATGCGATCGGCGCGATCTTTTGTGGGCAATGCGGCCCGGCGGTGGTCGCTCAGGCGCGTTTGCAGAGCACTCTTCCAGTCCGGGCGGGATGGTCTGTCTCGCCCTATTTCGGCATAGGCCTGCCCATACCGATCCATGAAATCAGCTATGCCGCCGGGCGCGTTGAGGTCAATCGTCTCGAAGGGTCCCATGAAGGCCCATCGCCGCGCCAGACCGTCGCGCATGGCGGTATCGATATCACCCGGTGTTGCGATGCCCCGGTCCACCAGTGAAAATGCTTCGTCCAGCAAGGCACCCTGCAGGCGGTTCATGATGAAACCCTCGATCTCGCGGGTGGTCTCAATCGGGCTTTGTCCGATGGCGGACATCAGCGCACGGGTACGGGCCATGGTTTCAGTTGTCGTCGCCGGACCCGGGACAAGCTCGACCGCGGGGATAAGGTGGGGCGGGTTGAGGGGGTGCGCCACGAGGCAGCGCGCCGCCCCGGCCAGCCCGGTTACAAAGTCCGACGGCAAAAGCGCGGAACTGGAGCTTGCGATCACGGCCTCTGGATCAGCGGCGGCATCCAGCATGGCGAAAACCTCACGCTTGATGCGGGGGTCTTCAGGGGTATTTTCCTGTAGATGCACCGCACCCGCCAGCGCATCCTCGAGCCGATCGGCCGCCCTGATGCGGGCGTAAATGGAATGCGGTTCCCCTTTCTGGATCAATCCAAGGGTCGCCATGGCATCAAGGGATGCGGGAATCGCCTTCATCGCCTGTGCTGTCACGTCCCTGTCGCGATCATGCAAAGCCACGGTGCACCCCCCCCGTGCAAAAGCGATGGCCCAGGATTGACCGATCAACCCGGCCCCGATGATGGCAACATGCGCAGCGCTCACAACCGCACCCCGGTATCAGTTGCAAAGAGAAGGATGCCATCAGCAGCCACATCAACACCGACCTCCATGCCAAGGGTCAGCGTGGTATCGCCACTGGTGATGGCGCGGATCTCGGCGTCCGCAGTGCCCACCGTCACGATTGAAAAGGCACCCAGCCGTTCGATGTCACGCACGGGTGCCTGAACGGGACCAGTGCCACCCGGTGTCAAATGTACGGCTTCGGGACGCAGAGCCATCATCACCGGGCCTCTTCCCCGGACACCGGGGAATGTGCCAAGCGCGCAGGTAATGCCCTCGGGTCCGGTTGAGGCTTGCAGGACCGAAGGACGCGGCGCGCCAACCAGTTCGGCCACGGCCAGTGCCGCCGGATTGGCGTACACGTCGCCCGGCGGCCCGGTCTGTTCGATCTTGCCTGCGTTCAGAATGGCAAGCGTATCCGCGACGGCCATGGCCTCGTCGCAGTCATGGGTGACGTAAATGAAGGTATGACCCAACTCGGCCTGCAAACGTTTCAACTCCACCCGCATCCCGTCACGCAACCTCGCATCCAGCGCGGCAATCGGCTCGTCCATCATATAGGCCGCCGCGTCGCGCGACAGGGCGCGCCCGATGGCCACGCGCTGGCGCTCGCCACCTGACAGGGCAGCGGGTTTCTTTTGCAGGATGTGCCCGATCCCCAGCACATCCGTCAGCGCGTCGATGCGCTGCGTGATGTGGGCCTCATCCTTGCCACGGCGGCGCAGGGGAAAGGCGATGTTGTCGCGCGCCGTCAAATGCGGAAAGAGCGCGAGGTTCTGAAAGACCATCGCAAGATCGCGCGCCATGGGAGCTGCGTTCGTGACATCCCGCCCGTCGATCAGAATGTGCCCCGCATCGACCTGTTCAAGTCCCAGCAGCAGCCGTAACAGAACCGATTTGCCTGCGCCCGGCGGGCCAAAGATCGAGGTGAAGCTGCCATCGGGCAGGGTCAGGCTGACATTCTGCAGCGCGGGTTGGCCAGCGTAAGATTTGGAGACGTTTTCAAGGCGTATCTCTGCCATGTCAGGAACTCTCCCCATGGGTCAGGCGCAAACCGGTTTTCGGATCGAACAGATGCGATTTCGCCAGATCCGGCATCAACGAAACAAGATCACCTGCAGCCAGTGGCGTGCTGCGCTCCCAGGTGCCAAGCACGCGCGTCGTGCCCAGATCAAAATGACCGATCCGGCGACGGCCCACAGTTTCAACCAGAATGGTGCGCGCAGAGATGCCCGTGTCGCTCAACGTCATGTCTTCGGGCCTGACACCAAGTAATAATTCTGACCCGCCGTGAGCGTTCGCCTTTGCCTGCAGTCGCGCATCAAGTTGCAGCGGGCCGGAGGGCGTGGTGGCCGCCCCTTCGGACATTTTCAGCGGGATCAGGTTCATCGACGGCGCGCCGATGAAGCCCGCAACGAACGTGTTGTGAGGACGTGCATAGATCTCGGCGGGTGAGGCGAATTGCTGAAGGGTCGCGTTGTCCATCACGGCAATGCGATCGGCCAGACCCATCGCCTCGATCTGATCATGGGTCACGTAGACCATCGTCTGTTTCAGGCTGCGTTGCAGTGACCGTAAATCCGAGCGCATCTTTTCGCGAAAGGCCGCATCAAGGTTTGACAGCGGTTCATCGAGCAAAAAGATCGACGGCTCCACAATGGCGGAGCGTCCAATCGCAAGCTTCTGCATCTCGTTCACCGACAAAGAGGCAGAGGGCGCATCAAGGCGATGCGACAAGGCCATGAACTCCGCCATCTCACCGACGCGGCGATCAGTTTCTGCACGGGGTACGCCCTGCACCTCCAGCCCAAAAGCCAGATTGCCACGCACGGACATATGCGTGAACAGCGCATAGTTCTGAAAGACAAAACCCACGCCACGCCTGTCCATCGGCACCTGCGTCACGTCACGCCCATCGAAATGGATGCTGCCCTCATTTGGGGCCTCAATGCCGGCAATCATGTTCATGGTTGTGGACTTACCGCAACCGGAGGGACCTAAGATAGCCACAAATTCCGCATCCCTGATCGCAAGGTTCATGCTTTGAACGGCGGTGAAACTGCCAAACCTTTTGGTCGTTCCCTCCAGTGTAACGCTGGCCATCAGGCATCCCCCCCGCGCCGGTTGACGGCCGCCATGATCAATGCCGTCAAAACAGACAGCAGCACCAGCACCGTGATCCCTATGGCTGCGACATAGGACCATTCGAGGTCCTGAAAGGTCCGCTTATAGAGAAACAGGGACAGCGATTCAGTGGCTACACCCGGCCCGCCGCCGGTCATGACAAACAACATGTCGAAAATCTTGAAACACTCGATGACGCGCAGGCCAATGGCGATGGCGATCACCGTCTTGATCCGGGGTAACGCGATGCGCATGAATCGCTGACGCCAGTTCGCACCAAGCAGGGTGGCCGCGCGCATCTGATCGTCCGGGACACTCATCAGACCGGCAAAGAGAATGAGGAACATCAGCGGCGTCCATTGCCAGACATCGGCAATCACAACCGCGATGAAAGCACGGGTGGTGTCGTTGAGCCAGTTAACATCAAGTGCACCCGGCCAGACGGTTGAGAGGGCAGCGTTGAGCGGACCTGTCTGCTGAAAAATCAGGAAGAATATATAGCCTGCCACCGCAGGCACGATCATCATCGGCATCAGGATCAGAGAATAAAGCACGGGACGCGCCGCAACACCCTCGTAGAACAGCGCGGCGAGGGCCAGACCCAGACCGACCTCGATCGGTACGGCGACAGCGACGAACAGCAGGGTCCGCCAGACCGATCCCCAAAGGTCGGGATCGGTGAACAGATACGTGTAATTGTCGACCCATGCCCAGGACCGCCAGGCGTGATACCAGGGATCGCCGTCCAGCGGTGTCCACCATGTGAGCGAGATATAGATCTGCATGACCAGGGGAAAAGCCACGATGAAAATCAAGAGCACGACCGTCGGTGTCAGCAGGCGCCGGGCCAGACCGCGCCGCGCGTCGTCAAGGTCACTGCCGGTCGGGTCAGGTGTCTGTGCATCGCTCATTGCTTGAGTGCTCCGAAAGTCAGGCCGCGCACCAGAAACCGCTGGATCGAAATACCCAACACGATGGGTGGTATGGCAGCGATCAGGCCAAGAGCGGCCTTGGCCCCGTAAAGCTGCCCCGAGGCGGCTGTCGCGAGAGAGTTCATATAGACGGGAATGGTCGTCCATTCCTTGCGTGTCAGCAGCAGCGCGATCAGGTAATCCGACCAGTTCAGGATAAAGATGAACAGCGCTGTGGACGCTACGGCGGAGGCGACGATGGGCAGCACGATCTGGCGGAATGCCTCAAAGGGGGTGCAGCCCTCGACGATGGCGGCCTCCTCTATCTCGCGGGGCAGCTCGTCGAAATAGGCCTTCATCAACCAGTAGGAAAACGGCAGCGTCACGATGCCATAAATCAGCGACAGCCCCCACCACGTATCAATCATGCCCAGAAAAGCCCACATGATCATCACCGGGATCATCACGGCGAGGGGCGGAAAGATGCGTAGCTGCAAAAGTGACAAACCGATGCTTTGCGCGATTTTCTCACGGCTGACGGCGTAGGCGGCAGCCGTACCGCACACCACCGCGATCAACGTGCCGACCACCGAGGTCAGCAGCGAGGCAAAGAGCGGCCCCCAGACTGTGCGGTCCAGACCGACCGGTTGATCCGGGCTTTGCCCTGTGAACACATAGCGGAAATTGTCCCACGTGGGATCCTTGGGCAGAAAGGTCAGGCCCCCGGCCGCAGAGGTCCATTCAGCCGCCGGTTTGAACGCCATCGTCGCCATCCATGAGATCGGCAAAAACGCGATTGCGGCGAAAAGGGCGACCGCGAGGGTGCGCAGGAAAAGTCCGGTCATCGGCGACTCCGGGTCATTAGGTTGGGGGTGTGTCCCCGGACCGCGCGGCCCGGGGTAAGGGATCGGTTATTCGACGATGGTCGGCCAGGCGGCCCGGCTCGCCTGAATGACCGGGATCATCTTGTCCTCGCCCTTGCGCCGGATCGTCCGCTCCCATTTGCGCTGCGCCGATTTCATGGCATCCTCGGGTGATTTTTGCCCGGTGAGGGCGGCCTGCAACTCTTCGTCCAGCGCGGTATCCAAGGCGGTCTGTCCAGCAAAGTTGATCGTCGGCGCGGAGCGTGCAATCGTCTCGCGGATCGCGTCCATCATATAGGGGTGATAGGTTTCCTCCACGAAGGGTTCCGAGAAGTTTGCCTTCTGGAAGGGATCAAAATACCCGGCGGGGTTGCCCGCCATCCATGAATAGGTCCGCGTCGAACTGAGCCACTGCAGGAAAAGGTATGCGGCCTCCGGGTTGGCGCTGCGCGAGCTGACAGTACCGGTGATGTTGTAATAGATCACCGATCGGCGCACGAGGCCGTCGTCATGCTGCACACCCGGCGGGGCATAGGCCGACAACATACCCGCCGCAGGGCTTGCAGGGGTGCCGTCCGCGTTCATCCGGTCCACGAATTTGGTCACGTTGGTGTAGGTGGTCAGATGCGGTGTCTGGCCGGACCCGATACCGGAATACCCTTTGGCATAGGTCCAGGACAGCGCATCCGGATGCGCCCACTCTCGCGTGGCGACATATTCGGTCGCCGCCTTGATTGCCTGATCGGTATCGAGGTTGGGGCGACCGTCTTCGTCGAACCAATACATATTGGGCACGGCCTGTGCTGCAAAGCGCGCATAGAACCGGGGCAGACCCCAGAACGGAGCCATATCGTTGCCATTGCCGTAAATCGGCGTGCCGCCCAGACCGGTCCGACCCGTGAAAAACGCGCTGATGTTGTCGCTTTCTTCCCATGTGGTGGGTGGGGCGAGGGCGCGACCATTGGCGGCCTCGTAATCGGCACCATGCTCTTCGAAGTAATTCGCGTTGTAGACCCAAGTCTGGAAATCGCCATCCAGCGAAGCGCCGTAATAGTCACCACCGTATTTATAAAGCAGCTCCGCCGTTTGTGCCGTGGGCGTGCCGCGTTCCTCATCGGCCCAGTCAGGCTGATGCTTGGCGACGAACTCATTGAGGTTCATCGCCCCGCCGGATTCCACCAGATCGCCAAGGCTGTTCCAAGGATGGGTGTAGATATCAAAGGCACCCGATTGCGTCGTCACGTCCTGCAACACGCGCTTCCAGATGTCACCTGCGGGCGCGCCGATGATCTCGATCTCAACGCCTGTTTCGGCTTCCCAAACCTCCTTGACCGAAGGGCCAGAGGGGAAAGGCTGCGTGATTTGACCGATGGCACCGTCGGTCAGAAGCATGGTGATCTTGGCCGGTGCCGTACCGTCAGCGACCATTTTCTTCATCGCCTCAATGGCTCGGCCTTCAGACATGGATTCGTCATATTGAAACCGCTCCGCACCGGGAAAGCCGGTGGGTCCACCAGTCATGCCGGAGGCTAAACTGGATGCATGTGCCGGGCGCAGAAAGCGTGGATTGAGGCCAATCGCACCGAGCGCTGTCATGGTGGCAGCACCGCGCATTAAGCTGCGTCGTGTCATAGTGTTTTTCATATTGGTCCCTCCCCGGACATTGGCGGCGAAAGCGACTCGCCACTTCTTAACGGTATGAGGAAACGTTTACATACGTCAAGTGTGCAAACTAGGCGCTAATACTGAGGTGCGAGAATTTTGGGGATGGCAGAACAAATAACATACTAAAATATAGTTTATTTTCAATATTTTACCAAATTGATCGTTGAGAGGTTAAGAGATCATCTTGACAGACAGGCGTCAATTTCGCCTACTCATCAAAGAAAACGTTTACACTAAATGTTGTTTCTCGGAACTGGGGAACGCTTCAACGGGAGGAAGAAAAGTGAAAACAATCAAAGGACCGGGTCTGTTTCTGGGGCAATTTGCAGGGGATGAGGCGCCATTCAATAGCCTGCCTGCGATTTCGAAGTGGTGTGCCGATTCGGGGTTTGAAGCGATTCAGCTGCCGATGTGGGACCAGCGTTTCATTGACGTGCAGAAAGCAGCGGACTCCAAGGATTATGCGGACGAGCTTGTCGGCATCGCCAAGGAGAATGGCGTCGTCATTTGCGACACGGCCAGCCACATTCAGGGTCAGCTTTGCGCTGTACACCCGGCTTATGACACTTGGATGGATGGTTTGTGTCCGCCCGAAGTGCGCGGCAATCGCAAAGCGCGGCAGGAATGGGCCGTGGGCCAGCTAAAGGCTTGCGCACATGCCTCCAAAAACATGGGGCTGACGGAACACGCGACATTCTCCGGCGCGCTGGCCTGGCCGTTCTGGTATCCCTTTCCGCAGCGTGATGGTGCCCTGATCGACGAGGCATTCAGCGAACTGGCCCGAATCTGGACACCCATTCTGGATGTGTATGAAGAATGCGGCGTCGACTTGTGTTTCGAGATTCACCCGACAGAAGATCTGTTCGACGGTATCACCTTTGAGATGTTTCTGGAAAAGACCGGCAACCACAACCGCTGCCACATCAACTATGACGCCAGCCATTTCGTGAAACAGGGCCTCGACTATGTCCAGTTCATCGATTTCTACCATGAGCGGATCAAGATGTTCCACGTCAAGGATTCCGAATTCAATCCGACCGGCAAACAGGGCTTCCTGTCAGGCTATCAACCCTGGCTGAAACGTGCAGCGCGCGACCGCAGTCTTGGGGACGGCCAGACCGATTTCGGAGCTATCTTTTCGAAACTAACCGAATATGACTTTGACGGCTGGGCGGTCTATGAATGGGAAGACTGCATCGAACATCCAGAGGATGCGGCCCCCAAAGGTGCTCAGTTCATCCGCGATCACATCCGCCGGGTGACCGATAAAACCTTCGACGATTTTGCCGGTGGCAAGGGCGACACCTCCGGGGTGCGCGCCATCCTCGGGCTGGAGTAAGCCCATGGCGATTGAATCATTCGGAGCCTCAGGCGCGGCCAAGCGGCTGCGGCTGGGCATGGTCGGCGGCGGGCAGGGCGCGTTCATCGGTGCGGTGCACCGTATGGCGGCCCGGCTCGACGACAAATTCATGCTGGTGGCGGGTGCGCTTTCGGCAGATGCCGAGCGGGCGCGGGCGTCGGGGGCTGAACTGGGCCTTGACCCCGAACGTACCTATGACAGCTGGACGGACATGCTGGAAAAGGAAGTCGCCCGCAAAGATGGCATTGATGTAGTGTCGATCGTGACACCGAACCACTTGCACTATGACATCGCAAAGGCATTCCTGCAAAAGGGCATCCACGTCATCTGCGACAAACCGATGACCGTGACACTGGAAGAATCCCTCGATCTGGTCAGAACTGCGGACGCGTCCGGGGCAGTGTTCGTGCTGACCCAGAACAACACCGGCTATCCGCTGGTACGTCAGGCGCGCAAGATGGTGGCGGACGGAACCCTTGGGGACATTCAGGTGATCCGCACGTCCTACGTTCAGGACTGGCTGACCACCGCGCTGGACGCCGAGGGTCAGAAGCAGGCGGCTTGGCGCACCGATCCCGCGCAGGCCGGGGCCGGTGGATCCATCGGCGACATCGGTGTGCACGCCTTCAACCTTGCAGCTTTCATCTCGGGATTGGAGCTGGAGGAGGTCTGCGCCGACATGCGTTCTTACGTGCCGGGTCGGCAGTTGGACGACAACGCGAACGTCCTGCTGCGTTATAAGGGCGGTGCCACGGGGACGCTCTGGACCTCGCAGGTGGCGCCGGGCAACTACAACCGTCTGTCCATCGGAATCTATGGTACCAAGGGCGGGCTGGAATGGGTCGGCGAGGACAACGACAACCTCTACTATACGCCATTTGGCGAACCGACCCGCTGCATAACGCGCGGGGGTCCGGGGGCGATGGACGTGGCCAATGCGGCAACCCGAATGCCACCCCGCCACCCTGAGGGTTATATCGAAGGTTTCGGCAACGTCTATTCGAACGCGGCTGAAGTCATCTGGGCCACCAAGGATGCGCGTGACCCTGACCCGATGGCGACGGACGTACCCACGGTGCGCGACGGGGCCAAGGGCCTTGCCTTCATCGAAGCCTGTGTACGCTCGGCTAAAGACGGGGCAAACTGGCAAAAGGTTGCGGCGGTCGACTGACGTGCCGCTTTGACGTCGCGCTGATCTCCCGGCGGCGCGGCGTCGCATTCGCGAAAGGGTGCCATGGAGATCAACGAAATCACGCGTCGTTCCGCACATGGGCGCGCTCTTGCCGATCTGAAACTTGTGACTGTCGCGGATGGTCCGGGTACCGGCGGCAGGTTGCTGCAACTGCGCACGCCCGCCGGGCTTGCCGCCGATATCGCCCTTGACCGCGGCGGTGATCTTCTTCGCCTGTCGTGGAAAGGCCGCGAGGTTAGCTGGCATTCTGCCGCCATGGCCCCGCATCCCTCGCCCAATACGGACGCCGAACATGGTCTTGGATTTCTGCGCGGATTTGATGGTTTCATCGTCACATGCGGATTGGACCACCACGGCCTGCCTGCCGAGACGTCCGCAGACGACGCTTGCTATCCGCCGCGCGATGTTCACGTACACCCTTTGCATGGGCGCATTTCGACCGCCCGCGCTGATCTTGTTACCAAAGAGATCGACTGGCAGGCCGGCGAAATCGTGATACGTCTGGTGATCCGCCAGACATCCGTCTTTGGCGAAAACCTCGAATTGCAGCGGGACTATCGCTTTGCCCTTGAGCAGGGCGATATCATATTGACGGACCGCGTCACCAACCGCGGATTTCGCCCTGCCCGCCATGGTATTCTATATCATGTGAACGTCGGCTTTCCGGTTCTCTGCGAGACCGCGCGCCTTACCGGAGAGCACTGGGAATTGGCCAAGCTGATGGAGATGGGCGCGCTCCCGAAAGATGACCATGTCGAGAATGTCGATGTTGCGCCGTCACCCCCGGATGGTCAGATCGGACTGAGGGGCGGGGGTGTCGATCTGTCGTTGCGCTATGATCCGTCCAGCCTGCCCGTCACGGCGCTGTGGCGTGCTTTCCAGTCCGGGACCTATGCGCTTGGGCTCGAACCACAAACGGATCTTTCAGATAAAAGTACGGCATTGCTGGCAGCCGGTGAAGAGAGGGGCTATAGGTTGCATATTTCTGTTCAGGACACACAAGAGGATGTGCTGCCCTGAAAAACACGAAAGGCTGCGCACGATATGACCTCTCCCAGCGGCAAGGCTTCGATCAAGGATGTGGCGCGCGCGGCCGGGGTGTCCATCGCCAGCGTCAGCCGTGCCATGAATGCAGGAACGGGCGGCGTCTCGGCGGCTACCCGCGCTAAGGTCGAAAAAGCGGCGGCTGAGCTGAACTACAGCCCCTCATGGGTCGGACAGGCATTGCGTGGGCAGACCAATGATACCTATGCGATGATCATATCCTCGATACAGAACAACTTCTTTTCCGCAGTCGCCTGGGAGATCGAACGCAGGTTGAATGATCAGGGCGCCGCGATGCTGCTGTTCAATTCGAACGAAGATCCGGCGCTGCAAGACAGGTGCCTGCGCGAAGTGACCTCGAGGCAAGTTGCAGGGGTCTTTCTGCTATGTGCGGTCGATAGTCCCGGATTGACGGCGTTGGCCAAACATACATCTGTTTTGTTCATCAACCGGCGTGTCGACTCCATGCCTGATATTCCCTTTGTCGGCATCGATGATCGATCCGCAGCCACCGAAGTGGCGCGCGCCGTGCTGCGTGAAAAGCCCGACCGCATCGGTTTGATCCATGGCCCGCAACGTTCAGCCACCAGCAGGGTTCGGCTGGAAGGTTTCCTGTCAGCTTTCGCCGCTGGTGGACGTCCGATGCAGCCCGCTGATATGGTTGAAGCAGAGCTGTCGATGGAATCCGGATATGACGCCGCACGCCGCTTGTTCAATGAGGGCAACTTCGATGCGCTCGTTTGTGGCAATGATCAGATAGCCTACGGTGCCTACCGCCGTTGTCGTGAGATAGGGCTGACCATACCGGGTGATGCTGCGATATATGGCTTTGACGATAATCCGTTGAACCAATGGCTGGCACCGTGGCTCAACACGGTCAGCGTACCTCATATTCGTTTCGCAGAAGAGGCCGTTCAGGGCATGGCGATGCTGATCGATGGAAAGCGGCCCCAAGACGCAATCCTTCCCTATGATCTTCTTCTGCGACGCTAGGCTGAAACGGTCCGAACACGCGGCGGCTGGCAGGTGCACTGCTTTTGCGGATTGAAGCGCACGGGCCACAGAACGACACCGCGCTTCTGTCCAATGAGGGACCATTCGCGCCTGATAGATCAGGTTTGTGTTCTTGATCACAGGTCTGGTAGAAAACGGCGCATGCCCCGCCGATACGCTGAAATCTATCCGTCTTCGCCGCTGCTGAACAGTGATGCCATGCGTCATGTTTCGGCGGCAGCTTTGATGTCCGTCCGCTATTTTCAGGCCGAACCTGACAGCATGCCAGAAGAGGTTTTTGCGGAACACCATGTGCTGTTGAACCTGTGCGATACGCCGCACCGTGTTCAGAACAGGCGGGACGGCGAAATGCGCGATTTCACGTTCTACAAAGACGAAATCATCGTCACGCCAGCGGGAATGAAATCGGGATGGCGTTGGTTCGGTCAATCCGATGTAATCGTCGTGACGCTGGATCCTGCAAAGGTACAAAAGTTCGCGCAGAGCGAGTTGGGCATCATTCTGGACACACAGCAGTTTGCCGATCTCCCGCAGTTCAGTGATGCCGATCTATGTGCTGCGGGTGTTATGCTGCGCGACGCGCTTGAGAGCGACGATTTGACCTCCGGTGTGATGTTTGAGGCCATGAGCCGCGTCTTGCTGGTCAAACTTTTGCAACGATACGGTCAGAAACGTCCCGAAGAGTTGGCGCTGTCTGCCCGCTTCACATCGGATCACTACGGGCAGGTGCTTGGGTTTATCCGCGCCAATCTGGACCGTACGATTTCGGTTGATGATCTGGCTGGTGAAGTCGGCATGTCGCCGTCGCACTTCGGCAGGGTGTTCAAGGAAACGCTGGGTCAGACGCCGATGCAATATGTTCTGGCCTACCGGATCGAACAAGCCGTCGAGATGATGAAAGACGCAAGTCTCCCGCTGGGCAGTATCGCGCTCGATTGCGGTTTTGCGGATCAGGCGCATTTTTCGCGCAGCTTCAAGCAAATCACAGGCCAGACCCCGCGCCACTATCGTGCGTTATCGGCGCGTAATTAAAAAGCCGCGCGTGATCTGCACGTCAAATTGATTTCGTGCTCTCTGAAAGAAAAGCAGAATCCTACAAAAACCGAGCTGCCCGGTTTAATGAATTGCGGACGATGCGCTGTATTTCCTGTGTCGTCGGGCAAGACGCCCAAACGCTGTCACAGGAGGGACTGAGATGAAAAACTTCGCCTTGACGGCCGCCGCTGTTGTGCAGGTTAAAACCTGCACTGTCCCCTTTGACAACGAAGGTGCGACCCTGCCCGGAACGCGCTATCTGCCAGAAGTGCATGACGGCTCCTTTCTGTCAGCGGGTGTCGTGACCGGCACGATTCCCGCCTATGACAGTAGGCGGAACAACCCGGGTTGGGTTGGCTGACGGACCTATCTTGCAGCGAACAATTGGGGGTCATCTGACACAGCCCCTCGCCTTGGTGCATTCCGAGACTGCTGCCATCCCGCACCGTGCGATTGCAGCCTTTGCAAGGAAACCAGACGGACAAGGCGCGGTAAAGGCCGTCTAGGGCGGGGCCTCGCGGGTGACTAAAAGTGTTTTTCGCCATCTCATTTGATGATAGCGACGGGCTTGGGATGACCATTGAGAAACTGCCACAGTTATCGACCGTTTCCAGCCAGTTCATTGCGGACTGGCTGGCGGCGTTGCGACCTCTGTGCAGTGCGGATCACTTTGCCTCCTTCTTGCAGCGTTCCGATCTGCAAACCGGTGAGGACGTGCCAAATGGCAGGGTGACGCTTGATCAGATCGTCTGCCTCTATCGATTGGCGGCTGTCGAGACCGGGGATGAGATGATGGGTCTGTGGTCGCGCCCGATCCGGCACCGTGCCTTGCAGCACCTTTTAACTTCCGTCCGCGAGGCGACTTCTCTGTCCTCGGCGCTTTACCGATTTTCGACATTCTGGAACCTTTTGTTGGATGACTATGAATTGGTGTTTTCGGAAACCGACGACATGTCTGCCCTGCGTCTCATGCCACGCACCGATCTCATACCCCAACGGTTTGGCCATATGCTGATCCTGAAATTGGCGCATGGCCTGATTTCGTGGTTGGCGCGCCACGAGGTGTCCGTCAAGGCGGTGGGTTTCGCCTTTGCGCGTCCCGCTTTCGATGAAGACTACGCCGTGATCTTTCCCGCGCACGTGCGGTTTAATCAGCCCACAACGTCGATTACATTCGATTTGCGCGTTCTGGGGCCGGTTCAGGTGCGCAGCTCGGCCGATTTAGACCTTTTTTTGGAGAATGCGCCCAGAGACTGGATCTTTACACGCTCCCAAGTGCACACCCAATCCTTGCGGGTGCGCAGCTATCTCAGCCAGACAGGTTGGGACAATGCGAACCTGACGGGGGCCGCGCGCGCCCTGCATCTGACACCGCGCACCCTGATCCGCAAGCTTGAGGCAGATGGCACGTCGTTTCAGGTGATCAAGGACGCCTTGCGCCGCGACATTGCGATCCGTCACTTACAAACGGGTCAGCACAGCATCGAATCTGTTGCTCATGAGGTTGGGTTTTCCTCAGCGGCCAATTTCCACAAAGCTTTCCAAAGGTGGACCGGCAACCGACCGGGTGAATATAGGCGCAGGCGCACAGCTGAAGAATAATTTTGTCACTTTCGGACAATATGCTGTCACCTTGGAAGATCGCGCAAGCTCTGCCAAATCTCTAATTGAAGCAATGAAAGAGCATCTCACCCTTGCGCAATGCCCCGTTTAGTACTTGCTGACCGCAGACTCTTCGCGGCAGAATACGACAATGCGCCCTTCCGATAAGGATCGATCACATGTCAGACAAGTTACAAGAAATTCTCACATCTGCCCATGATCATGCCATGCAGATCATCGCCCCGAATGTCGATGCATGGAACGCCGCAAAGGCGTGGCCGCGCGATGCATCCGACAAGGCGGGTGCGGCTGGGCTGATGGGTCTTTATGCCCCCGAGGCATGGGGTGGTCAGGGCCTGCCGCTGTCCGAAGGGATACAGGTCTATGAACAACTGGGCCTCGGCGATGGCGCTTATGCCTTTGCTCTGTCGATGCATAACATCTGCACCTTTGCAGGCTGTGGGTATGGCACCGATGCGTTCAAGGAAAAATGGGCGCGTGACCTGACGTCAGGCCGCAAGTTAGCGAATTTTGCCCTTACGGAACCGCAATCCGGGTCCGATCCGATGAAGATGTACACCCGTGCGACCATAAACGACGATGGTACATGGACGATCAGTGGGTCGAAAGCATGGGTAAGCCTTGCAACCGAAGCGGACATCTATTTCACCGTCGTCAAGACCAGTGACGCACCCGGCCACAAGGATATGGCGATGATTGCCATTCCCGCAGACGCCCCCGGAATCAGTTTTGGTACGCCTTATGAAACGCCGTCTTACAACTACCTGCCGATGTCCGAGATGTATCTCGACAAGGTTGTGGTCAGCGAGGACAATATCATCCTGCCGATTGGTCAGGGCTTGCAGGGATCCTTGATGGCCATCGACATCGCGCGCGTATCCATCGCGTCAGGCTGCTGCGGGTTGATGCAGGCAGCGCTCGACACTGCACTGTCATATTCCAAGAACCGTAAGATGTTTGGCGGTAAAAACCTCGATCTGGATGGGATCCAGTGGATGCTGGGCGAGGTCGCGACCGATCTTGAGGTATCGAGGTTGCTCTACCGGAAGGCGGCCGAGGCTCTGGGTACACCGGAGGGCCCGCTGATGGCCGCACATGCAAAGCGCTTTGTGCCGGATGCTGCCGTGAAGGCCGCCAATACCTGCACACAAGTCCTTGGCGGCATGGGATTGTTGCAACCCTATGGATTGGATCGCCTCTCGCGCCTTGCGCAAATGCTGCGGATCGTGGACGGCACAACCGAAATCAGCCGCGTGGTCATAGGGCGCGCCTTGCAAAAGCGTGCGGCTGGCTTGCCTGACCTTCCTGTGCCCAAGGGTTTTGGCGAAGCTGATGACAATGCTACGTCTATTGCCGCGCAATAACGCATGCGGCGTATACAGCGGTTAGCCTGACAGAGGCTCCTGACCGGTCGAAACCTTCAATGCGTCCGGTACTTAACGGGCGATGAACGTCTCTTTGGGTCGCGGCCATAACCACATAGATCATCCTGACCGATCAAATGCCCAGTGAGGTTTCGATGAAAGGACACCTCACTGGGCAAAGCTTGCAGAGAATTCTACCGTCTTTTTACATCTTCCCTCTCATCCTAAAGGCGTCGGACTTCCTTACGATGGCTTTCGCTCTCAGCGTTCTCATGCAGACAGGCCATCGGGTCAGTTTACGGACGCGTTTGCCCCCACTTGCTTAGCGTTCAAAGCCCAAACCGCTGATCCGAGGCTGCTTGTGGACTGTTTATACTGAGGGTCGTTGCGAGGCACACTGCGCCATGGCAAACCCCTTACCCATTCTTGGTCTCCTACATCGGAAACACAGCTTGAAAGAGACAAAGGCCAGACTGTCCTAAAATCAAGAGGCGGCTTGCCGAGAAGGGTCATTGTGCAGTTACATCGACGCACCTTTGATTTCACGACTAGGAAATTGCCTTTAAAGCATCATTGTACCATGTTCGATCTGGTTTGGATCTTGTTGCGTCTAAGTAAGAGTTCCAGTTGCGAGAAGCTGTTCGTGACGTCTTGTTTCTCCGGTTTGGCGAAGAACGCGTCCAATTCTGACCAAACTTGAATTGCCGAATCGATTTCCGGATCGGAGCCCTGCGAATAAAGGCCGGCTCGGATCATCATCTCATTTTGTTCGTAAACGGACAAATAGCGTCTGACGATAGAGATCAATTCATTCTCTATGTCATCTGCTGCAGCTGGTAGACTGCGCGAAATAGACTTGAGCACGTCGATGGCCGGGTATCTCCCTCGTTCTGCAATTTCTCTGTTTAAAACGATATGGCCATCAAGAACCCCACGCAGGATGTCCGCAATAGGCTCTTCCATATCCGACCCTGCAACCAAAACGCTGAAAATTCCGGTAATATCGCCTTGTGAGCCTTCACCGGGTCCGGCGCGCTCACACAGCGACATTATCAAATGTGCGGTGGACGGGGGATAGCCACGCAGAACGGGTGCTTCGCCCGATGCGACAGCAACTTCGCGATGTGCTTCTGCAAACCTCGTAATCGAATCTGCCAGAATAAGAACTGATAACCCCATGTCGCGGAAATGCTCAGCAACGGACATGGCGGCCCAAGCGCACCGTCTTCTGATGAGTGGCGATTGATCTGATGTTGCGCAAACGACGACGGAACGTTTCAGCCCTTCCGACCCTAGAACCTCTTCCACGAAATGGCGCAGTTCGCGACCGCGCTCCCCAACCAATGCGACAACCACAACATCTGCTGTCATATTTTGTGCTAGATGTCCCAACAAACTGGACTTTCCCACACCTGACCCTGCAAACAGTCCCACACGCTGACCTTTTACGACCGGGAGCATGGTGTTCAGAACGGACATGCCCGTGTTAAGGCGCGCACCCATCGACCGGCGCAATGCAGGCTCGGGCGGGGCGCTTCGCAAGCTTCTCGCGTGTGCGCCGCGCAGTAGTGGTTTTCCGTCAATTGGATTGCCGAAGGGATCAATGATTCGACCGATCCAACCCTCTGATGGCGCGATACCGCGCGCCTCCAGAAGTGCCGCGCGGTCATTGAGGGCGACACCCTCTGCATCCTGATCCGGCAGAATAACAAGAGTATCGCCATCGAGTTGCAAGATCTCGCCCGACAAGGGGTCGCCTTGTCGATATACAACGACTAAATCCCCAATCCTTGCCTTTCCTGCAAGCCCGGCAATGTGGATCACCCCAGCCTCAACGCGGCAGACACGACCGATTGACCGGACAGGGTTCAATTCAGTGATCTGCGCAGTGAGACCGGCGAAGGGAATCGGCTGGTTCATGTCATTCCTTTGCTTTCTGCACACTCTTTCTAAAGGAATCAGAGTTAAGCCTTGATGAAATCACATGAGGGAGAAACCCGGATGTTTGAAAAATTAGAACTCTTTCGTATGTCGCACGCAATGGCCGTTCATGCCGGTCAAAAGCAGGCGGTGACGGCACAGAATGTTGCGAATTCAGATACGCCTGATTTTAAGGCTAAAGACCTGATCGCATTCTCTGACGCATATCGGCTTGATCCGTCCAACGGTGGATGGGGATCCCAAAAAGCAACACGTCAAACACATATACACGGTGCGGCCGCTGGCCAGACACCTGATCCGATTGTCGACGAGAATGGCGTCGGTTCGCCCAACGGCAATACTGTCTCGCTTGAAAATGAAATGCTGAAGTCGCTGGATGCAAAGCGACAGCATGACCGCGCACTCGCAATCTACAAATCGTCACTGAGCATTTTGCGTGCCACGTTGAGTAGAAGCTAGAGGGATCAAAATCATGAGTGAATTCTCTAAATCTCTGGACGTAACGACCAGCGGCCTGAAAGCCCAAGCAACGCGGCTGCGTCATCTGTCCGAGAATATTTCAAATGCTGACACGCCGGGATATCGTCGCAAGCTGGTATCTTTTGAAACCGCATTCGGCGGACAGGGCGTTTCGACGGTTGAAACCAGCCGCGTGCGTTTGGACCAAAGCACGCTGGAAAGGGTCTATGACCCGTCCCACCCGATGGCGGATGAAAGCGGATATTTCGATGGATCAAATGTCGATCTGTTAATCGAGTTGAGCGACGCGCGGGAAGCGCAGCGAAGCTATGAAGCTAATCTGAAAGTCTTTGAACAAACACGGAAAATGTCCAGCAGCTTGATGGAGCTTCTGCGCAAGTAACAAGTAACGACTGCCTCAAGCGAAGCGATAGGTAGAACAAAAGGAGATCCAGAATGGATATGAAAGCAGTTTCAGCGATTCAGAACTTTACGAACGCCCGTGCGACGTCGGCGATAGAAAGCTATCAACAGGCCCGACCCGCGACAGAGCCGTTTCCAGAAGAAAGTTCGGCATCAGAAACCATGGGCCGCGTTGCAAAGGATTTTGCGGCGACACTGGCCGAAAGCGAAGAAATCGCTAAGTCATCGATGGTGGGTGACGCTGACCCACACGCGCTTGTACAGGCGCTCGCACAAACGGAACTGGCTGTAGAAGCGGCCGTTCGGGTGCGTAACAAAGTCGTCGAAGCCTACCAGGAAATCTTGAGGATGCCGGTTTAAAATGGCCGATCAAATCATCTTCTTTGATACCTTACGGCATGGCCTGTGGATCGCGGTATTGATCTCAATACCAGTGTTGACCGCAGCTTTGGTCACCGGTGTATCCATTGGCTTGGTGCAAGCACTTACCTCCATTCAGGAGATGACACTTACCTTCGTGCCGAAACTCGCGGCAATCGTCCTCGTGTTCTGGATGTCGATGGGCTTCATGACACAAACTCTTGTGTCGTTCTTTCACGAGCAAATCATCCCACTGATTGTAGGAGGCTAACGATGGAAAACTCAGGATATACCACGATCACAAGACAGTCGGGCCTCGCGAAAGAGATGCGCGTTGTTGCAAACAATATTGCCAACGCCGCGACATCCGGCTTTCGTCAGGAAGGTGTCATCTTTTCTGAATACGTAAAATCAGTAGACGGCGCTTCAAGCTTATCTATGGGCCAGGCAGATGCTCGGAATACGTCTTTTGCCCAAGGCGGGCTGACACAGACAGGTGGCCAGTTTGATTTTGCAATTGAAGGCGATGGGTTTTTTCTGGTGGAGACGCCTTTGGGCGAACGCCTCACGCGTGCCGGGGCATTCTCACCGAACGCAGACGGCGATTTGGTTACACCAGACGGATATCGCGTTCTTGATGCTGGTGGTGCACCTGTGTTTATTCCACCCGGTGCAGAAGATATAGCCGTCTCTGCGGATGGAACGATCTCAACAAATGGCGACCCCGTTGGGCAATTGGGATTGGTTCAGCCATTGAACCCACAAGGCCTCCTTCGTGAAGATGGGGTAATGTTCCGTGCCGATGAAGGGTACGAACCAGCAGAGCAGGGCCGGATTCTTCAGAGTTTTGTTGAGAATTCCAATGTAAACCCGATCCTGCAGCTGACCCGTATGATTGAAGTCCAACGCGCTTATGAGCTTGGCGCAAGTTTTCTGGAAGCTGAAGATGAACGCGTCCGACAAGCCATGCGGACAATATCACAATAGTAATTTAACGATCAAACTAGGATAAATGACATGCGAGCTTTAAAAATTGCTGCAACGGGTATGAGTGCCCAGCAAATGCGCGTTGAGACAATCTCGAACAACCTCTCGAACATGAGCACAACAGGCTATAATGCGCGCCGCGCTGAATTCGCCGATCTGCATTACCAGCAGATGTCGAGGCCGGGCACTGTGAACGCAACCGATGGAACGGTGTTGCCCACGGGCGTACAGCTGGGCTTAGGCGTGCGCCCTTCCGCGGTTTCAGTCCAGCTGCAACAAGGGTCTCTGGCAGCCACAGGTGGCGATTTGGATTTAGCGATTGAGGGTATCGGGTTCCTTGAAGTTACTTTGCCTTCCGGGCAAGCAGCCTACACCCGAGACGGGGGGCTGAAGCGTGATGCAGAAGGGCTGATTGTAACTTCGGATGGATATCCGGTTGAGCCGGAAATCGTAATCCCCGATGACGCCAGAAGCATTTCCATCAACACATCGGGCGAAGTGTTCGCATATTTTTCTGATGCAACAGATGCGGAACTGCTTGGCCAATTCAATATGGCAGGGTTCACGAACGCCAAAGGGCTTGAGGCATTGGGTGGCAACTTGTTTGCAGAAACTGAGGCATCTGGTGCTGCAATCGTTTCCACACCCGGAGAAGACGGTCTTGGCACGGTGCGCCAAGGGTATCTCGAAAGCAGCTCCGTGGATGCTGTGCGTGAAATAACCGAACTGATCGAAGCGCAGCGCGGCTACGAGATGAATGCCAAAGTCATATCAGCAGCCGATCAGATGATGGGCGCGACCACGCAAATCCGATGATCAGATTTGCCCTCATCTCATGGTTGGTGTGTTCGCCCGTCTTTGTGTTCGCAGAAGTTGTGGTGCCCGCCAAGACAATCCGAGCGAATGCGACAATTTCCGCCAGTGATATCACGCTTAAGCCCATCAAGAACGAAAACGCGTACTCACTGATGGCTGATGTGGTGGGTCAGGAAGCGCGAACCACACTATACGCGGGCCGACCAATACTCTTCGACGATGTTGGCCCTCCTGCCATCGTGTCGCGCAACCAGATTGTGCTGCTTAGCTATCAATCATCTGGGTTGAAAATTCTGACAGAAGGACGTGCCCTTCAACGGGGCGGCGTTGGTGACCGGGTTCGCATAATGAACCTCGACTCGCGTGCAACACTTTTTGGCCAAGTACAGGCTGACGGCTCGATCAGAGTGTCAAATTAGGAAAACTCGATGAAAAACGCCTTTTTCTGCTTCACTACGGTTGCTTTGATATTGTCAGGCTGTGCGAGGTTTGACCACTTGGGTAAACCTCCGTCGTTCAGTCCCGCGAGCGCAACAAAAGAGCACACAGCGATGCTGTCTCCCGGGCTGCCGCTTCGCGTAGACGCACCAACTCCAACTGACGATGCGTCCTTGTGGTCCGGGGCTCGGCAATCTCTATTTGGCGATCGCAGAGCTGTTCAGCAGGGTGACATCCTTACTGTTGTGATTGAAATTGACGAAGAAGCGGAGATTTCCAATGCAACAGATCGATCCAGGTCCGGGTCAGAGAGTTTGGGAATACCAAACCTGTTTGGCGTTCCACAACGGATAGATCGACAGCTACCAGCAGGTGCAACACTTTCGGACGCCGTTTCAATCAATTCCTCCAGCAATTCGTCCGGTGATGGATCTGTGAAGCGGAATGAAAAGCTTACTCTGCGTGTCGCCGCAACGATCGTTGATGTGCTCCCGAACGGAGTGCTGTCGATCGCTGGAAGTCAAGAGTTGCGGGTAAATTTCGAAATGCGTGAGTTGCTGGTTTCAGGGTACGTGCGACCAGAAGACATCTCCCGTCAGAATGAAATCACCTACGATAAAATTGCGACCGCGCGCGTTTCCTACGGCGGTCGTGGCCAGATAACAGATGTTCAACAGCCGCGCTGGGGTCAGCAAGCCCTTGATATCGTATTGCCTTATTGAGGTTACATCATGAAAAAGATCCTCCCTATCTTAATGCTACTCCTCGGATCTGCGGCGGGTGTTGGGGCGGGCGTATACCTGCGGCCACCACCGGCTGAAGAGGCGGCTGCGCCAGAAGAGCTTGCCGAAGAAAGCAGCGAGACCACTGCAAAAGAAGAAGCCAAGGATGAATTGCCGATCGCGGGTAAGGAATATGTTAAACTGAGCAATCAATTTGTTGTTCCGATCGTTGAGAAAGACCGGGTGTCCTCAATGATTGTTATGACGCTAAGTGTCGAAGCACCCGAGGGCCAAGGGCAAGCAGTATACGACCTCGAGCCAAAAATAAGAGATGTATTCTTGCGAATTCTCTTTGATCATGCGGCAATTGGTGGGTTTCGAGGTGCTTTCCTGAACAACGAGAACCTTGACATCGTGCGTCGAAATCTGCGGGACGGTGCCATCAAAACTTTTGGACAAGATCTCATTAGTGACGTTCTTATTTTTGAGATTGCTCGACAGGACTATTAGGTGGATTTGTCTTGATGTGATTTGTTATCGGCTCTTTCTCATAATGCTTTGATCAAAGCGGCATAAACTATCTGCCGTCAGCGGTTGTGTGTTAGGTTTGAGGGTTTGGACGACGCAGGATACTTGGTTCATCCTATCGATTGCGAAACCGAGATGGCGAGGAACCTCCAGACGCCACCAAAAAAGTGGCCAAGAAAATTCGCCGCAAGACGCGGAAAACCCATTCCGCGGAAGAGAAGTTCCGCATTGATTATTCGGGACTGCGCGGCAAAGAGAGCATCGCCGTTCTCTAATGCTACCGAGGTATCGCGGAGGGCCTGTATTCTAGAAGGTCGATGGCATTTAAAGAGCGTATGGCGGACTTGACGTCTGAGAACCGCCTGCTTCAGAAAAGCATGATAAGGGCCGGGAAATTCGAGGAATGAGATACTCCAACTTTACTCCGAGCGCCGGAACGACGGCACACCCGACAACGTCGCTTGTAACAACAAAATCAAGCCAAAGTCCCCGACTCTCAAACCGATCATACATATGACGGCAGAAACTCCTCTTTTTGAACGACTATGATCTGCGCCTTGCGCTCATCCGCGTAGCGATTTGCCATTTTGTTTTCGTAAAAACTCCCTTCTTTACCGTCGTTTCTGGCTGCGGAAATTCCGGGAGTGGCTCGGTGATCGACCACAGCGCGCTTTCATGTGCGGACCCGGATCGGATGCACGCCGAATGTCTCGATCAGCTCCGCAAATACCATCTCATCATGGACGGCTTCGTTCACCCTGTGCTTCATCTTGGCGATTGGTCTGATATTCCGAGAACACTTCAAAGTGTTGAATTCTTTTGTGCTGGTTACTCAAAATAAACTCAATTCCAATATTTGTTGAGCACCGCAGAACGCGGGTGTTGGAGGATCAATGCACAAGTGCAAGCGTTTCGTTTACCTTTTCTCCGCTCTTTTTCTGTTGGGCTTTTCTGATAGTGCATATGCATCCACCCAAAATACCGCCGCTCAACACGTGTGTGATAGTGCTGCAGTTCAAGCTTCGCGCATATCAAATGTCCCTTTGAGCGTCTTGAAAGCGATCGCCAGAACAGAGAGCGGTATCACGGTAAATGATGCGTTTACCCCTTGGCCTTGGACGGTAAACTCAGAAGGACGCGGCGTTAGGTTTTCTTCGGCTGAAGAAGCCATCGAATACGTTGGGTTGAACCGCCAACGCGGCGTAAGCAACATTGATATCGGATGCTTCCAAATAAATTATAAATGGCACGGGGCGAATTTTTCGTCTGTTCAAGAGATGTTCAATCCATACCAAAACGCACTCTACGCCGCGAATTTTCTAGCTTCGCTTCACGATGAGTTTGAGGATTGGACCAAAGCTGCCGGCGCGTATCACTCTCGAACAACGGCACATTCAGATCTGTATCTGGCAAAGTACATTCCAATTCTGGAGCAGCTTGATCAGGCGCCCGGCCTAGGCGCAATGCAAAAAAAACGCACGACAAAAACCAATTCTTTTCCACTTCTGATCGGTCAATCCGGGGGTTCCACGCGAGGCTCGTTGTTCCCTTTAGGCGCTTCATCCAGAGGTAACTTGCTCATATCCATAGGCGGAACAAACTGAAGATGGAAAATTTCACGTTTAAAGCACTGTTCAACCCGACCATCCTGCTGGCAATGGCCCTGATGGCCGTCATCGTCATGATGATCTTACCGGTCCCGTCATGGGTGCTGGACGCCGGGCTTGCCGCATCATTCGCTTTGGCCATCCTGATTTTTACGGTGACCCTGTTCATCGAACGGCCATTGGATTTCTCGGCATTTCCCACTATCCTTCTGGCATCCCTGATGCTTCGACTGTCCCTGAATGTCTCATCAACAAAACTGATCATCGGGCAAGGCCATACCGGTACCGATGCCGCGGGCGAGGTCATCGAGGGCTTTGCACAATTCGTGATGGGCGGAAGTGTGTTCCTCGGGCTAGTTGTTTTTTGCGTTTTGTTGATCGTAAATTTCATGGTGATCACAAAAGGTGCGACGCGCATGGCCGAAGTCGGCGCACGTTTTGCTTTGGACGGCATGCCAGGCAAGCAACTTGCCATCGACAGCGATATGGCGGCCGGTGCGATTACGCATACAGAAGCCAAGGAACGCAGAGAACGCGAACAACAGGAAACGACGTTTTTTGGTTCGCTTGATGGCGCTTCAAAATTCGTCAAAGGCGACGCAATTGCGGGCCTGTTGATCACACTGCTTAACCTTGTTGCAGGTCTGATCATGGGGATCGTTGTGCACGGAATGCCACTTGGCCAGGCGTTCGAAACCTATGCAATACTCACGGTTGGCGATGGGCTGGTGTCACAAATACCAGCTGTCGTAATATCCATTGCATCTGCTCTTCTGTTGGCACGTGGCGGCGCTCAGGGCGCGACAGACCTCGCAGTTTTTGCACAGTTGGGACGGCATCCCTCAGCACTTGCCACAGTTGGCGTTTTGATGGCCCTCTTCGCCTTTTTCCCCGGGCTGCCTTTTGGGCCGTTTATTGTCGGAAGTATCGCGTTAGGAGTCGTCGCCTACCGTCTCCACAATGCGCAAAAACGCGTGCCTCAAGAAGCACTGGCCCTGCAAGATGATAGCGCAACACCCAAAGAGGCGGTTCTGGGCGACATACTGGAGATTGATGACGTCCATGTAGAGTTTTCGCAGGATTTGGTGAACATGGTGCTCGATCCCGGCACCGGTTTGGACGCACGTATTTCGAACATGAGAACACATGTGGCCACGGTGTATGGTTTAATACTTCCGGAAATACGTTTGACCGACAATGTTGGCCTGCCGACCGGTACATATGTGTTGAAAATACAAGGTGTTGAACAGGCCAGAGCCCAGCTGAACCCAGAGCAGGTGTTGGCACTCATTCCGGAAAACCCGGTAAACTTGCCAAGTGGTACAGATACGAATGAGCCAGTTTACGGGGCACCGGCGCGCTGGATAAACAGAAGAGATCAGGAGAGTGCAGCTTTAGATGGCCTGACCTTGGTAACACCTGCGGAAATTCTCGCGACGCATTTGTTAGAGACCGTCAAACGCAATTTCAGCCGTCTTTTGACATTGAAATCCCTGAGAAGGCTGCTCTCTGAGATGAGTAACATTTCGAATCCTGCGAGGGCGGAAGCAAATCGAAAACTACTGGATGAAATGATACCGGATAAGGTGCCGATTGATGTTCTGCATTCTGTTCTTCGACTGCTCCTGGACGAGCAGGTATCCATTCGCAATCTGCCCCTGATCCTTGAGGCAACGGCTGAAGCTCGTGGGAGGAACTCTCAGGTTGAAGCAATCTGCGAACACGTTCGTCAGCGTTTGGGTTTCCAACTCGTCGCTGAAATGCGTCGAGAGGATGGAACGTTGCCACTCATTCAACTGGCACCGGAATGGGAGGATACGTTTACCATTTACCAAGTCGAAGCAGACCGTGGCCTGGATATAGCCTTGCCACCTGATTTATTTAACAAGCTGGCGGAAAACGTGTCGGAAAAACTGCAAGCGGCGAACCAAAACGGCATTAATGCAGCGCTGGTTACAAACACAAAGCGCCGCCGTTTCCTGAAAACTGTTATGCGCGCCAAAGGTATTAATAATCCGGTTTTCTCCTTTGAAGAAATTGGTTTAGACGCTCGCCCGTCTTTGGTCGGGGTTGTCGCCGCGTGATTGCACTACAAGAGCTTCTTCCGTTCCTGAACTCGGCTATCTGGCACGGCTTTGTGGTGTTTTGCCGCGTGGCCGCGTTGGCAGCTGTTTTACCAGCCTTCGGAGAACAGACGCTGCCTGCCAGAGTAAAACTGGCGGCTGCTCTCGCATTTACACTGATTGTGGCGCCAGCTTTGCCGACAATTTCTCCACCCAATGCGATTGGCTCGATATCACTGGTAATCCTTACCGAAGTCGTCGCAGGCTTGGCAATCGGCATTGGTCTTCGCTTGTTTGTACTTGCCCTCCAAACGGCCGGGTCAATCGCCGCTCAGTCGACATCATTGTCTCAGGTTCTTGGTGGGGCAGCTGTGGATCCATTGCCAGCAATGGGGTACATCTTGGTGATTGCCGGCTTGGCTCTGGCGGTCATGGCGGGCCTGCATGTAAAAGTCGCGCATCTGATCATATTGTCTTACGACTTTATGCCGGTAGGGCGTTTTGTAGCTGCCGCAGACGTATCAGAATGGGGCACGAAACAAGTCGCGCAAGCCTTTTCCTTGGCTTTCACGCTTGCCGCGCCCTTCGTCATTTTGTCCGTTCTCTACAATTTCGCACTGGGCGCAATAAACAGGGCAATGCCGCAACTTATGGTCGCCTTTGTTGGTGCCCCCGTGATCACTTTGGGGGGGCTGGCGCTTTTACTGATTTCCGCGCCCTATATGCTGACTGTTTGGTTGGCCGCAATGGATCGCTATCTGGCTAATCCCTTTGGAGTATTGCCGTGAGCGCTCCTGATGACGAGGCAGACAAGTCTTTTGAGGCGACGCCACAGAAACTGCAGGAAGCGCGCAAAAAAGGTGAAATTGCGCGGTCGACTGAACTTTTGACTGCGGCATCGTACGCAGGGTTTTTAGTCGCCATTCTTGTTTCAGGCGAAAGCGGGTTGTCACATTTGGGGGCTACGCTGGCTGTCATTATCGGTCAATCTGCGCAAATTGCACCGCTCTTTTTTGACGGCGCCGGCACGGTTCCTGCGCGAGGAATTATTCAGGCAACAGGTTCGGCGCTGCTGCCTATTTTCGTTTACCCTGCGTTAGCTGTGATGCTGGCTTTGTTTGCAACGCGAGGCATCGTCTTTGCTCCAAATAAAGTGCAACCTAAACTGTCCAAAGTATCTATCATTTCGAATGCGAAAAACAAATACGGACGAACGGGACTGTTCCAGTTTGTTTTAAGCTTTTCAAAATTGATGATTTACTCGGCCATATTAGCCATTTTCCTTTATCACCGCACAAGCGAGATGGTTGCAGCACTGCATACAACACCACAATACACGGTTATCTTGCTAGCCAAGATCTGCATCGAGTTCCTTATTTATGTTGTAATTGTATCGGCCATAATTGGTGGCATAGATGCAATATGGCAGCATTTTGAACACCTTCGTAAGAATAAAATGTCACGCAAAGAAGTCATGGATGAGACAAAAAATAGTGAAGGTGATCCATACATGAAGCAAGAGCGGCGGCAACGGGCTCAATCCCTGGCGGGCTCTCAGGTGGCCGTCGAGGTCGCTGCTGCAGATGTTGTGATTGTGAACCCGACACACTTTGCAGTTGCATTGAAATGGGAAAGAGCACCAGGACAAGCACCTGTCTGTGTCGCCAAAGGCGTTGACGAAACTGCATTGCGCATCCGGGAAATCGCGAAAGAAAATGCAGTTCCGATTCATAGTGATCCACCTACAGCACGGGCCCTGCATTCAACGACCAATGTAGGCGACCAGATCGCTCCGGAACATTACAAAGCCGTCGCAGCAGCTATCAGGTTTGCTGAGAATATGAGAAAACAATCGAAAGGAAAAGCGACGTGAGCAAGCGTCAGCTAAACGCAATAAAACAGATCTTTGATCTACAGTTCAAAAAAAAACAAGGCGCGTTTCTGGCTGTGGTCCAAAAGGAACAACAGTTGCGTGGGCAATTGAAGAAACTGGACACCCAAGTACGCAATTCGCAAATCCACGAACACCAGAATATGCAAGCTATTGGCGCGGACGTCATTTGGCAGTCCTGGGTTGAGCGAAGCAAAAAAACACTGAACTTGGAATTGGCCCAAGTTTTAGCACAGAAAGAAACGCTGCTTTCCAATGTAAGAAAAGACTACGGAAAGTTGTTGGTAAGTCGTGAGCTGTATTCATCTATAGAAAGTACTGAGCGCAACCAAACGCAGGCAAAGCTATTGGTCTCTGCAATAGAAACGACAATTACCGCGCGAAACTCTTAGACTGCAGCAAAAGAGCGTGATTGCCCCGCCCAAGTGCTTCCCTATTCAAAAGGTTCTGTTGCGTTATTTGGAAGTGGTCGGATTTGAGCTTTAGCCTTGGGATTATGCAGCCTCATCGAACAGCCCTGCAACGAAGGCAATTTCGTTGAGCACACCTGTTTGGTCATTCTCAAAATGGCCTTTCTTTATCGCCCTGAGTGTTTCAATTCCTTTCAAGGTGTTCTTCTCGGCCGTCAGACTTCGGAACCCTCGTTTAGGTTTTAGTAGTTGTTTCAATGTGCCGTGATCGCCTTCAATTCGATTGTTCAGATGTTTTCGATCGAAATGCCGGATCGCGTCGTCCGGTCCGCAAAACAGGGTCAGTTCCCTGATCACTTTGGCGTAGTTGTGAGCCTTGTCGGTGATGACCGTCATCGGCTGGGAGCAGCGAACAGTCTCGCTGGCCTGTCGCATGAAAGCCCTCGCAGCATTGGCGTTTCGCCGTGCTGTCAATCGAAAATCAATCATCGACCACGTTGATCAACAGAACGCCACAGATAGCACCAAGGGCCATTTACCCGCACGTATGTTTCATCAACATGCCATTGCAGGCCGCGCCAACTTCGATGCCGACCATAGGTACGTTTTCGGATCTCAGGGCCAAACTTTTGGGCCCATCGATACACGGTCGATGCATCCACCGAAATACCGCGTTCCGCCAGCAAATCACGCACATTACGGTAGGAGAGTGGATATCGACAGTACCAACGCACAGCCAGCAGGATCACATCCTTGGGAAATCGAGGATTCTTAAAAGGATTGCGCTGTACCATTGATGCCTCACTACTTGATCAAATCACAGCATCAGTCCTGAAAACGAATAACGCAACATAACCATCGAAAGTGATGTGGGAGAGGCCGCCAGTATATATCCGACGGTGAATTTAAACCCAGAATGCCCGAGGCTTCAGGATTGCAACAGCGTCAATGCTATCGAAGCTGATGACGTGTTAGCATTGAAGCTGTCGAGTTGAGATCGAACGATGTATTTTGTGACCAAGTCCTGTACCGCTTCGTCACCAGCAAACTGACTTACTTCATCTGTACCAAAAACCGCGCGAGAGCGTTCTTTGAAAACAACTAACTGCTGATCGATATCTATCTGACCAAAGGACGAGGGCAAATTTAACGCTTTTTCAAAAACGGCGCGCAGTGGAGGTTGGCCCATGATTCCAAACCACTTGGCGTCGTTGGATGTATCATCCGTGGCCAGAGCCGGAATCTCGCGCTGCGCAAAAAGAGCGACCCTCATGGAATCATCTTGGCTTCCAGTGGCAATCTCAAAACTGTTTGCACGGTATTTCGCAATTATGTCCTGTGCAAACCCCGTATCCTGTAATTTCAATTGTTCTCCCGGCCCTAAACCGAACGCTGCTGAGAAGTCTTTGTATCGGCTATCTGAAAACCTATTGGCCAACGAGTCTTCGTTTGTTGTACCTTCTTCAAGGACCTTCTTGATAAAAAATCTGTTATCAATATCGTCTTGCAGCCCAAATGCACCCAGAGCGACCTCTCTCAGACGTCGATCGGCAACCAGTTCTTCAGCCGTAGTTACACTGGATATTTTCTCTTCAAAGTACTCCGCCGCGCGCGCTAATTGTGACGACTGGTTGAAAGCTGCGAACTGACTATCGTAAGTCCGCTGTAAAAACCGCCAACCGGTGAGGCCGGTGGATGGAATGATTGGAGTAAACATCAGTGAGGCCGCGCTGCAAGCAACCGATCTTCCCGGGGCAGTAGGGCCCTGAGGGCTTTGAGTGCTCTGTAGTGCTGTCCTTCGACCAAACCACGTGTTGCATCAGCCAGTACGTTTCGGCTATCGGGATCTGTAAAGACTTGGCTAAGCTCTTCGATTTGGCGCAACAAAGGCAAGTGCGCATCGTCGGGGCTTTTATCGCCTGACAACACTAACTGCATTGCGAAACACGCGCGGCGGACGGGCGTTTTTGCGTCCTCCGGGTGAATTGCATCTCTCAGCCTAAGAATATGGGCATCAGGCGTCATGATGGCGAGGCGGCTTCGACGGTCGCCATTTTCTATGACAACGCCGTTAATGAGCACGCGCTCCTTTGGGCTTAACTTTAGAACCAATCCGCTCATTTGCCTGATACCTCGTGTTTTAGTCCTTTGAGAATCGCTGCATTGATTTCCAGCAAAGGCACCGCGTTCTCGGTCTTGCGCATGACCTTATGTGAATGCAGCCGCGTGAAATCCGCCAAATACACAATCCTTGCACGCAACTCATCGGGGAGAAGGTTGTCTGGATTTCCTACGTCTATGGCTAGCGTCGTCCATAGTTTGTTGTTCTCATGCAAAGCTTCTGCCAAAGCGGGAAAATCGTCTTGTTGCATTGCACGTTTCATGCGGTGCGAGATGCGTGCGATCACCTCATACTCAGTGCTGCGCGCCGTTTTGATCGGGGCCTGTGTTGGCGCATAAGCGCGTTGAGCCTGAGCGAATGAGTTCACGTTGCAACCTTCATGAAAGTTTCAGAGAATTGGAATCAGGGGCGCGATTGTTCGCGCCCCTGAAATGGTTTTAACGGAAGAGAGACAGGATTGTCTGCGGTGCCTGATTGGCGATCGACAAAGCCTGAACACCAAGCTGCTGCTGTGTCTGCAGAGCCTGGAGCTTAGCGGATGCTGCCTCCATGTCGGCATCGACAAGAGAACCGATACCGGATTTCAGACCATCCATCAGCTTACCGACGAACTCATTCTGGGTTTCGATGCGCTTGCCATCGGAACCGAGCGAAGCAGCCGCGTCGATTGAGGTCTGGATCAGAGTTTCGATTTCCGCCAAGGCAGACTCTGCGCCAGCTGCAGTTGACACGTCGATTTCATTCAACGCTTCAAGGCGACCACCGATTGTTGTGTCTGCTGCTGCGTACTGTTCAGCGTTGATGCTGAAAGTATCGGCAGCCACACCAGTTGCTGGTGTAATCTCAATGCTGTTACCGTTTGCAACAGCGACTGGGTTCGTGGCATTTTCACCAAGAGCTTCTGTTACATAGGCATTGAACTTGTCTGCGAGCGCAGTAGCAACATCAGCTGCCGTGTCGCCATCTCGTGCGACAAAGGTTATATCACCATCCGCTGTATCAAGAAGGTTGTCGAGTGCACCCCCGTCAGCTGAAAGCATAATTTGGAAACCTGTCCCTGCCTCCACTGCGTCAGTCGCAGCCGCGCCAAAAGAAAAGGCATCGACGTCCGCCGTAGGCGCCGCAGCACCAGCTTGAGCAACGGCCACCTGAGTTGCTGCACCACCGACTGAGATGATGTCAGTCGCGGCGGTTACTGCAGTTGCTGTGAAGTCAATTGCCGATGCGCCTGTTCCCAGATCCTGCTTTGCTACAGCAATATTGCTGGCAGCAACCGTTCCATCACCAGCTCTGTCAAGCGACGACAGAATGTTTGATGTGCCTGAGCCAGCAGCATCTGTGCCCGACTCAGTATTGGACAGCAGGTTAAGGCCATTGAACTGTGCTGCACCAGAAATCGACTGGATTTGGTCGCGCAGCGCTTCGATGTCTGTCTGAATTTTGTCACGGTCGACGTTTTCTTCCTGCGCATTGACGATCTTGCCTTTGATCTCTGTCAGCAGGTCAGTGATGCCTTCAGCGCCGTTCAGCGCCACACCAACGGTGGACGAACCAAGGGACAGCGAGTCAGAGATCGCTTTGAAGCCTTCCACGTCCGACGACATGACCTTGGAAATCGCCCATGTAGCGGCGTTGTCTTTGGCGCTTGCGACTGTTTTACCAGTGGAGATTTCGCTTTGTACTTTGCCCAGATCGTTGTTGATGGACTTGAGAGTTTGCAGTGCGACCATTGCACTGTTGTTGGTAAGAATGCTTGACATAAGCATGTTCCTTTGATCAATCACGCTTTGCGTGGATTACGTCCGGAGAAACGTCCCCGAACAAAATATGTCTTTCTGACCAATGCATTCGCCCATTATCAGACAATGCGCCATCCGACCTCGGATGCATGAGCACCATGCCGCGAAAAACCCTAACGAGTTCTAAAGTGCGCCTTGGTGATTATGTCTGTTTTTACGCAAATTCGGCTTAAGCCCGTTTTTCCAGTGACGCGTCATTCGTCATATTGATCGAGCGTTTGGTTCCGTTGGCATCATAGGTGTCCAACGAACTGCGCACACGACGCATTGCAGCAAGACGCCCGGCGACCGACCGGATGCCTGCAAGTGCGTGGTCAAGCAGGTCTTGGTTTCGTTTCATTTTCCCTGTCAGGTCGTGCAATGATTTGGCTTCGACCTGTTCCAAGACAGAAAGTTCTTCAATCAGTGATTCTTTCTGCTCCAGCAAGCGTCCGATTGCCTCAAGGTTGCCGCTCAAAAGCGCTTCACGCTCCTTTTCCAGCACATCATCGAGCGCACCGACGACATCACTACCTACAACATTACTCATGACTCTTCTCCTTCAGGGATTCAAAAAGCGCTTCGGATAGGCCGATTCCGCCGGCCTTGACCATCATCATCGCTTGCTCCTGAACCAGAAACGACGCGAATTGGTCCTCACCGGCGCCACCGCTAAATTCACTGCTTGATTTGCCCAAACCGGCGGACTTGAGCATTTCTGCCAGGAAGCTTGCCTCCATCTTGTTGGCAGCTTCTCGTAGCGCCTGTTCATTTCGCGCGGTTGAACTGGGTGGCATCCCCGCCACCGATGAAAGCTCTGTCATTCTAACTAGCTCCAATTGCAATTACTTTCAGTGATATTGCATGCAACCAGTAAAGAAGCGGTAACTAAGCTATGTAACAACAGTGCCAGAAACGCGGAAGAATTCCCGGAGGCGACATGCTTGATATACTGACGACACAGACATCATCCCAGCAAACGGGCAAGGCTGCCCAAAACAAGAAGACTGATACTTCAGACGCGAAAAACCAAGCATTCGCGGAAGAGTATGCTGCGACTGGCGATGATCTTGAGAGGACCGGACAACAGCAAGCCGAAGATGCACAAGCAGCATCCGAGGACCAGCAGTCGGGGGATGAAACGGGTGCGGTAGAGGACACTGAAGCGTCACCCGAGAACCCTTCGAATTCGGACACAGAAGCTAGTGAGACCGCAGCTGCTGATCAGCCGGCCTTTGCGATTGTGGATAGCGGCAAGGCGGGGAAATTGCCTGACAGCGAGGCAACATCACCAACCGCCGAGCTGAGCAATGCGAAACGCGCGAATACACAAGACCTTGTGCAAGCACCGCCTTCAGATGCGGCAAAACCCAGTGAAAGTGCTGGCGTATCCAAGAAACTCGCGGCCTCGGCTGCGGAGATTTTTGTGACTGCCAAAGCAGCAGAAAATGTGGTGTTGCCAACATCAGAACGACTTACAGAACAACCAGCAAAAGGCGTACGAAGCGACGCGCAGTCCATGACCGCAGCTTTGGTCACACGGGAAAACACGCCAGTCGCTGGTGTGAACGCTCCTACCTCCAATGATCACGTGTCCGAAAAGCTGAAGTCAATAAAGCTCAGTGAAGAGTTAGCAGCGCGGGCGGTTTCATCGCGCTCTGACACTCAGGGTCAGCAGGTTACACCGGCTGCAACCAATACTCCGCAAGCCGCAACGATGGTGCCAATGACGACCCTTGCCAAAGTGGATGCCGGTAAAGAAAAGACGCTTTTGGATTCGACAAGCGCATTAAACATTGAAGCGCTAAGCGCGACAGAATCCCGTGGCACATCATCTACAGCGACGACGCCGCTTAATCAGCTTCTGGGGCGTGCAGAAACACCTGCCGCGATTGCGCGCCAGATGGCCGAGGCACTGCAAAAACTGCCGGACCGGCCCGTTGAAATTTCGCTCAATCCCAAGGAACTAGGCCGTGTTCGCATGAACATATCTGCAGTGGAGGCGGGAATCACCGTAACCATTGTCACGGAACGTCCGGAAACGTTGGATTTGATGCGTCGTAATATCGACCAACTCGTTCGCGAATTTGAGGCGATCGGATACAACGACATTAATTTTGCCTTCTCCGAAGGGGAAACACAGCAGAGTTTTGGCGAAGGTGCGGACGAAAGAAGTAGTGTGCAATCTACCCAGCTAGAGATTTTGGAAGCGGAAGACGTCGCCGAAGCCAACGAAACAAAATTGCATGCGCAAACTGGCGTAGACATTCGACTGTAAGGATAAAACATGGATATTCTGAACGCCCAGGCGATACAGCCCACAACACAACTGGGAACTGCACAGGCAAGCAACAGCGCCGCCTTGTCTTCCGATTTTGAAACATTCTTGAAAATGCTGACAGCACAGGCACGGTTTCAGGACCCTCTGGAGCCTATCGATTCCTCGGAATATGCGGCCCAGTTGGCGCAGTTTTCGATGGTGGAACAACAGGTCCTGTCAAATGATCTGCTCACCGAATTGGGCGCTCAACTCGGTTCAAACAGTATTGGTCAGATGGCTGCATGGATCGGCATGGAAGCGCGCACAACCGCGCCCGTGGCCTTTGACGGTTCGCCGATAACGGTACTGCCAAAATCCGAAGCCGGTGCGGATGAAGCTTATCTGGTTGCATACGGACCGGATGGTTCTGAAGTGCAAAGGCAAGCGATAACACCCGGTACGGACCCGATTGAGTGGTTTGGGTTGGATGATAACGGTACGGCATTGCCGATTGGAAATTACAGCTTTGTGGTTGAAAGCCGTGCTGTCGGCCAAACAATCGGAACCTCCCCAGCCGAGACATACAGCCGAATTACCGAAGCCCGACGCGAAGGCACGGATACCGTATTTATACTGAATGGCGGATCACCTGTCTCTGCCGCTGACGTTTCAGCGCTGCGCGAAGCATCCTTGCAAAGCGACCCCTAAAAGCAGTCTTGCAGCATCAACTGCGCATAGACCGGCGGCATCAATATGCGACGGGCACGCCCCAATGGGAATTTGGTGAGTGGCTTGCACATCACTTCGGGGCATTCGCCGGTGGCGCGCCCAAGCACCATGTCCGCGACCAGCTTGCCAGCGTAACTGCCCATCGCAACGCCGTTTCCATGATAGCACATGGCGGTCCAGATACCTTTTGAAGCCGGGATTTCCCCGGCATAGGGCAGCTTGTTTCTCGCCAGACTTACCATTCCGGACCACATATTCGGGGTTTCAACATTGGTCCATGCGGGAAACATTTTTCGAAAGTCTGCTTGCGTTTTTTGCCGGGCCTGCGTTTCAGCCTGCGCGCTTGAGCGCAAAGCACCACGCATTCCAAATAAAAAGCGCCGGTCTGGCATCAGCCGGAAGTAATGCAGCAGGTTTTGCGAATCATACCCCATCTGGTCCGTTGTCCAACCTTGAGCATCAAGCTCCGCGTCACTCAATGGTCGTGTCACGAGAACGGTCGATTGCACCGGCATGAAGCGACTCGCCAACCAGTCCGGAACGTCTTCGGATGAATACCCGTTGGTCGCGACGATGACCTGTTGCGCGCTCACAATGCCTTGCGGGCACTTAAGGTCGTGTCCTTGATCCTTTCGGGTGATATTATGAACAGGCGCGTGCGCGAAAAGACGTGCGCCGGCGCTCATCGCCGCCGATGCAAGGCCGGCAAGCAACTTGCGCGGGTTCAGCCCAAATCCAATAGGTATCGACAAAGCCCCGAAAAACCCCGGCCCGCCGGTCATGCCCAAGTTTGCAAGGTCTGATTGTTCAATTACTGTTGGGTCAACGCCATAATTTTCATGGGTCCGCTTTGCCATTTTCTCCAGTGCTGCCATATCTTTGGGGCGGCAGGCAAATTCAGTTTCGCCGCTTGAATGGCGGTCAACATCAAGGCCCAGCTTTGTGATCGTCTCCTCTACGAAAAGAACCGCCGCCTTTTCCGCGCGCCGGAACGCCAGCCGCGCATCGCGCCCGTATTTGGCATCCAGCTCATTGTCGCTCGCGATCCCACCGCCAAGACAACAAAAACCACCATTGCGACCAGAAGCGCCCCAACCGATGTCTTGCGCCTCCAGCAGAGCAACTTTGACACCCTGCGTGGCCAGATGCAGCGCTGCGGACAGACCTGTAAAACCACCGCCAACGATAGCCACATCGACAGTTAAATCGCCTTTCAACGCGCTCAGTTTCGGCAGATCACATGTTTCATCCCACCAGCACCCAGCGCGCGGCCCCTCGTCATAAGTATATGCATTGAAAATACGCTGCATCAGGCTTGGATGGCTGCGGCGCGTTCATCTTTTTTCTGCCGGATCATACTCCGTTTCGAAACCAGCGATGCCGCAACCACCCCGACCGTCACAATCGCAATCATGATTGTCGACAGTGCGTTGATTTCAGGTGACACGCCAAGGCGCACTGCGGAGAATATCTTGATTGGCAATGTCGTTGCGGACGGTCCGGCGGTGAAAGATGCGATGACGAGATCATCAAGGCTGAGGGTAAAGGCCAGCAACCATCCTGAAATGACGGCCGGGGCTATAATCGGAAGGGTCACGAGCCTGAAGGCGTCAAAGGGCGAACAGCCTAAATCCAGCGCGGCTTCTTCCAGTGAGCGGTCAAAGGTCAACAGCCGCGACGAGACCACGACCGACACAAAGCACATTGAAAAGGTCGTATGCGCCAGCACAATCGTCAGAACGCCGCGGTCCAGACCGATGCCAATAAACAGCAGCAGGAGTGACAGACCTGTGATCACCTCCGGCATGACAAGCGGCGCGTAGATCATCCCCGAAAACAAGGTCCGACCCACGAAGCGCCCGCCACGCACCAACACATAGGCCGCCATCGTGCCCAGGATCGTCGCGAGCGTAGAGGAAAGAACCGCGACCTTAATCGTGACCCAGGCCGCATCCAGAAACGCTTCGTTCTGGAGTAGCTCACCATACCATTTCGTCGAAAACCCGGCCCAGACCGTGACCAGTTTGCTTTCGTTAAAGGAAAATATGATGAGGATAAGCATCGGCAGATACAAAAACGCAAATCCCAGCGTGAGCGACGTGACATTGAACCAGCTGAGCCTGTTCATGCCTCTTCCTCCGCCTGCCGTTGCTGGTTGCGCTGAAACAGAACGATGGGAATGATCAGGAGCAACAGCAAAACAATGGCGACGGCGCTGGCCACCGGCCAGTCACGGTTGTTGAAGAATTCTTCCCACAGCACTTTACCGATCATCAGGGTGCCGGAGCCACCCAACAATGACGGGATGACGAATTCACCCAAGGCAGGAATAAACACGAGGAAGCTGCCTGCTATGATGCCGTTTTTTGACAGTGGGATCGTGACGAGCCAAAACGCTTGAAAACGTGAGCAACCGAGGTCTTCGGCGGCCTCGATCAGGGAGCCATCCAAACGGTCAAGTGCCGCGTAGATTGGCAAAATCATGAACGGCAGATAGGTGTACACAATCCCGATATACACCGCCTTATTCGTGTTCAGGATCGTCAGTGGTTCAGCAATAATACCGGTCCACAGTAGGAACTGGTTGAGAAACCCTTCCTGGCTGAGGATGCCCATCCACGCGTAAACGCGGATCAGAAAAGATGTCCAGAACGGCAGAATGACCAGCATCATCAAGGTCGGACGCCATTCTTCTGGAGCTCGGGCCATGCCATAGGCGATTGGATAGCCCACACACAGGGTCATGAATGTTGACAGCACAGCAATTTGCAGCGAGCTGAGATAAGCCTTCCAATAGAGGTCATCCGACGCGAGAAATGCAAAGTTCTCGAAATCCAGACCCGCAATAAACGCCCCGAACCCGTCCTTCAGCGTGGGCGTATAGGGTGGGATCGCCAAGGCAATGTCTGACAGTGAAATCTTGAAGACGATACCAAAAGGGACAAGAAACAGCGCTACCAGCCACGCGTAAGGAATGGCGATCAGAAAAAGGCGCTGCATGATCAGAGGCCTCCCGGTATTATCTTGGGCGCATGTATCATTCCGGCAAAAGTACGCCGGCGGTCGATGTCCAGCTTAGCCAAACCGTGTCTTCCCAAGTATAGCTGCGCCGCGATACCCGCCGCGTATTTGCTGTCTGTGCCTTGATGATCTGCCCGCCCGGCAGTTCCACGTGATAGGTGGACAGGTTGCCAAGGTACGCGATGTCGAGAATCTTGCCCTGCACCGCGTTTTCGGCAGTCTCTGGCCGTTCGGCGTGAATGCTGACTTTCTCCGGGCGCAGCGCAAGGTGACAGGGTTGCCCCTCGGAAAAGGGTCTGCTTGAGGTGGCGACGAAAGGGGCATTCCCTTCTGCCCAGTCGATGTGAAACTGCTCATCCCCTACGGCGCGCGCCGTTCCGGAAATGATATTCACCTCACCAATGAAATCAGCCACATAAAGACTGTTTGGCGCTTCATAAATACGTTCGGGAGTCTCAACTTGCATGATGCGACCTTCGTCCATGACCGCAACACGACTGGCGACGGTCATGGCTTCTTCCTGGTCATGCGTGACGATGACAAAGGTTGTGCCGGTTTTTTCCTGAATGTCCATCAGTTCAAACTGTGTCGCCTGACGCAATTTGGCATCCAGTGCGCCCAGCGGCTCGTCCAGCAAAAGCAGCTTCGGTGCTTTGGCGAGGCTGCGGGCGAGGGCCACCCGCTGACGTTGCCCACCGGAAATCTGATGCGGCTTGCGCTGCGCGAATTTTTCCAACCGCGTCAGCTTGAGCATTTCAGATACACGCGCGTCCAGCGCGTCACTCGATACCCTGTCACGGCGCAGGCCAAAGGCGATGTTTTCATACACAGTCAGATGCGGAAAAAGCGCGTAGGACTGGAACATCATGTTCACGGCGCGCTTGTTGGGGGGAAGGGGCGCGATGTCCGCCCCGGCCAGTTCAATCACTCCCGATGTGGGCTTCTCGAAACCGGCCAACATGCGCATCATCGTCGTCTTGCCGCATCCTGACGGGCCCAGCAGCGCAAAGAACTCTTGCTCAAAAATATCCAGCGTCAGGTCGTCGATTGCCGTAAAATCACCGAACTTCTTTGTCACCGACTTAAACCGGATCAAAGGTTTTTGTGCTGGATCTGTCCAAGGTTCAAATACGACTTGGTTCACGACATGTCCTTACTTAAGCCCTAAGGGTCAGGCAGGTTTAAAGGAGGCGGCACAGATGCACCGCCTCCTTTTGGTTCTGTCTCAGGTTCCGGATTTAACTCTGGTCCACATCCGCGTAACCACGCGCTGGACTTTTGCCGGGTAAGGCGTGACGGTGAACAGGTTTTCCAAGGTCGCATCATCGGGATAAACCGCAGTATCCGTGATCACGTCTTCGACCAGAAACGGCTTGGATGCCGCGTTGCCGTTAGCGTAATACACATAGTTCGTTGCGGCAGCGATGTTTTGCGGATCCATCATAAAGTTCAGGAATGCATGCGCCCCTTCGGGGTTTGGCGCGTCGGAGGGAATGGCCATCTGGTCAAACCACATCAGCGCGCCCTCGGTTGGAGCGTTATAAACAATCTCAACGCCGTTATCCGCCTCGGCGGCGCGGTCACGCGACTGAAGAATATCGCCGGACCACCCGAACGCGACGCAGATGTCACCGTTTGCCAGCGCGTTGATATATTCGGAACTATGGAATTTCTGCACGTAGGGGCGCACCGCGGCAAACACAGCTTCGGCTTTCGCAATTACGTCCGGGTCATGGCTGTCGGGGTCTTCTCCTATATATTTCAAAGCTGCCGGGATCATTTCAGTCGGAGCATCGAGAAAGTGAACGCCGCACTCGGACAGTTTTTCCATGCTCGCCGGGTCAAAAATCAAGCTGAGCGAGGCAATCGGCGCGTCCGCCCCCAGAATTTCCTGCACCTTGTTGACGTTGGTGCCAATGCCGGTGGTGCCCCACATGTAATTGATCGAGTATGCGTTATCTGGATCATATTGTTCGGTCCGCGCTTTTACCACATCCCACATGTTTTCCAGATTGGGCAGCTTGGATCGGTCAAGCTTTTGAAACGCACCTGCAGTGATCTGGCGCTGAAGGAAGGTTCCGGTGGGGACTACCACATCATAACCTGAGCCGCCGGCGAGCATCTTTGTCTCAAGGACTTCGTTGCTGTCAAAGACGTCATAAACCAGATTGATACCGGTCTCTTCTTCGAACTTTTCAAGCAGCGACTCGTCGATGTAATCAGACCAGTTGTAAACACGTACGTCATCGGCAAGCGCTGCCGTGGCTGACAGCGCGACCACAGCACTGGTGATCATAAGCTTGTTCATTGCATTCTCCCTTTGATGCGGCCGGGTTTTTCCCGATTACACATAATTTGATCAACTTTTGCCCAACTCGGCAAGACACGTTATGCTTTCACGCGAGATTAGCTTGTGCAAGGGATGCATGTTCTGCACAAGCAAAGGAAGATGAAGACGCACTGCCGCTGCTTGGAAAAAAGGCAAAAGGACGCCTCATGGAATATGTAAAACGCCCGGTGCATCAATCCGTTTACGAGGATATCCGCGACCAGATCCTCTTTGGAGACATGGCGCCGGGGCAAGCGGTGACTATTCAGGGGCTGGCTGATACGCTTAAAGCGGGTATGACGCCGGTTCGTGAGGCCATCCGCAGGCTGACTTCTGACGGGGCGTTAAATATGACGGAAAACCGTCGTGTCAGCGTTCCGGTTATCACGCATAACTGCATTGAAGAGCTTGAATTCATGCGAAAAACGTTGGAGCCAGAGCTGGCCCGTCGCGCTGTTTCGAAAATTACGGATGCCGCGAAAGAGGTGTTGCGTGCGCATGACAACGCGCTGAATTCGGCCATCTCGCAAGGCGACATCAAAGGGTATCTGACGCATAATTATCACTTCCATGCGACCCTGTACCAAGCCGCAGAAGCCCCCATCATGACCGCTACAGTTGATCGTCTCTGGTTGCGATTCGGGCCGTCCCTGCGGGTTGTATGCGGCAGGCACGGGACCATGAATCTGCCTGATAAACACGCAGATTTGTTGGCCGCGTTGGACCGCAACGACGCGATGGGCGTTCATGATGCGATGGCTGAAGATGTCCATCAGGGCATGATTCAAATTCGAGAAGCCTTGCATGCAACAACTGAACCGAATTGATTCGATTGACTCCCCTTAATTTGATCATATTCTGAATTCAGCTTAAAAACCGAAATTGCAAGAAATGTCAGGTGCCTCATGTCCGTTATCTCGAATCATATGCCAACTGCCGAATTGCAAGCATTGGATGCTGCGCACCACATGCACCCGTTCACGTCGAACGAGGCTTTGGCCAATAAAGGCGCGCGGGTCATTACCCGTGCTGACGGCGTGTATCTGACGGACAGTGACGGCAACCGCATTCTGGATGGCATGGCGGGCCTGTGGTGTGTGAATATTGGCTATGGCCGCCCGGAAATGGCAGAGGCCGCCGCCCGCCAGATGAAAGAACTGCCGTATTATAATACCTTCTTCATGACGACCCATGTCCCCGCGATTGCTTTGGCCCAAGAGGTTGCCAAGCTAGCGCCAGCGGACATGAACCAGATCTTTTTCGCCAGCTCCGGGTCAGAGGCAAATGACACGAATATTCGTCTCGTGCGCACCTATTGGGCGCAGAAAGGCAAGCCGGGGAAATCGCATATCATCAGCCGCAAGAATGCATACCACGGATCGTCGGTCGGCTCGGGCAGTCTTGGTGGGATGACCTACATGCACGAGCAGGGCGGCATGCCCATTCCCGGCATCCATCATATCAACCAGCCCGACTGGTGGTCCGAGGGCGGTGACATGACGCCCGAAGAGTTTGGTGTGGCCTGCGCCAAGGAGCTCGAAGCCAAGATTCTTGAGCTTGGCGAGGACAAAGTCGCCGCCTTTATCGCAGAGCCTGTGCAGGGCGCAGGCGGTGTGATCGTCCCCCCCGAGACCTATTGGCCAGAAATCCAGCGAATATGCGATGAATATGAAATCCTGCTGATCGCGGACGAAGTGATCTGCGGATTTGGACGCCTCGGCGCGTGGTTCGGTTCTGAGGTGATGGGAATAAAACCGCACATCATGACGATCGCAAAGGGCTTGTCATCAGGCTATCAGCCCATCGGCGGCTCGATCGTCTGCGATGAGGTGGCCGAGGTGATCGGCCAGACCGAGTTCAATCACGGCTATACCTATTCCGGGCACCCCGTTGCGGCAGCCGTCGCGCTCGAGAACCTGCGCATCATGCAGGAAGAAAACCTCATCGAACACGTGCGCACTGCAGCAGCCCCTGCGTTGAAAGCAGGGCTTGAAACGCTCGCAGATCATCCGCTTGTGGGTGAAGTGAGCATCAAGGGAATGATGGCGTCATTGGCGTTGACCCCGCACAAGGACAGCCGGGCAAAGTTCGCATCAGAGCGCGGCACGATTGGCACGATCTGCCGCGACAGGGCCTTTGCGAACAACCTTGTGATGCGCCATGTTGGCGACCGCATGGTCGTATCGCCCCCTCTGATCATTCAACAAGAAGACATCGACGCGCTGGTCGAACGCGCAGGCAAGGCCCTCGATGAGGCCTATTCAGAGGTCAAATCCAAAGGGCTTTTGAAGGCTGCATCCTGAAAGCAGCGGCTTGATACAGCTTTTGGTTGTAATCCTGCTTTGAACACGGCCTGCGCAAACGGTCAGAACGCCTGAATGATGTATTTCATGCAGGCTATTTGGCGTGTGATTGAGGTTTTGGCAGTCAAGCTAACTATTACAAAGCAAATTCCACAGATTTCCACCTAAGTGCTTGCACTCTGGTGTCACAGTAGTTTTACATTGACTCAACAAGCGCGGTTAACCGCCGGAAGAACAATGGGGAGCCAAACCTTGGCTGGAAATAATTCAAACGACGCCTTCGTCGAATTTGAACGTGTGCAAAAAAGCTATGATGGTGAAAATCTTGTCGTAAAAGACCTGAACCTGTTCATGCCAAAGGGTGAGTTTCTGACCATGCTTGGGCCATCCGGGTCCGGGAAAACAACATGCCTGATGATGCTGGCCGGGTTTGAAACGGCGACGCATGGGGATATCCGACTTGACGGGGTGTCCATCAACAACATTCCACCCCACAAGCGCGGCATCGGGATGGTTTTCCAGAACTATGCGCTGTTTCCACATATGACCGTGGCGGAAAACCTCTCCTTCCCGTTGGAAGTGCGCAAGATGGGAAAATCGGACCGCGAGGCGAAAGTGAAACGCGCGCTCGACATGGTGCAGATGGGTGATTTTGCCGGGCGCCGTCCCGCACAGCTTTCCGGGGGCCAACAGCAGCGGATCGCCTTGTCCCGCGCGCTTGTCTTCGAGCCGGAACTGGTTCTGATGGACGAGCCGTTGGGGGCTCTGGACAAACAATTACGCGAAACGCTGCAGTTTGAGATTACAAATCTTGCACACGCTCTGGGGATCACGGTCGTCTATGTGACACATGACCAGACCGAAGCCTTGACGATGTCGGACCGTGTCGCGGTATTTGATGACGGTCGCATTCAGCAACTCGCGCCGCCAGACAAACTCTATGAGGAGCCCGAAAACAGTTTTGTCGCGCAGTTCATCGGCGAGAATAATACGCTTGAAGGTGTGGTCAAAGAGATCAAGGGCGATCATTGCCTGATCCAGCTGGACGATGGTGGGCTGATTGATGCCAAACCGATCAACGTGTCGGCGGTCGGTGAGCGGACCCGTGTTTCCATCCGGCCTGAACGGGTCGAATATAACAAGGACCGCCTCAGCCCTGATGCGCATACCCTGCATGCCGAAGTGCTGGAGTTCATCTATATGGGTGACATCTTCCGGACGCGTCTGAAAGTGGCCGGCACCGAAGAATTCGTGATCAAAACACGCAATGCGCCTGATGTAGAGCGCCTGCAACCCGGCCAATCCATCGAAATTGGTTGGCTGCCAGAAGATTGCCGCGCCTTGGACGCCTGACAGGTTCTTGGTGCGCGACGTATCGTGCCCTTAGTGGGTCACGATCTCAAAGAGGTGGTGAATAAGTCCGTTGTCACCTGCCTCACATTCGAAACGGGCATATAAATCGGGAGACGATGAATGAAACTGACCAAATTGCTTTTGGCCTCAAGCGCGTTGACTATGGCCACCGGTATGGCCATCGCGGAAGAGGAAATGGCGAACGAAATGACCATCGTAAGCTGGGGTGGCGCGTATTCAAACTCGCAACAGCAAGCGTATCACAACCCCTATATGGAAAAGACCGGCGTCAATATCATCAACGATGAAAGCTCGGCCGAAGCGGTGTCAAAACTGCGCGCCATGAACGAGGCGGGCAACATCACATGGGATGTGGTGGACGTCGTTGCCGCTGACGCCTTGCGCCTGTGTGACGAAGGTCTGGCGATGGAAATCGACGCGGACGAAATGCTGGCCGCAGCGCCAGACGGAACACCAGCTTCCGAGGATTTCGGCGACCTGCTTGTGGGCGATTGCTTCATCCCGCAGATCGTCTACTCCACCACTGTCGGCTACCGCACGGACATGGTTGGTGACACACCGCCCACGTCCATCTGCGCATTGTTTGACACCGAAGGTTATCCGGGAAAGCGCGCGCTGGAAAAGCGCCCGATCAACAACATGGAATGGGCGCTGCTGTGTGACGGTGTTGCAAAAGACGACGTCTACGACGTGCTGGAAACGGACGAAGGTCAACAGCAGGCGTTGGACAAGCTGGACACCATCAAAGATGACGTGATCTGGTGGTCCGCGGGTGCGGACACCCCGCAGCTTTTGGCGGATGGCGAAATCGTCATGGGTTCGACCTACAACGGTCGCCTGTTCTCGGTCATCGAGGAGCAGAAACAGCCCGTGGGTATGCTCTGGGACGCTCAGGTCTTCGATCTGGACGGCTGGATCATCCCCGCAGGTCTGCCCGAAGACCGTCTGGCTCGTGCGCTTGACTATGTATATTTTGCGACCGACACGCAGCGTCTGGCAGACCAGTCCAAGTGGATCAGCTACGGCCCCGCGCGTGTGTCTTCTGCACCATTGGTTGGCACACATGCCGAATTGGGTATCGAAATGGCACCACACATGCCAACCGATCCGGAAAACGCCAAGAACACGTTCCTCTATAACTACGAGTTCTGGGCTGACTATCGCGACGATATCGACGCGAAATTCCAAGCTTGGCTGGCCCAATAAGCGCCACTGAGCGTCTGAGATCAGGAAGGGCGGTACATCCGCCCTTCCCACAAGAATAAAAGGGGACAAACAATGCCCAAGGGATACATCATCGGCAACATCAGTCTGAAGAATGCCGACGCATATAAGCCTTACAGTCTGCGCAACGATGAACTGGTGCCACGCTATGGCGGCCGGTTTCTGGCGCGCGGCGGGCCTTCGGAAATCCTTGAGGGCGAAAGCCGTCCCCGCCATGTCATTATCGAATTCCCGTCCTATGCAGACGCGCTCGCGTTCTACAATGACCCCGATTATCAGGAAAACATGAAAATCCGGCAGGCAAACGCCGAAGGATCCATCATCGTTGTGGAGGGCGTTTGAGCCATGACCGATACCGCTGAACACTCCGGCCCGATGCTCGCGGCAGATGGCCGCCCGCTCAAAGCAAGCCTGAACCGTGCGTTGCGCCGCCAAAAGATGCGCGCGCTGTTGCTGATTGCGCCGCTGTTGCTGTTCGTGCTGGTCACGTTCATCGCGCCGATCGCGGATATGCTGTTCCGCTCCGTCGAAAACCAGATTGTATCCGACACATTGCCCCGCACCACGAGCGAGCTGGCAGCATGGGATGCGGACACCGGAGAAATCCCACCGCAGGAAACGTTCAACGCGCTGTTCAAGGACGTCTTTATCGCCGCTGAGCGCAAAGCGCATACGCGTCTGGGCTCGCGGCTCAACTATGAACTGACGGGTGTTTCATCCCTGTTTCGCAAGTCAGGCCGCAGTGTCGATGACATGGCGGAGGTCTATCAGGACCAGTTCGAAGACCTCAACGACTTCTGGAAAGAGGGCGAAAACTGGAGCCAGTTGATGGGCTCAGCCGCATGGCTCACGGCAATGAACGGCTGGAGCGAGGACAGCGGACAGGCGCAGCCGGTTTTCGAGGTGCGCGACGACATCGCTGCCGCCTTGCCGGAAACGACTGCTATCTATGAGGAATTCGCAACCTTCGTTCAGATCGAGGAAGAAGAACGCCTCACCACCGAAGACCCTTGGGCGTTGGTTTATGCCGCGCTTTACGAGGACTTATCAGTGGGCGCGGACCTGTCCGGCATCACCGGCACAGGCAGTGCAGAGCTTCAGGCCGCAGCCAATGCCGCAGCGGCGTTTGAAACCGTCGATTTTACTGCGGCCTTTTTCGAGGTGGACGAAGACTGGCACGACATTGAAGTCTGGCAGACAATTCAGACCTATACCCCCGATTTCACCTCCGGCTATTTCCTGAACGCGGTTGATATGAAAAAATCTCCCGACGGCCCGGAAATGCGCCCGGAGAACGAACAGCTGCACATCATGCTGTTCATGCGCACGATGTTCATGTCGCTGGTGATCACCGGGAGCTGTATTCTGCTTGGCTATCCTGTTGCGTGGATACTGGCCAACCTGCCAGCGCGCACGGCGAACCTGCTGATGATCCTCGTGTTGTTGCCGTTCTGGACATCGCTTTTGGTGCGTACCTCGGCATGGAAGGTGATGTTGCAACAGCAGGGCGTCGTGAATGATACCCTTGTCTGGCTTGGGATTGTTGCGGATGACAGTCGCCTTGCGCTGATCAACAACCAGACCGGTACGATTATCGCGATGACGCATATTCTGCTGCCATTCATGATCCTGCCGCTTTATTCAGTGATGAAAACGATCCCGCCCAGTTATCTGCGCGCCGCCAAGTCATTGGGGGCCACGAACTGGACGGCCTTCTGGCGGGTCTATTTCCCGCAGTCCGTGCCCGGTATCGGCGCGGGGTCCATCCTCGTGTTCATCCTGTCCATTGGGTACTACATCACGCCAGAGATTGTGGGGGGCACCACCGGTACATTCATTTCCAACCGGATCGCCTATCACATTTCCAGCTCACTGAACTGGGGTCTGGCCGCGGCACTTGGGGCCATCCTGCTGGTGGTCGTTCTGGCGCTCTATTGGGCTTACGATCGAATTGTTGGCATCGACAACGTGAAATTGGGAGGCTGACACATGGTAGCCCTGACACCTGTATCCCGGACTGAACCGTCCTTTTATGTCCCGGTTGTGGCCGCGTTCGGTGCCTTTGCCGGCCTTTTGGTCGGCACGGCGCAGGGCAGTTCTCTGCTCGGCGTTATCATTGGCGCGGCGCTGATGGGTGCTGTTTCCTTTGTTCTGACCAAGGTTATCAAAAACGAAAAGATCTGTGTCTGGGGCCTTGTCATTCTGCTGGGTATAACCGGGTTCCTGATGGGCGGTATTCCGGCGGGTCTGATCGGGGCGGCATTCGGATGGTTTTTTGCCTGGCTGAGCTTTTGGCTCTACGAGTCACGCTATCGTCAGCATCTCGTGCCCTACCTCACACCGGGGCAGGTCCTGTGGCATTACACCTTCCGTGTGATCTGCGGCGCGATCCTCGTGTTTCTCATCACACCGATCCTTGTGGTCATGCCGCTGAGTTTCAACGCGCAGAACTTCTTTACCTTCACGCCTGAAATGCTGCGTTTTGATCCGGCGGGCTATTCGCTGAAACACTACGAGGATTTCTTTACCAATTCGGACTGGCAAGGTGCCTTGGCCAATTCGGTCAAGATCGCCCCGGCCGCGACATTGCTCTCGGTGACCTTCGGTACATTGGCAGCCATCGGCCTTAGCCAGCCGCACGTTCCGTTCCGCCGCGCCATCATGGCCATTCTCATTTCACCCATGATCGTGCCCCTGATTATTTCAGCTGCGGGCATGTACTTTTTCTACAGCCGCATCGGCCTGCAGGGCACCTATATGGGCGTTGTGCTCGCGCATGCGGCCTTGGGTATCCCCTTTGTCATCATCACAGTGACTGCAACGCTGGTGGGTTTTGACAACTCGCTGACGCGCGCTGCGGCCAATATGGGCGCGAACCCCGTCACAACATTCTTTCGGGTGCAGATGCCGCTTATTCTGCCGGGTGTCATATCGGGTGGCCTTTTCGCGTTTATCACCTCCTTTGACGAAGTGGTTGTGGTGTTGTTTGTCGGCTCTGCCGGTCAGAAAACGCTGCCCTGGCAAATGTTCACAGGTCTGCGCGAACAGATCAGCCCGACGATCCTCGCCGTGGCGACGATCCTCGTGTTTATCTCAATCGCCCTGCTGACAGTGGTGGAATTGCTGCGTCGGCGGTCTGAACGACTACGCGGGATGAGCCCCGCGTAGTCTGAACGACGCCAATGCTTTTTCTATTGCGCGGTAAACCTCACCGCAGTTTTTGCAGCAAAGCTGACGAGGCATAGCCATCAGGAACCAGACCACGGTTGCGTTGAAAGGCGCGGATCGCGTCAATCGTGTTGGGACCAATACGCCCGTCAACGCCTTGTGTGTTGAACCCTGCGCGGGTCAACCGCTGCTGTATTTCCTTGCGTTCCGCAAAAGTCAGCGCTCTTTCGTCCGTGGGCCAGCTTGACCGGATCGGGCCGCCCCCTTTGATGCGGTCGCTCAGATGACCCACCCCGATGACATAGGCATCCGCGGCATTATACCGTTCGATGGCGGCGAAATTATCAAAGATCATGAATGCCGCACCCCCCGCACCCGCAGGCAGTAGAATGGCCGCGCGCCCGTGATTGGCCACTTTGCGACCGCTCATGTCTCTGACACCCAGGCGCGCCCATGCACCGGGCGTCTTCTTGGTGCTCCGGTTGGCCTGCGCATAGTCAAACACTTGCGGCAATTGCACTTCAACGCCCCAGGGCTGGCCGGTTTTCCAGCCTGCGTTTTTCAGATAGGCTGCGGTGGAAGCCAGCGCGTCGGTTGGATCCTCCGACCAGATGTCGCGCCGCCCATCGCCCGTGAAATCAACGGCATAGGCAAGGTAAGACGTGGGAATAAACTGCGTATGCCCCATGGCCCCGGCCCAGCTGCCGGTCATATTGCGCGGGGCCGTGTCCCCGTTTTGCAGGATTTTCAGCGCCGCGATTAGTTGCTCTTCGAAAAACGCGCCGCGACGTCCTTCATAGGCCAAAGTCGACAGCGAGCGGATCACATCATTTGAGCCACGATACGCGCCATAGCCGCTTTCCAGCCCCCAGACCGCGACGACGACTTCTTTTTCGACCCCGTAGCGCCGCTCAATCGCCTCCAGCGTTGTGCGATGTTTGGCCAGTGCCGCCTTGCCATTCGCGATGCGCCGATCCGAGGCCGCGCTTGCAAGATACTGCCAAATCGTCTTGGTAAATTCGGACTGATTTCTGTCCCGCCGGATGACATCACTGTCAAACGTCACACCGCGAAATGCCGGGTCCAGCGTTGCCGATCTGATCCCTTGCCGGGTGGCGCGCTGTTTGAAACCTGATACCCAAGCGTCAAACCCGGCGGCCGAAGTAGCCAGCGCAAGAGCAGTTTCGGCTTGGCCCTTGATGGTATCCGACCTCAGTTTGGGTCGCATCACCTGCTCAATCGCGGTGCCTGACGCGGCTACGTCGACTATGTTTAGCGGCGGCGCAACGGCCGGGCGCACTACGGGCCGCAAGGACTGCCCGGACGTCTGGGCAAAAGCACCATTTGCCCCCAACACCAAGCCAAGCATACCCGACCAAAAGATCATGCGTTTCATGAAAATATCCTGCTACGGTTTTTTATTATTAATGACAGTGTAGCGCGACTTTGCTTTCGGAAAAAGAACTCTGTGTCTTTATCGCGGCCTGTCGCCGACAGCGAAAGGGATTGGTCGTTCTACGCAGCGCTTGTTGCACCGGCACAGATGAGTTGTCTAACATGCGCTGAACATTGCACGTCACGCAGGATTGAATGATGATCAAACTACTGACCTTTCCACCGGCGTTCGGGCTTTTTGCGGCGAGCCCGTTCTGCGTCAAAGCCGCCTATCTCTTGAATATGTCCGGCCAGAAATGGGAGCGTGAGGATATTCTGGACCCGCGCAAAATGCCCTACGGAAAGCTGCCTGCCATCCGCGCAGGGGACCGGTTGATTGCAGACAGCGACCGTATTCAGGCATACCTTGAAAGCGAGGGTGCGGATTTCAACAAAGGGTTATCGGACCTCGACAAGGCCAATGCCCGCGCCTTTATTCGCATGTCTGAGGAACATTTGTATTTCCATCTGGTGCTAGACCGATGGGCCGATGACGCCATTTGGCCCAAGGTGCGCGATGTCTATTTTTCGCAAATCCCGCCCGGCCTGCGCCATGTCATCGCAGCCGGTGTGCGCAGAAAGACCCTAAGCGGGCTGCACGCACAGGGTCTCGGTCGGCTAAGCCAAGAGGAACGTTTGGCGAGAATAGAGCCTGATATAGATGCGATCACCGTGCGTTTACGGCACAGTAAATTCCTGTTTGGGGACCAGCCAACCGCCGCCGATGCCTCGGTTGCGCCCATGTTGGCGGCTGCAACCGCATCGCCGGGAGTGACGCCGATGGGCCGGATGATCTCAGGGAATGAGGTCTTGATGACGTATATCGCAGGGGTCGAGGAAAGCTGCGGTTAGCTCCGGCTGCGTTTCACCTTGCGTTTGATTTTATCCGCTTTGCGCTTGGCTTTGACACCGCGCTTGCGCGGCGTGCGTCCCGCAGGTGATCTGCGCCCCTGCGCCAGTTTCGCCCCCTCAAGTTCCAGCAGCTCAAGCGCGATCCCGCCGGTGATGGGTGCCGCCTCTGCCAGACGTACGGTGGCGCGCTGTCCAAGACCGATGATCTGACCGCTGTCTGCGCCCATCAGAGTTATGGTTTCCGCGTCGAAATGAAAATACTCGTTGCCGATGGAACGCATCGGCACCAAACCATCCGCCCCCGTCTCGTCCAGTTTAACAAAGATGCCAAAGCGCGCAATGCCACTGACGCACCCGGTAAATTCGCTGCCAACCCGTTCGCTCAGGTAGGAGGCAAGGTAACGGTCGGTCGTGTCGCGCTCCGCAACCATCGAACGGCGCTCGGTGTCCGAGATATGCGTGCCGGTGTCGTCAAGCCCGTCCGCGTCTTCGGGCCGCAAACCGTCCTTGCCCCACCCATGGGCAGAAATCAAAGCGCGGTGCACGATCAAATCGGCATAGCGCCGAATGGGGGAGGTGAAATGCGCATAGCGCGGCAAGGCCAGCCCAAAGTGGCCCAGATTGATCGGCCCATAATAGGCCTGCGTCATCGAGCGCAGGGTGGAGATGTTGATCAGCTCCGCCTCATCACTGCCCGCAGCCTCCTGCAACAAGCGATTCAGATGCGCGGTCTTGAGCACCTGACCCTTGGCCAGATTATACCCGCTGGCGCGGGCGGTTTCGCGCAGCGCATCCAGTTTCTCCGGGCTTGGTTCTTCATGAACGCGGAACAACAGCGGGGATTTCTTTTCGATCAGCGTCTCGGCGGCGGCGACATTCGCCAGCACCATGAATTCTTCGATCAGGCGATGCGCATCGATCCGCTCTTTGAAGCTGACGGAGGTGACGGTGCCATCCTCCGCCAATTCGATGCGCCGTTCGGGCAAATCCAGCTCAAGCGGTTGACGCCGGGCGCGCGCCGTCACAAGGGCAGCGTAAGCGGCGTAGAGCGGTTTTAAAACAGGCTCCAACAGGGGCTGTGTGCGTTCATTCGCCGTGCCGTCGATGGCGGCTTGCACCTCTTCATAGTGCAGGGAGGCAGGTGATTGCATCAAGGCGCGGTAAAAGCGGTGGCGCAGTTTGTTTCCGTCGGCATCAAGGACCATCTCGACCGCAATGCAGGCCCGTGGCACCCCTTCGTGCAGGGAACACAGATCACCGGACAACCGGTCCGGCAGCATCGGCACCACGCGGTCCGGGAAATAGGTGGAGTTGCCCCGCTTGCGCGCCTCGCGATCCAGTGCGCTGCCCGGCGTCACATAGGCTGCAACATCCGCAATCGCGACCCAGACCACATGCCCGCCCTCGTTTTTCGGGTCCTCATCTGCATGCGCGAAACAGGCGTCATCATGATCCCGCGCATCCGACGGGTCGATGGTGATCAACGGAAGGTCGCGCAAATCCTTGCGACCTTCAGGGCCAACGGGTTTTGCGGCATCTGCCGCTTCGATCACATCATCGGGAAAGCTGTCTGGGATACCGTGCTGGTGGATCGCAATCAGCGATACCGCCTTGGGCGCGGATGGATCGCCCAAGCGTTCAACGATCCGCGCGCGCGGCAATCCCATCCGTGCCTTGGGTCCGGCTTGTTCTGCCTCGACCAATTCGCCGTCCTTGGCGCCATGTGTCGCTCCGCTGGCAACCTGCCATTCCTTGTCGGACCCTTTATCAATCGGCTGGATGCGCCCACCCTCCGCCGTCTGGCGGAAAACACCGACAACACGGCGCGGGTTGGTGCCGATGCAGCGGATCAAACGCGCTTCATAATGATGTGTATCGTTCTTGACCAACGTCAGACGCGCGAGGATACGATCCCCCGCCCCCATCGCCGGATCGGACGCACGTGGTATCAGCAGGACGATGGGTTCCTGCCCGATGCCGTGCCATTCCATGGGTTTGGCATACAGATCACCGTCGTCATCCGGCCCGGTAATCTGCAAGACGCTGACCGGCGGCAGGCGTTCGGGGTCCTGATAGCTGCGGTTGCGCTTTTCAAGGTGGCCATCGGCCTCAAGTTCCTTGAGCACGCGCTTGAGATCAATCCGCGCGGCCCCCTTGATGCCGAACGCCTTGGCGATGTCGCGCTTGGCGGTCAGGGTCGGGTTTTGTTCAATCCACTCAAGGATGTCGTTTTTTGTAGGCAGGCTGCTCATCCCTGTCAGGTAGCACGCTGCCCCCGTGCCGTCATGCGCAAATCAGCGGTTGTGTCCACATCCTGCAGTTTATCTACGTAAGCCACTGAAAAATCACCGAGCGAGCGTACCGTATCGGCCAGCGCAAATTCTGTTGACCAGCGCACCGATTGAAACAATTGCGGCCGGGCAGGGCGCGCATTCTTCAGACCGATCAACCAGTAGCCGCCATCATAGGCAGGCCCCAGAACCGCATCCGCATGGCCAAGCGCCCTGAACGCCCGCGCAATATGACGCCGCTCAATCCCCGGAATGTCGGCACCGATGACGCAGACCGGACCGGGTCCTTGCCCCCGCAACGCGCGTTTCATGCGGATGCCCAGATCGCCCTTTCCTTGGGGGACGCGGCGCAGACCACGGGGCCAGACGCGGCTTTTTAGCCCTTCGTTGTCCGGGGAGACCATCAGAACGACATCCCAGCGTGGGTCCTGCAGCCGCCGGATCAGCGCGGTTGCCTGATGGCGAAACCACCAGGCCGCATTGGTCATGCCGATCTCGTGGCCCAAACGGGTCTTGACCCGACCGGGGCGCGGCTCCTTAAGCATGATCGCAAGGGTGCGTCTCATGCAAAATAGTCGGTGAGTATTCTCGAATAGATCGCTTTCAGCTCGACGATGTGATCGGTTTTGACGTGCTCATCGACCTGATGCATGGATTGACCGACCAGACCGAACTCAACCACCGGGCAGTGATCTTTGACAAAGCGCGCATCTGATGTGCCCCCCGTAGTGCTGAGCACCGGCTCGATACCGGTTTGCGCTTTCACCGCCTTGCTGACGAGCGCGGACAGGGGGCCGGGCGGGGTCAGAAAACTCTCCCCCGAAATCTTGATCCGCAGGCCGGTCTGGACCCCGAATTCAGCCTCTATCTTGGACAGTTCTGTCTTGATCCACTCGGTCAGGGATGCACCGCTATGTGCATCATTGAACCGGATATTCACCGTGCCGGAGCAACTTGCGGGAATGACGTTCGTGGCAGGGTTACCGGTATCCACCGTGACAATTGCCAGCGTTGAGGGGTCAAAAAACTCGGTGCCCTCATCGAGCTTATGGCTGGCCAGCCGGTCCATCAGGCGCATAAGTGCGGGCAGCGGGTTGCATGCGCGGTGGGGGTAGGCGGCATGCCCCTGCTTGCCGGTCACCGTGATCCATGTGGTCAATGATCCACGGCGGCCGATCTTGATCATCTCCCCCATGCGATCCGGGCATGTGGGCTCTCCGACGAGACAGGCGCTCATCTGTTCGCCCTGCGCCGCCATATAGGCCAACAACGCAGTCGTGCCGTCGATTGCATCACCCTCTTCGTCCCCGGTGATGGCCAGCACAATCGCCCCATCGGGGGGCGTGTCGCGCACGAAATCCAGCGCAGCGGCGGCAAAAGCCGCAACGCCTGATTTCATATCCGTGGTGCCACGCCCGTACATGATGCCGTCTTTGACCTCAGCGCCAAAAGGCGGCATGGACCAGTCATCCGCATTGCCAATCGGCACAACATCCGTATGCCCGTTAAAGCCAAAAGTCTTAGGGTGCCCCTTGCTGCCCCAGCGCGCGAAGAGGTTGCGAATGCCGCCGCGGTCGGCCCATGCACAGTCAAACCCCGCATCGCTGAGCACGTCGTGGAGGATATCCAGCGCGCCCTCATCGGCAGGCGTCACGGATGCGCAACGGACCAGATCAGCGGTCAGACGAACAGGATCAACAGCGGTCATGGTGTATTCTCGTATCTAACAAAGCCCTATTCCTACAGGTGCGAGCGAAAGCTGCAAGGGCGGCAGTTTATTCCGCCTCTTCGGTTTGAAACGTCCCGTAGAAAGGCTCCATCTGCGCGACAATAACGGCGTTTTCATCAAGCGCGCGTTGCATCAACACGCGTTCCTCATCGCTGATTTCATGACCCTCGGACAGGCGTTCTTGCAAGGTACCATATCCTGTCACATCCAAAGGGGCCGTATCCGCCTGTTTCAGAATGGCCACGGTTTCGCGCACGGCCTCTGCTTCGTCGATGCCGCTGGCATAGATCACGAGGGCCGCGCCGGTTGCCTTTTTCGGCAGCCCGTCGCCTTCCTTGCGGCCAATCTGGACGACAAGCGTATAGACCTGCTGGCGCGAGGGTTTCTTTTCCTTTGTCATGTTCCCTAGTTAAGGCTTGGCAAAGGGCATCACAATGGCTTTATCAAGGCGCTGCTCGACGGGCCAGTCGGCATAGGGCTCCCAATCCGCTTCCATCTCGTGCAGATGCCGCAGGCCCGCCAAGAGCGGGATGCGCAGTTCTGTTGGCAACATGATGTAATCGTCTGCCTGTTTTTCATAACGTAGCGCCATTTTACCGGTGCAATCACGCGTCGCGATCGCATCAAGGATCATAAGTGCGGTGGCCGCCGCGTAAGATGGGTGCACAGGGTCCAATGATACCCGTTCGATCACCTCGGAGGGGAACCACCCGCCGAACTCTGACAAAATGCAGCTGCCTTTCAGGCAGTTGTCCAGCGCTTTGCGGTGCACTTCGCGGGTCTCCTGGGGGGCCAGCGTGCAGACGACGTCCCGCATGTCTTCTGTCATGGAACGTGCAATGATCTTGAGAAGCCGGGTCAGATCTGTTTCGTCGTAGGTGCGCAGGTCCGTGCCCCTGGGCAGTTGGTCCAGCCTGACGAGACCCAGCGTGTCCGCCCGGCGAAACCCGTTCATCAATGCCGCGCGCACGGGGGAGGGCGCTTCGCGGAACCGGTCGCGAAAGGCGCTCCAGTTCCAGAAAAGATCGTCCTCTCCGGCGCCATAGTTCAGGCGGTCCGCCAGCAGGATGATCGTTGCAGTCATGAAAGCCGGGTGGTTCTGGTTGGGCATCGACGCAACCATCATCAGTTCGGCATGCAGCGCTTCGACATCCGCAGCAGACATCCTGCATTCCTGATCGAACACCAGACGCTTGAGATCTTCGCGCAGGCGCGGGCTAAGTTGCAAAGCCAATTCCGAACACCCTGCTACCGCAGCGCTCTGCAGGTCAGACAAGATCTGAAGCATGGTGAAAGTTTTTGGGGCGGCTATTTTCCTCATGCGACCTGACTAAAATGACATCCGGGCAGGATTGCATCGCAATCAGGTCATCATGCGGATATTACTGGGGCGAAACCGCCCCAAGCAATAACATTCAGTAAAAATCAGTCGCGCAGCAACTCATTGATGGATGTTTTGGACCGTGTTTGCGCATCCACTTTTTTGACGATTACGGCACAATAGAGGTTCACACCGTTTTTTGATGGCATGGACCCCGCGACAACCACAGAGCCTGACGGGACTTCGCCATAGGTGAATTCGCCGGTTTCACGGTCGACGATTTTCGTGGATTTGCCGATGAAAACGCCCATCCCCAAAACCGAGCCTTCGCGCACGATGCAGCCTTCGACAACTTCGGAGCGCGCGCCGATGAAGCAGTTGTCTTCGATGATCGTCGGGCCTGCCTGCATAGGTTCAAGCACACCGCCAATGCCGACGCCACCCGACAGGTGCACGTTCTTGCCAATTTGTGCGCAGGAGCCGACGGTGGCCCATGTGTCAACCATCGTGCCTTCGTCCACGTAGGCACCAAGGTTCACAAAGGACGGCATCAGGACAACGCCCGGCGCGATATAGGCTGATTTGCGCACGACACAGTTTGGCACGGCGCGGAAACCGGCGTCTTTCCAATCTGCCTCACCCCAACCGGCGAATTTGCTGTCCACTTTGTCCCACCAGCCGCCGCCTTGCGCACCACCGGATTGCATCTCCATGTCCTTGATCCGAAACCCGAGCAAGACGGCTTTCTTGGCCCATTGGTTCACATGCCAGTTGCCATCGCTTTGGCGCTCAGCCACGCGCAGACCACCGCCATCAAGCGCTGCAAGCGTGGCTTCGATTGCGTCGCGCTGGGCCCCTTTGGTTGCGGGCGAAATGCTGTCGCGCGCCTCCCATGCGGCCTCGATCGCGGTTTCCAGCTCAGCATTTGACATCGGATTCTCCCCTCAGGTGACAGTGTTCCACGCGCCTATACAAGCCACGCAGCGCCCGTGCAATCCGTTCACGAAAGTTGAACAACCTCGGGTTAGGTAGGAAAGGCCGTTGCATATCGGCGCACATCATGCGCCCCTGCACGCAAAGCGATTGATCAAAGAGGACTATTCATGAACCGACGCCACCCTTTGCGCCACGCCTCTGCCGACCGAAAAGCCATTCGCGAGGTCCCGGACACACCGCAGACCCGCGCGCCACAGTATCGGCTCGCCTTTGCGGATGATGACTTTTTGTGCCGTGAGGAATTGCGCCCGGTCCGGCTGCAACTGGAATTGCTGAAACCTCAGATGCATCTGGATGCGCTTGGCATCAACAGCACCATCGTGCTTTTTGGCGGCGCGCGTATCCCGAGCCCGTCGAGCAAGGATAGCGCTGCGACTAAAACACTGGCTGATTTATCGCATTTCTACGACGAAGCGCGGGAGTTTGCGCGGTTGATGACCCTCAAGAGCATGGAAGCCGAGGGCAAGGAACATGTGATCGTGACCGGGGGTGGCCCCGGCGTGATGGAAGCGGGCAACCGCGGTGCAATGGACGCAGGCGGGCGGTCCATCGGTCTGAACATCGTGCTGCCGCACGAACAGGCTCCGAATTCCTATGTGACGCCTGAATTATGCTTTAATTTCCACTATTTCGCGATCCGCAAGATGCATTTCCTGATGCGGGCCAGCGCCATCTGCGTCTTTCCCGGCGGCTTTGGCACGTTGGATGAGCTGTTCGAGGCGCTGACGTTGATACAGACCGGACGCATGCAGCCCGTTCCGGTTCTGCTTTTCGGGCGCAAGTTCTGGGACTGTATCATCAACTGGGATGCGCTGGCCGATGCGGGCACGATTTCTGCGGAAGACCTTGAGCTGTTCAGTTTCGTGGAAAGTGCAACTGAGGCGATGGAAGTAATTGACCGCTGGCAGGAAACGCCGACCCGCGAGGCCATGCCCGGTCGTTAAGAGCGACTGACGAAGTACCTGAAACATCAAGTATCACGTAACGCGTTGAAATTCTTGATTTCAGACGGCGGTGGGTGAGTCAGGTTTTTCGCATGACGCTTTAAGCGCAAACCGTCTGCGGTTGCGATCTTTCGATCTCGATCAGCTTGGTGAGGTCCGCGTCATTGATGGCACCGATCACGAGGGTCCGCCCCACCATCGTGCCGGGCGTTCCCGGTATGCCCAGCCGTCGACCCAGATCCATGCTGGTGGCCAAGGCCCGTGCCACCCGCGGTCCTGATACCTCCTCGGTGAATGCATCAGGGGGCAGGTCAAGCGCATCCGCCATTGTTTGCAACGCTGCAGGACCCGGGCGCAGGAAACGCTGCGAAAGATAGGCGCGCGCGGCCTCTTCTGCATCGAGAAATCGCGCCGCCAGAACCGCCTGTGCACTGCGCAGCGACGCGGCCCCCAACAGCGGCATTTCATGCCAGATCAGTCGCACAGGCGCGCCAGCGTCCCGGCGCTCCATCAAGCGCTGTTCAAGCACTTTGCAATAGGGGCAGTTGAAATCACTGAAAATAGCGATTGGCACGACATCGGGCTGCCAGCCCTCTGGCCCGAAAAGAGCCACACAGGGCGATGCCGCCCGTTCGGGTGATGGCGCGACGTTCGTTGAGCCCTGCACATCAAGGCCGAAAAACGGATCAATGCCCCCGGATATGCTGCCGCCAGTGATCCGGCGAAACCCGGCAAACCCGGGCAGCGGTTCGAATTCGAAATCGGCCGGGATACGCCGCAGTATCGGTGGAATAGCAACAGCAACGGCGACGATGCCGCCCACGACAAGCACATCACGACGGCGCATTATGCGCCCGCCAGACCTGCCTCTGCCGCGATCTGTTTGCGGGATTTGCGCGCGCGCTCGGTTGCAGACTTCAACTGCCCGCAGGCCGCCATGATGTCTTCACCGCGCGGCGTTCGGATGGGCGATGCATACCCGGCCTTGTAGATGATATCGGCAAAGGCCCGGATGCGATTGTTGGAGGAGCGTTTGTAGGGCGCGCCGGGCCATTCGTTGAAAGGGATCAGGTTGATCTTGGCGGGAATGCCCTCAATCAGCTTGACGAGGCGGCGGGCGTCTTCGTCGCTGTCATTGACGCCGTGCAGCATCACGTATTCAAAGGTGATCCGTTCCGAATTGGATACTTTGGGATAGGCCCGCAAGGCGTCCAAAAGCACCTCGATGTTCCAGCGTTTGTTGATCGGGACCAACTTGTCACGCACGTCATCGGTCGTTGCATGAAAGCTGATGGCCAGTTGGCAGCCGATTTCAACAGCGGTGCGCGCGATTTCCGGCACGACACCGGATGTGGACAGGGTAATGCGCCGCCGGGAAAGTTGAATGCCCTCCGGGTCCATCGCGATTTTCATCGCATCGCGGACATTTTCAAAATTATACAGCGGCTCGCCCATGCCCATCAGGACGATGTTGCTCAGCAGGCGCGTTTCGTCTTTGGGCGCACCGATTTCCGGCCACTCGCCCAGATCGTCCCGCGCGATGATCACCTGACCGATGATTTCGGCGGCGGTGAGGTTGCGCACCAGCTTTTGCGTGCCTGTATGGCAGAACGAACAGGTCAGCGTGCACCCCACCTGACTGGAGACACACAAGGTGCCGCGCCCGTCCTCGGGAATATAGACGACCTCAACCTCGTGACCGCCTGCGATGCGCACAAGGTATTTACGCGTGCCATCCTCGCTGACCTGCCGGGTGACGACCTCCGGGACTTCGACGACGAATTTTTCCGTGAGTTCCGCGCGATAGGCCTTGGAAAGGTTGGTCATCAGATCAAAGTCGCGCACGCCCCATTGATAGATCCATTGCCAGATTTGCCCCACACGCATCTTTGCCTGCTTTTCGGGCGTGCCCTCGGCAATCAACACGTCGCGCATGGCTGCACGGGTCAACCCAACCAGATTGACGGGACCGTCCGGCAATTTGCGCGGAATGGTGTGGACATCTTGCGTGATGGGCGCGTTGGCGGACATAAGAACGACTCTCAAATGGCTGAATGCCGCTCTATATAGGGTTTTCCAAACAGATCAAAACAAAAAGCCCCACCCGCGGGCAGGGCGATGCCTCACATCCACTCAGTGTCAGCCCGCGCAGCGTTTTTCGGCGTCTTCGGTTGCGGCCGTAAACCCGAGCAGCGAGAACGTGTCCTTGGTGGTTGTGCCCCGGCTGGAAATCCCGGTCACAACCGCGTCTGCCCCGCGTTTCATGGCCGCCACGATCTTGGCATCATCCGCCGCACTTGCCGGCCATGCCCAATCGCCATCGGTAAACAGGGAATACTCAGTGCCACTGATCGCCATCGTTACCTGACTGCCGTCCCGGAACGGATAACCGCCGGTAAAGGCCACCTGACCATTGGCATTGGCCGAGGGGTGGAAAGAGACCATCAGCAATATGTCGCCCCGGGTGGCCGCAACAACACGCCCCTCGCGGGTATTTACCGTCTCCGTCGGGACAGAAACGCTCCAGCATTCTTTTGGATCGTTTTCTACAAAAACGCTCCAGTCGGTCTCGGCGGCGACCCGGTTGCTGCTCACGTCTTGCGCAGCGGCGTATGATCCGATGAGCAGCGTTGCACTGGCCAACCCCAGAAAACTCTTGGTAATTCGCATGTTTTACAGCCTCCAGCTGTGCTAACCTCAATCTGTCCTTCTGTTACGGCGGGTCTTTTTTACACCACTCTTTACAACAGACGACCTTGTTTCTCGATAAAAGTAACAGTAGCGCAATCTTGACAGTAGGCGAAAGCCTGATTGGCAAGAATTCGCTAAAACGTGAGGAAAAAAATGTCACAACCGGTTCCAATGGTCGAAATCTGGCGCGGTCCGTTTCTGGAGAGTATGCACACAGGCCATGCGGTGATATGTGACGGAGCAGGCGAAATCATTGATGCCTGGGGCGATCCGGATCAGGTGATGTTGTCGCGCAGCTCATCAAAAATGATACAAGCGCTACCATTGGTTGAGTCTGGTGCCGCAGATGCCATGGGCCTGACATCGCAACATCTGGCGCTGGCCTGTTCGTCGCATGAGGGCGCCCCCATGCACACGCAGCGCGTCCGCGCATGGCTATCGACGCTTGATCTGACGGATGATGCACTGCGCTGCGGGTCGCATATGCCCTACGATCAGACGACGCATGATCAGATGCTCATTGCGGCTGAGAAGCCGTGCCAGTTCCACAACAATTGCTCTGGTAAGCATACCGGCTTTTTGACGCTGTCTAAACACCTCGGTGGCAATGCGGAGTATCTCGAAACAGATCACCCGGTGCAAAAGGCTGTGTTGGAGGCGTTTGAAAGGGTCACATCCGAAACATCGCCCGGCTTTGGCATCGACGGGTGTTCGGCCCCGAATTTCGCGGGCACTTTGCACGGGATGGCCCGCGCGATGTCACGCTTTGCAGCCAGCCCAGAGGACAGTGCCGAGGCGCGCCTGCACCGGGCCATGCGGCTGCATCCTGAACTGGTGGCGGGTGAAAATTGCGCCTGTACGGATTTAATGCGGGCGACCGACGGCAAAGCAGTTGTCAAAACCGGGGCCGAAGGATTCTTCAACGTGATTATACCGGAACAGAAGGTCGGCATCGCGCTGAAGATCACCGATGGGACGACGCGCGCGTCCGAATGTGCGATTGCGGCGATTTTGGTCAAACTGGGCGTTCTGGCGGCAGATCACCCCGCGACGATGAAATATGTGAATGCCCCCATTCTGAACCGCAGGGGGCTCACCACAGGCTATATGCGCGCCGCACCCGCGCTGCTGTAGCAGGCCATTATGCCGGGTGCACGAAGTCGCCTTCGCCATAGCCTTGCAGATACAATAATGCGGTCAGATCACCGTGATTGATGCGGATATCACATTGGGCGGCAACGCTTGGCTTGGCATGCAGGGCGACACCGGTGCCCGCAGCTTTCAGCATGCCCAGATCATTCGCACCGTCCCCAACCGCAAGTACGTCGCTTGTTGAGATGCCCAGACGCTGCGTGATTTCATTCAACGCATCGACTTTGGCTTGCTGGCCCAGAATGGGCGTGCCGACCTCTCCGGTGAGGGTGTCGTTTTTGGTAAGCAACGTATTGGCACGGTTTTCGTCAAAGCCGAGCTTGCTGGCGACCGACTGAGTGAAGGCCGTGAAGCCACCGGACACCAGCGCGGCATGCGCGCCATTGGCCTTCATCGTCGACAAAAGCACTGGACCGCCCGGCATCAGAGTGATGCGCGATGACAGCACATGATCAATGGTTGCAAGCGGCAACCCCTTGAGAAGGCCGACGCGTTCCCGCAGGGCGGCATCGAAATCCAGCTCGCCATTCATGGCCCGTGCCGTGATCCCTTTGACATGCTCCCCGACGCCAGCCTCGTCAGCAAGTTCGTCGATGCATTCCTGCTGGATCATTGTGCTGTCCATGTCAGCCAACAGCATTCTCTTGCGCCGCCCTGTCGCAGATTGTGCGACCAGATCAACCCCCAGCGCCTGTACTTCGGTCCAGACCTCCCAGAGGTTTTCCGGCTTTTGTGCGACCTCAAATTCGGCGGCACCGCGCGGTGACAACCACGCAATATCCCCACCGCCCCACGCATTTCGCAAGGCATCAACCAAAGCGAGGTCAAGCATCTCAGGCTTTGCAATGAGGGTGATTGAAAACATATGCGCGGCATCCCATCGGATAGAAGTCTGGGACGAAGTACACAGCTGCGCCCCTGCTCTGCAACCTCGGAACGCCTGATTTTTTGCGTGCTGTATCATGGTCGACCATCTTGGATGGGCGCTCTTGGCTACTCGCAGAGTGGCACAGCCAGACTGACGGCGTAAGCGCAGGGCCTGAGTGTTGAAAGGTTTCGGCGTGTTTCCGATTGTGAACAGGCGGGCCGCCAAAACCGCAGATTCACGCGATATCTTTCCAGAAGCGGGTTGTGCCAGTCGGCCGCGTGAATTATCCGCATTCGTGGGACACCCTTCCCCAACGAAGGGCGCTTATCTGGAAGGATAGCATCAATGGCTATACAACAACCGGCAACGCGGCCGGACATGAAACCTGTCGCCGTTCCGGCGAATCCGCGTTTTTCTTCAGGGCCTTGCGCCAAACCCCCCACATTTGATCTGAACAAGCTGGCAGACGCGCCGCTCGGCAGGTCGCATCGTGCGTCTGAGGGCAAGGCAAAGCTCCTTCAGGCAATTGAAACGACACGCGAGATTCTCGGCGTGCCGGCGGATTATCGCATCGGCATTGTTCCGGCGTCCGACACCGGCGCGTACGAAATGGCCATGTGGTCGCTTCTGGGCGAACGGCATGCCGAAATGGTTGCCTGGGAAAGCTTTGGCGCGGGCTGGGTCACGGACGTGGTCAAGCAGCTCAAGATCGCCCACACGGTTCACACGGCAGACTATGGCGACATCGTGGATATGGCGGCGTTGAATTATGATCACGACGTTTGCTTTACGTGGAATGGAACAACCTCGGGCGTGCGGATGCCGTCGGGTGATGCGATTCCGGCAGACCGCGCAGGGCTGACGTTATGCGATGCCACCTCAGCCGCATTCGCGATGGACCTGCCATGGGACAAGCTGGATGTGACGACGTTTAGCTGGCAAAAAGTGCTGGGCGGGGAGGCGGCGCATGGCATGCTGATCCTGAGCCCGCGCGCGGTTGAACGGTTGGAAAGCTATACACCGCCATGGCCGTTGCCCAAGATTTTCCGACTCACCAAGGGCGGTAAACTGATCGAGGGTATCTTTACCGGTGCCACGATCAACACACCTTCGATGCTGTGCGTTGAGGATTATCTGCAGGCTTTGGATTGGGCCAAATCGGTCGGCGGCCTGCAAGGTCTGATCGCGCGCGCGGATGCCAATGCAGGCGCAATCGCTGATTTCGTCGCGGCTCATGACTGGATCGACTTTCTGGCCAAAGACCCGGCGACACGGTCGAATACTTCCGTGTGCCTGAGGTTCACTGACGCGCGTATCTCGGATGGCACAGCATTCGCGAAAGCCGTGGCAAAGCGTCTGGCGGAAGAAAACGTGGCCCTCGATATCGGAGCATATCGCGACGCGCCTGCCGGTTTGCGTATCTGGTGTGGTGGTACGGTTGAGACCTCGGACATCGAAGCAATGCTGCCTTGGCTCGCATGGGCTTTCGAGACCGAAATCAACGCATAATTCGCACAACCATTCCAGACTTCAAAAAAGGACCAGCAAGATGGCTCCCAAAGTACTTATTTCTGACAAACTGTCGCCCGCCGCCGTTCAAATTTTCAAAGACCGTGGCATTGATGTGGATTTCCAACCGGATGTTGGAAAAGACAAAGACAAACTGGCCGAGATCATCGGCAATTATGACGGTCTCGCCATCCGCTCTGCGACCAGGGCGACCGAGAAAATCATCGCGGCGGCAACGAAGCTCAAGGTGATTGGCCGCGCCGGGATCGGCACCGACAACATCGACAAGGATGCAGCCTCCAAAAAGGGCATCATCGTGATGAACACGCCCTTCGGCAACATGATCACGACGGCAGAACATGCTATCGCGATGATGTTCGCAGTGGCGCGCCAGATCCCCGAAGCGTCGGCCTCTACCCATGCGGGCAAATGGGAAAAATCGAAGTTCATGGGTGTTGAGCTTACGGGCAAGACGCTTGGCGTGATCGGGGCCGGTAACATCGGTGGCATCGTCTGTGATCGTGCGCGCGGTCTCAAGATGAAGGTCGTCGCCTATGATCCGTTTCTTGGCGAGGAAAAAGCCAAGAAAATGGGTGTTGAAAAGGTTGAACTGGACGCCCTTTTGACCCGCGCTGATTTCATCACCCTGCATGTTCCGTTCACCGACCAGACGGCCAATATCCTGAGCGCCGAAGCGATTGCGAAAATGAAACCCGGTGTGCGGATCATCAATTGCGCGCGCGGCGGTCTGGTGGATGAAGAGGCGCTCGCCGATGCGCTGAAATCCGGCCATGTGGCAGGGGCTGCTTTCGACGTGTTCTCGCAAGAACCTGCGACGCAGAACCCGCTTTTCAACCTGCCCAACGTTGTGTGCACACCGCATCTGGGGGCTGCCACAAGCGAGGCGCAGGAAAACGTGGCCTTGCAGGTGGCCGAGCAGATGTCTGACTATCTGCTGACTGGTGCGGTGAGCAATGCGCTCAACATGCCATCCGTGACGGCCGAAGAGGCAATCGTGATGGGTCCGTGGCTCAAGCTATCGGGGCATCTGGGGGCCTTCATCGGTCAGATGACGGATGAACCGATCAAGGCGATCAATATCCTCTACGATGGCTCCGTGGCCGAAATGAACCTCTCTGCGCTGAATTGTGGCGTGGTTGCGGGTATCATGAAAAAGGCCAATCCGGACGTAAACATGGTGTCGGCCCCTGTGATTGCACAGGAACGTGGCATCTCGATTTCCACGACAAACCAAAGCAAATCCGGGGTTTTTGATGGATATATCAAAGTGACGGTTGTCACGGACAAGCGGGAACGCTCCGTCGCGGGCACTGTGTTTTCGGATGGAAAACCTCGGTTTATCCAGATCAAGGGCATTCAGATCGACGCAGAGGTCGGTGCGCATATGCTGTATACCACGAACGAAGACGTGCCAGGCATTATCGGGACGCTTGGACAAACCATGGGCGAAAACGGCGTCAACATTGCGAACTTTACGCTGGGTCGCGCTGTGGCCCAAGGGGAGGCTATCGCGCTCTTATATGTGGACGATCAGGTGCCTGCACCCGTTATCAAAAAGCTGGAGGCGACGGGTATGTTCACGCAGGTCAAGCCTCTGATGTTTGACGTGGCATAACGCTGATGAAGAAAAGCACGGCAAAAGCGCAGTTTCGCGCTTTTGCCTTTTCCAGCGATTGACGATCTGTTTTACAGGCTGGCCCAATCCAGAACGACCTTGCCCGATTTTCCAGACTTCATGGCTGCAAACCCGGCCTCGTAGTCATTTGCGGAAAAGCGGTGCGTGATGACTTTCGTCACATCCAGCCCGTTTTGAAGCATGGCAATCATTTTATACCATGTCTCAAAAATCTCGCGCCCATAGACACCTTTGATGGTGATGGCCTTGAACACGATCCGGCTCCAGTCGACCGGGGATTTACCGGGCGGAATACCGAGCATGGCAATCCTGCCCCCCATGGTCATCGCATCGACCATCTGATCCAGCGCTTGCTGGTTGCCCGACATTTCCAGACCAACATCAAACCCCTGTTTCATGCCAAGGTCCGCGATTGTCTGTTTCAGATCGTCCTGCGCCACATTGACCGGCACCACGTCTGCCACCTGAGAGGCCAGCGCAAGCCGGTCGGCATTCACATCCGTAATCACCACGTGGCGCGCACCGGCATGGCGCGCGACCGCCGCCGCCATGATCCCGATGGGGCCTGCGCCCGTGACCAGCACGTCTTCACCAATCAGATCAAAGCTCAGCGCGGTATGCACGGCATTGCCCAACGGGTCGAGGATCGCGCCGATGTCATCGGAAATATCATCGGGCAGGGGCACTACGTTAAAGGCGGGCAGCTTGAGGAATTGGGCAAAAGCGCCCTGTTCGTTCACCCCGATGCCGCGTGTGGCCGGGTCAAGATGGAATTTTCCCGCCCGGCTTTGGCGTGACGTTTTACCAATCAGATGCCCCTCACCAGAGCATCGTTGCCCGATGGACAGATCGGTCACATTGCGACCGACTTCAACGATTTCACCGGCAAACTCATGCCCTGTGATCATGGGAACAGGAACGGTGCCCGCCGCCCAGTCGTCCCAGTTCCAGATATGAATATCGGTGCCACAAATCCCGGTTTTGTTGATCTTGATCAGCACATCATCGGGTCCGATTTCCGGAACTGGCGCTTGGGTCATCCAGATCCCTTCACGGGCATGCAGTTTTGACAGTGCTTTCATTCCGTTGCTCATTTTATCACTCCAAGCCTGCGCCCGACCATGGCAAAGGCTTCCAGCGCCTTGTCCAGATCATCCCGCGTCAACGCCGCGTTCATCTGCGTTCTGATCCGGGCCTGCCCGCGCGGAACTACAGGATAGAAAAAGCCCGAAACGAACACGCCCTGATCAAAAAGCTGCGCCGCCATGTCTTGCGCCACTTGCGCTTCGCCCAACATGATCGGAACAATCGGATGCGCGCCCGGCAGCAGGTCGAAATTCAGCGCCTCAAGACCGTTGCGCCAATATGCCGTGTTTTCAAAAAGCTGTGCGCGCAGGTCGTCCCCGGCCTCGACCAGATCAAGCGCTTTGATACCCGCCGCAACAATTGATGGCGGCAAGGAATTGGAAAAAAGGTAAGGTCGCGCGCGCTGCCTTAAAAGATCAATGACCGGCTGCGGCCCTGCAATATAACCCCCGATGGCCCCGCCCAATGCCTTGCCCAGCGTGCCGGTCAGGATGTCCGCTGACACACCGGCATGCGCAGGCGTGCCGCGCCCCTGAGGGCCCATGAACCCGGTTGCGTGGCAATCATCAACCATCAGCAGCGCGTCGTATTTTTCGGCCAGTGCCTTGATATCGGACAGTTTTGCCAGATACCCGTCCATGCTGAACACACCGTCCGTGGCGATCATGATAAAGCGGGCACCCTCATCGCGCGCCAGCTGCAATTGGCCTTCCAGATCGGTCATGTCAGAATTGGCGTAGCGATAGCGCCGCGCCTTGCTCAGCCGGATACCGTCAATGATCGAGGCGTGGTTCAGCGCATCGGATATGACCGCATCCTCTGGCCCCAGGAGCGGTTCGAACAGGCCACCATTCGCGTCAAAACAGGCCGCAAAAAGGATCGCATCATCCATCTGCAAGAATTGCGCCAACCGCGCTTCCAACTGGCGGTGCAGGTCTTGCGTTCCGCATATGAAACGCACCGACGCCATGCCAAAGCCACGCGGTTCCATCGCGTCCTTAGCCGCAGAAATCAGGTCAGGGTGATCCGCCAGTCCCAGATAGTTGTTCGCACACAGGTTGATGACCGACTTGGCACCAACGGCGATCTGGCCCGCCTGTGGCGAGGTGATCGCGCGCTCTTTCTTCATCATGCCGTCGGTTGCAATCTGATCGAGCGTGGCACTGATATGCGACAGGTAGGCTTGTGTCATGGCTGAACTCTCCTTTGCGCAGGTTCTAGCATAGCGGATACGATTCCGAAATAGGGGAATAACACAATAGCGGAATTAATCTGTTATTACGGATTTATGCGTTCTGAACCACAAGAAAGGCGCGCGCGGCGCCGATCGCTTTTATCCGATGCGGCACGTCTGCGCTGTAGCGGGCGGTATCACCGGCTTCGAGCCGACTGATGTTATCCGCACTGCTGACATCGACCACCCCTTCAATCACGGTCAGATGTTCGCGCGCGCCACGGGTATGCGGCTGACTGTCGAGCACCCCATCCAACGAAAAGACCAATTCGTATACTTCGTGTTTCCCAGCCTCTTCAGGCGGTGATAGAATACGAATGCGCAATCCTTTACCGAGGTTTTCAATGGTTGGGACATCTCCCGAGCGCAGGGTTTCGATCTTGGATTTTGTCGCGGCAACATCCAGCAACCCGGCAAAGTCCACCTGTAAGGCGCGTGTGAGATTCCAAAGCGTTGAAATGGTGGGGCTGCTTTCCCCGCGTTCGATCTGGCTGACCATGGACCTTGATACCCCGGAGAGCTTGGCGACCGCATCCAGCGACAGGCCCTGCACCCTGCGCGCATCTTTCAAACGTGCGGGTAATTGTCCAAGGATTTGATCTGTCTCTTCCGTCATACCGGAAAATTCACTTATATAAAGGACGTTGTCAACAAATGACGTAACATCAAGTTAAGTCGGTGCTGACAATCCGATAGGACACCCGCATAGTGGCCGCAACAAGCAAGCGGAGGGTATCATGACCAAAGAGATCGTAATTCTGGACGGCGCGCGCACGGCAATCGGTACGTTTGGTGGCGCATTGGCCGCGACGCCCCCCATAGAACTCGCCACCGTGGCCAGCGCGGCCGCATTGCAACGGGCAGGCGTCGAGGGGGCGCAGATCGGACATGTCGCCTTTGGTCATGTGATCAATACCGAACCGAAGGACATGTACCTGAGCCGTGTGGCCGCGATGCAGGCGGGCGTGCCTGATACGGTCCCGGCGATGAACGTCAATCGGCTGTGCGGCTCTGGTGCGCAGGCGATTGTCTCGGTTATTCAGTCGCTTATGCTGGGTGACGCGGATTTCGCCCTTGCGGGTGGTGCTGAGAACATGTCGCGTTCGCCCTTTATCATCCCGCAACAGCGCTGGGGTGCAAAAATGGGGGACGTTAAAACGCTTGATATGATGTTGGGCGCATTGAACTGCCCGTTCGGCACCGGGCATATGGGTGTTACGGCGGAAAACGTCGCGGCAGAGCATCACATCAGCCGCGCCCAGCAGGACGGATTTGCCTTGCAAAGCCAGCAGCGGGCGTCTGATGCTATCGCAGCGGGCCATTTTCAGTCCCAGATCACGCCCGTCGAGGTCCGCGTGAAACGGGACATGGTGGCTTTTGAAGTGGATGAGCACCCTAAGGCGACAACTCTTGAAGCCTTGTCGGGGCTGCGCACCGTCTTCCAGAAAGACGGGACCGTGACCGCAGGGAATGCCAGCGGCATCAATGATGGTGCTGCGGCAGTTGTTTTGGCAACCGCTGAGGCGGCCGAAAAGGCCGGATTGAAACCAAAGGCCCGCGTTCTGGGCTATGCGCATGCGGGCGTGCGGCCCGAAGTCATGGGCATCGGCCCGGTGCCCGCCGTTCAAAACCTGTTGGCGCGCACGGGCCTGTCGGTGGCGGATTTCGATGTGGTCGAAAGCAATGAGGCCTTTGCTGCGCAGGCGCTGGCCGTCAGTCAGGAACTGGGCCTCGACAATGCAAAGGTAAACCCGAATGGCGGCGCAATTGCATTGGGTCATCCTGTTGGAGCGACAGGGGCGATTATCACCCTCAAGGCGATGTACGAATTGGAACGGATCGGCGGCAAACGCGCGTTGATCACCATGTGCATCGGCGGTGGTCAGGGCATCGCCCTCGCGATTGAGCGGCTGTAAACGTCGCGTCTAGAAAAACATCAGGTCGATCGCGATCAGGGTCAGAGACCCGGATACCCCGATGGTGACACCAAGGATCAAACCACCCAAGATCCACTTGCCCCAGTCATTGCCCTTGCGCAGGGGCTGCGGGTTGGAGGTACGGATCAGCGCGTTTTCGACCATCACGGGCAAGCGCGGGCCGAAGCGCGCCAGCACCCGTGCCGTTTTGGCCAGATCCTTCAGTGTCGCGCGCGGCCCGATTGATTGGGAGATATAGTTGGTCACCACAGGGCTTGCCACTTCCCAGATGTTGATCTGAGGGTTCAGCGACCGCGCGACACCTTCAACGACGACCATGGTGCGCTGAAGCAGGATCAGCTCGGTCCGGGTTTCCATGCCAAAGCGTTCGGTCACTTCAAAGAGGTAACTCAACAACCGACCCATAGAGATTTTCGTGGCGTCCATGCCAAAGATCGGCTCACCCACCGCGCGCAGGGCGCGTGCGAATTCATCCACGTCTTTGTCAGCCGGGACATACCCCGCCTCAAAATGGACTTCGGCGACACGTTTGTAATCCTTGCGGATAAATCCAAACAGGATCTCTGCGTAGACGCGCCGGGTGTATTCGTCGATGTGCCCCATGATGCCAAAATCATAGGCAACAATATCCCCATTGGGCGCGACCTTGAGGTTGCCCTGATGCATGTCCCCATGGAAATATCCATCCCGCAGCGCGTGGTTCAGGAACAGCTGCAGGACGCGGTTGCCCAGGTCCACCCGGTCATGTCCGGCGGCATCTATGGCGTCATTGTCCCCCAGAGGCACACCCGCGGCCCAGCCAAGCGTCATGACCCGTCGCGCGGAAAGATCCCATTTGATCTCGGGCAGCTGAAAGCCCTCGTCGTCTTTTGTTGTTGCCGCGAATTCCGATGCTGCGGAGGATTCCAGCCGCAGATCAAGTTCACCCTGCACGACCCCGTCAAAGTGTTCGATGACATCCATCGGGCGCAAACGTCGCGCGCCGGGGGCGAACAGATCGACCATCCGCGCTGCCAGATAGAATGCATCAACGTCCTTGTTGAACGCACGTTCTATGCCGGGACGCAGAACTTTGACCGCCACATCCTCGCCCGTGCTTGCGATCCTTGCGCGGTGGACCTGCGCAATCGACGCCGCAGCCACCGGTTCGCTGAATTCTGAAAAAACTTCATCGACGGGAACGCCGAGTTCCTTGGACACCTCGGCTTTGGCCACTGCCACTGAAAAGGGCGGCAGCTTGTCTTGCAAAACCCTGAGCTGCACGGCGAGTTCGTCGCCCACCACATCCGGGCGGGTCGACAGGATTTGCCCGAATTTGATGTAAGCGGGGCCAAGCGCGGTCAAGGCACGCGTGGCCGGGGGCATGGACGGATCACCATTATAGCCCAGAAACTTGAACGGCACACCCAAGGCCCGCGCCACAATGCGCACGGCAGCGGGCGCTTCAAAGGCGTCGAGGACGACCTTCATCGCGCCGGTGCGTTCCAGCGTTGCGCCTGTTCGGATCAGACGCCAAATGTTGTGAGGTCCGCGCATTCAGAGTTTCCAGCCAGAGTGCAGACAGGCAATGCCCATGCTCAGGTTGCGGAATTTCGCGTTCTCGAACCCTGCATCCCGCACCATTTTCAGGAACGTGTCCTGATCCGGGAAATTGCGGATCGATTCCACCAGGTATTGATAGCTGTCGCGATCCCCCGCGATGGCCTGTCCCATGCGCGGGATCACGTTGAAACTGTAAAGATCATAGGCTTTTTGCATTGCGGGGTTGGGCAGTTGGCTGAATTCCAGCACCATCAGACGCCCGCCGGGACGCAGCACACGAAAGGCTTCGTTCAGGGCCTCTTGCGGGCGGGTGACGTTTCGGATGCCAAAAGAGATTGTGTAGACGTCAAAGGTGTTGTCGGCAAAGGGCAGCGCCATTGCATCCCCGGTGACCCAATCAAGCTGTTCGACCATGGCTGCGGCCTCTGCGCGTTTGCGCCCCTCAACCAGCATTGATTCTGTCAGATCCAGCACTGTCGCGTGGCCGTAGCCTGCACGCTTGAGAAAACGGAACGAAATGTCACCCGTTCCGCCCGCCACATCCAGTAGCTTTTGACCCGCGCGCGGTGCCAGCCAATCCATCATCGCCTCTTTCCACAAGCGGTGGATGCCGACGGACATGACGTCATTCATAATGTCATACTTGCTGGCCACTGAGGAAAAGACGCCCTGCACGCGCCCGGCTTTCTCGCCTTCCGGCACGGTTTCGAATCCAAAATGGGTGGTTTTATTGCTGTCGTCGGTCATCGGTACTTGCGGTCCTCGGCTTTCGAGCTTTGTTATAGAGCGCGAAGGGCTGGGCACAATGCGTCCCTTTCGTCACAGCGATCAGAATGAGTAAGACGCCTTGAGAAACTTGGCAAGCAAACGGAAGTGTAGTTCGCAAAATGCGCCTTGATAAAGAAGCCGAGCAAGCCCAAGCGACACTTCCAGCGCCCGCCGCCGCGACAAGAAAGCTGACAGAATATGCCTGAACTGCCCGAAGTAGAGACCGTGCGCCGTGGCCTGACCCTGGCGATGGAGGGCGTGGTGATTACACAAGCGGATGTGAACCGCCCTGATTTACGCTGGCCCTTCCCTGTTGATATGGCCGCCCGGCTGACCGGTAAACGGGTGGAAAGGCTGCGGCGGCGCTCAAAATATATTCTCATGGACCTCGACAGCGGGGAAACCTTGCTGGTTCATCTTGGAATGTCGGGCCGTATGTTGGTGTCAGGTGACCCGCTGGGGCAGTTTGTGCATAGGCATCCGGCCCCCGAAAAACACGACCATGTGGTGTTCCATATGGCCAATAATGCGCGCATCACCTTTAACGATCCGCGCCGCTTTGGGGCGATGGACCTGATGGAGACCGCCAGTGCCGACGCGCATAAGCTGCTCGCGGTCCTCGGGCCGGAACCGCTGGGTAACGATTTCCATGAATCACATCTGATTGCGGCGTTCAAAAACAAGAATTCCCCGGTGAAATCTGTGCTGCTGGATCAGCGGATCGTGTCCGGTTTGGGCAATATCTATGTCTGCGAGGCGCTTTTTCGCGCAAAAATTCACCCCACACGCAAAGCGGGCAAGATTTCTGGCGCACGTGTGGCCGGCCTTGTGCCGATTATCCGCGAGGTGCTTGCAGAGGCTATCGAAGCGGGTGGATCATCCTTACGTGATTTCCGTCAAGCTGATGGAGAGCTTGGATATTTTCAGCATAGCTTTGATGCTTATGGACGCGAGGGCGACCCCTGCAAAAGGTCAGGTTGCACGGGGCAAATCCGGCGAATCGTACAGTCCGGACGCTCATCTTTCTATTGCACGCAATGCCAAAGATAGCTTGAACCAGCCCGAAGGAGTGGTAGAGACTGCGAACTCAGGTCAACAACAAAGAGCTTTCTTCATGGCTTATGAAACGATCATCGTAGATGTGGAAGACCACGTCGCACAGATCACACTGAACCGTCCCGATGCGCTCAATGCGCTCAACGACGAATTGATGAGCGAATTGGCAAATGCACTGACTGCCGCGCAGAACAACGACAAGGTCCGCTGCATCATCCTGACCGGATCGGAAAAAGCCTTCGCCGCTGGCGCTGATATCTCCATGATGAAAGACAAGAGCTTTGTCGAAGTGTTCTCAGGTGATCTGTTCACGGCCGAAACAGAAGAAATCATGCGCGTGCGCAAGCCGATCATCGCTGCTGTTTCAGGATATGCGCTGGGCGGCGGATGTGAATTGGCGATGATGTGTGATTTCATCATTTGTTCAGAGACGGCGAAGTTCGGACAGCCCGAGATCAACCTCGGCGTGGTGGCCGGCCTCGGCGGTACGCAGCGCCTGACGCGTCTGGTCGGCAAATCAAAAGCGATGGATATGAATTTGACCGGTCGCTTCATGGATGCGGAAGAAGCAGAACGCTCGGGGCTGGTCAGCCGCGTTGTGCCCTGCAAGAAACTGATGGATGAGGCACATGGTGCGGCGCAGCGGATCGCCGAAAAATCCATGGTCTCTGTCATGGTCGTCAAAGAAGCCGTAAACCGCGCCTATGAAACGACCCTGCGCGAAGGCCTCCTGTTTGAGCGGCGCATGTTCCATTCGCTGTTTGCGACCGAGGATCAGAAAGAGGGCATGTCTGCCTTTGTCGAAAAGCGCGAAGCGCAGTTCCGCGACCGCTGATCGCGGGTGGATCGGAGGACACAGCAAGATGGCTCACCGCATCAAAACCGCGTCTGCCGTTATATTTCTGGCTCTGACAGGGGCGGCGCAAGCTGAAATGCTGCCAGGTTCGGAATGGGCGCCAACCGAGATGCAGGCGCAGCCATTTGAAAGCGCGCGCGGCGTCTTTATCCGGTTTGAGCAGGATGGCCGTTACTTTGGCAACGGCGGGTGTAATTCCATCCGGGGCCAGTTTGTCACGAATGGTGATTCAATTCTGTTCGGCCCTGCTGCAGCCACAATGATGGCTTGCCCCGAAGAGACTATGAAGCAGGAATTTGACCTCCTGCAGACACTGGGCAGCGTACGGCAATTCGACCGTTCGGGCACTGATCTGACGCTGTTGGATACCGAGGGTCGCGTCGTCATGCGGTTGCGCCAGCGCGACTGGGATTGAAGCGCGTTTATTTTCGGCTTTGCAAGCGCAGTCAAACCCCCTATAGAGCGCTCCAGACATGCGCGTGCAGCCCGCTCAGGCTAGAATCACCAGTGGACCCTTGGTCCACCTTTGGGTTTGGCGTCGCGCTTAATGACTTAAGACAACGAACTCAGGAAAGGTTTTTCACGCATGGCTAATTCGCCCCAAGCAAAAAAACGCGCGCGTCAGAACGAAGCACGTTTTCAGGTTAACAAAGCACGTCGTTCGCGGATTCGCACGTTTCTACGTAAGGTAGAAGAGGCGATTGAATCCGGCGATAAAGCGGCGGCGACGGCAGCTTTACGCGCAGCGCAGCCCGAATTGATGCGCGGTGTAACAAAAGGTGTGTTCCACAAGAATACAGCCGCGCGGAAGATGTCCCGGCTCGCGGCACGGGTTAAGGTCCTCGGTTAACTTTCTGTTAATTATAGTTAATGAAAACGCCGCTCAGCGGCGTTTTTTTTATGCCTTTTAATGGCATTTTTGCGGCCTTAGGGATTCTTTTACGAAATACCCTGAGTCAACAATGAAGTTCTGTTGCCCGATCACTTTGGAAGTTGCTAACACAGTAGAGCGATTCACGTCGCATGGGGGGACAGGCCTCGCAGGTTCGTCGTTTGCAGCGACATTAAGAACAGCGAGAACTGGACAAGGTAGCGATGAGCTGCCTTCAGTCTGCAAGCGTTGCCATGGCAGCGACTTGCCCTGTTCAAAACGAGTACGGTTGGGGTCACCTGATCTGATCTGAGCGTAGGCTATAGAGCCTGAGACGGGTTGGGGATTCTCTGTAAATTGTCCGAAGGACGACGCCTTTTCCTTGTGGGAAGGGAATGGCGGAGCTTTGGGCGGCGAGTGGTGTGTGGGGACCGGTCTTTCGGTGAAAGGCTGTGGTGTAGCAAAGCTTAAGGAACGCAGGTCGAAGATGACGAAAGAACAATGGGGTCAGTTAAGGCAGAGACTGCTCAAGACGGTGGGTCAGAACAATTATAAAAATTGGATCGAGCCGATTGAATTCGGGAACACGCAGGACGGGGTTGCAACCTTCGATGTGCCGACAAACTTTCTGGGAAACTATGTCAGCCAGAATTTCGCAGATTTGATCCTGCATGAAGTGCGACAGGAGAACCCCACTGTGCGGCGCTTGCGCTTTGCGGTGCCCTCGCATGTGAACTCCACGGCAACGCCTGCGCGGACCGGACAGTCGAATGCCCCCCGTGGTGCGTCCCCGAAAACGCCGCGCAGCGGGTTGAGCACTGCGCCGCTGGATGCGCGGTTCACATTTGATAATTTCATTGTCGGCAAGCCAAATGAATTGGCCCATGCCGCCGCAAAGCGCGTTGCCGAAGGCGGGCCAGTTACGTTTAACCCTTTGTTCCTCTACGGCGGCGTTGGGTTGGGTAAAACCCACCTGATGCATGCTATTGCGCATGATTTGCGTTTACGCAGACCCGAAATAAACGTGCTTTATCTGTCCGCCGAACAGTTCATGTACCGCTTTGTGCAAGCGCTGCGGGACCGAAAAATGATGGATTTCAAGGAAATATTCCGATCCGTTGATGTGCTGATGGTGGATGATGTCCAGTTTATCGCGGGCAAAGGCAGCACGCAGGAAGAGTTCTTTCACACGTTCAACGCGCTGGTGGATCAGAACAAACAGATCATTATCTCGGGCGACCGCGCGCCGGGTGAAATCAAGGACATGGAAGAGCGGGTGAAATCACGCCTTCAATGTGGGCTTGTGGTCGATCTGCACCCGACAGACTACGAATTGCGGCTTGGCATTCTGCAAAGCAAGGTGGAACAGCAACGCAAAAACTACCCCGGCCTTGATATATCGGATGGGGTGCTGGAGTTCCTTGCGCATCGGATTTCGACGAATGTGCGGGTGCTTGAAGGCGCGCTGACACGGCTCTGTGCCTTTGCATCCCTGGTCGGGCGCGAAATCGACATGGAACTGACGCAGGATTGCCTGTCTGACGTGCTGCGCGCATCGGAGCGCAAGATCACCGTCGAGGAAATCCAGCGCAAAGTCTCGGATCATTACAACATCCGCCTGTCGGACATGATCGGGCCCAAGCGTTTGCGGTCTTATGCGCGGCCCCGGCAGGTTGCGATGTATCTGAGCAAAAAGATGACGTCGCGGTCCTTGCCTGAGATCGGTCGCCGCTTTGGCGGGCGCGATCACACGACGGTCATGCACGGCGTAAAACGCATCGAAGAGCTCAAGATTCAGGACGGTCAGATCGCCGAAGACCTCGAATTGCTGCGCCGCGCCCTCGAAGAGTGACGAAAAAGAGGTCTGCGCGCCCTCATCTGGCCTGCAGACCTTGACGCCCCGTGCTTATCCTACGACAAATTCACAAAACGCTTGTGAAGTCGGCCAAACAGGGTAATTTACCTGTCCCGACTGTGGATTAGGAACTGGCACAATGAAAATCAGCATCGAACGCGCGGCCCTGCTCAAAGCGGTGTCTCAGGCACAGTCGGTTGTGGAGCGGCGCAACACTATCCCGATTCTGGCCAATGTGCTGATCGAAGCCGAAGGCAGCGACGTCAGCTTTCGCGCCACCGACCTTGACATCGAAGTTGTCGACAAGGCGCCCGCACAGGTGGAACGCGCAGGCGCGACGACCGTTTCCGCGACGACATTGCACGAGATCGTGCGCAAGTTGCCGGATGGCGCACTTGTTACGTTGACCGCCGATAGCGCAACGGGCCGCCTGACGGTTGAGGCCGGACGGTCAAACTTTTCGCTGGCGACACTGCCCAAAGAAGACTTCCCGGTGATGGCCACGTCTGAGTATCAGTCGAACTTTTCCGCGAAAGCACCTGTGCTGCGGCGTCTTTTTGACAAGTCGAAGTTTGCGATCTCTACCGAAGAGACGCGGTACTATCTGAATGGCGTCTACATGCATATAGCTGATGCGGAGGGTGGGCGTGTTTTGCGCTGCGTGGCAACCGACGGACACAGGCTGGCGCGCATTGATGCGGACCTGCCAGAGGACGCCAACGATATGCCGGGCGTGATCGTCCCACGCAAAACGGTCGGAGAGTTGCGCAAACTGCTCGACAACGACGAAATGACGATTGCGGTCTCTGTGTCGGAAACCAAAGTGCGCTTTGCAACGCCAGACATTACCCTGACGTCCAAGGTGATCGACGGGACCTTCCCTGATTACACGCGGGTCATTCCGCAGGGCAACACGCGCAAGCTTGAAGTGGATGCAGCGGATTTTGCCCGTGCCGTAGACCGGGTGGCAACGGTAAGTTCTGAACGCTCGCGGGCGGTCAAGCTGCAGTTGGACGAAGACCGGCTGGTCCTTTCCGTTAACGCGCCAGACAGCGGTGCCGCCGAAGAGGAGCTGGCCGTGGCTTACGCCGATGAACGGCTGGAGATCGGGTTTAACGCGAAATACCTGCTGGAAATTGCCAGTCAGGTTGATCGCGAAAATGCTGTCTTTCTGTTCAATTCATCAGGTGATCCGACATTGATGCGTGAGGGCAACGATCTGTCTGCCGTTTATGTCGTCATGCCGATGCGCGTCTGATGTCTTGCCCTTGTTCTCCTTGGCCGGGATAGCCACGAACGGGCTGGGGGGCGTCTCGTGGCCCTGCATCTGACCGAACTGATGATCTCGCACTTCAGGTCGCATCGGGTGGCACGTCTGATGGTGGACGCGCGGCCTGTCGCGCTCTTTGGGCCGAATGGTGCGGGCAAGACGAATGTCCTTGAGGCGGTTTCTCTTCTATCCCCCGGCAGAGGTCTGCGCCGCGCCAGTGCGCAGGACATGACCCGGCGGCCGGAGGCATTGGGCTGGAAGGTCTCAGCGCAAGTAACGTCGCTGGGCCAATCACAAGAGATTGAGACATGGTCCGAAGAAGGGGCCGCGCGTCAGGTCAAAATCAACAGCAAAACCGCCGCACAGACCGCCTTGGGGCGCGTGTCGCGGGTATTATGGCTGATCCCCTCCATGGACCGGCTTTGGATCGAAGGGGCGGAGGGGCGTAGGCGCTTTCTGGATCGCATGACGCTGAGTTTCGAACCCGGCCATGCGGATGCAACGCTGGCGTATGAAAAGGCGATGCGGGAGCGCAACCGTTTGCTCAAGAACATGGTTCGGGAACCGTCCTGGTATCAGGCGCTTGAGGCCCAAATGGCGCAGGCAGGCGTGGTGATTGACCAAAACCGGCGGATGGCCCTGCGCCAACTGGCGGCAGCGCAACTGGATGCGACAACCGCTTTCCCTGCCGCTGAGCTTGAGCTGATCCACAATGAAGCGCCCCTGCCGGAAGGAGAATCCGCGTTACGCGACGCTTTTGCCGACAGCCGCAGTCGGGATCTTGCCGCAGGGCGTACGCTGATTGGTCCGCATCGCGCAGACCTGATTGGCACATACCGCGCCAAGGGCGTGGCGGCCAAGGATTGCTCTACAGGGGAACAGAAAGCCTTGCTGGTGTCTCTGATCCTCGCAAATGCCCGTGCGCTGGCACAGGAGTCCGGCGCAGCACCTTTGCTGTTGCTGGATGAGGTTGCCGCCCATCTGGACGCTGACAGGCGCGCAGCCCTATATGACGAAATCACGGCACTCGGCGCGCAGGCCTGGATGACGGGCACCGAAAAGAGCCTGTTTGATACGCTAGGCGATGATGCGCAGTATTTTGAGATCATCGATACCGACGGCGCCTCTACCGTGAGGCCGGGATGACGATCTCTATTCCCGACCTGCTGCTATACGCAGGCGCGCTGGTCATTTTGTTTCTCACGCCGGGGCCGGTTTGGCTGGCACTCATGGCGCGTGCACTGTCCGGCGGGTTTGCAGCAGCCTGGCCGCTGGCGTTTGGCGTCGCCGTGGGGGACATCCTCTGGCCTTTGGTGGCGGTGCTGGGCATTTCATGGATCTTATCGGTTTTCGACGTATTCATGGCGGTGCTGCGGTGGGTAGCTTGCGGCGTGTTCATCGTGATGGGCATCGCGCTGATCCGGCACGCGCGGCAATCCATCAGCGCTGACAGCCGACTGACCAAACCCGGCGTTTCGGCAGGTTTTGCCGCAGGTGTCATTGCCATCCTCGGCAATCCCAAGGCCGTGTTGTTCTACATGGGTGTATTGCCCGGCTTTTTTGATTTGCGCGATGTAACGGCTGTTGATGTCACTGTCATCATCGCCGCGTCCGTGTGTATTCCGCTGATTGGCAATCTGATATTGGCGGCCTGCGTCGGGCGCATCCGCAGCATCATAACACGGCCCCGGACACTGGAACGGATCAATATCATCTCTGGCGTGTTGCTTATTCTGGTGGGTGTGTTGATCCCGGTATTATGACACAAAATATTGTGTCTGCGACGTGACAACCCGTCAGAAAAACCGTATACCTTTGTTAAAATACGAAGGTATGATGACATGTCCGAAAACGAGCAAGCCCCCGAAGAATATGGTGCAAATTCCATCAAGGTTCTCAAGGGGTTAGAAGCCGTCCGAAAACGCCCCGGCATGTACATTGGTGATACCGACGATGGCTCCGGCTTGCACCATATGGTTTATGAGGTCGTTGATAACGGGATCGACGAAGCTTTGGCGGGGCATGCGGACGCTGTGACCGTTAAAATTCATGCGGACAGTTCGATTTCGGTCTCTGACAATGGGCGCGGTATTCCCGTGGGTATCCACGAAGAAGAAGGCGTTTCCGCAGCCGAAGTTATCATGACGCAACTGCATGCTGGCGGGAAGTTTGACAGCAACTCGTATAAAGTATCCGGGGGTCTGCATGGCGTTGGCGTGTCGGTTGTGAACGCGCTGTCTGACTGGCTGGAGCTGCGCATCTGGCGCGAGGGAAAAGAGCATGTGGCCCGCTTTGAAGGGGGGTTCACCGTCGACCACCTCAAGGTTGTCGGCGACACCGACCGCACAGGCACCGAGGTCCGGTTCATGGCTTCGACCGATACGTTTTCAAATCTCGAATATTCGTTTGAGACGCTGGAAAAGCGCCTGCGCGAACTGGCCTTTCTGAATTCCGGTGTGCGGATTATTCTGATCGATGAACGCCCTGCAGAAGAACTGCGGTCTGAGCTGTTTTACGAGGGTGGCGTCAAGGAATTCGTCAAATACCTCGATCGCTCGAAATCTTCGGTCATGCCGGAGCCGATTTTCATCACCGGTGAAAAAGACGACATCGGCGTCGAAGTCGCCATGTGGTGGAACGACAGCTATCACGAAAACGTCCTGCCGTTTACGAACAACATCCCGCAACGCGACGGTGGCACCCATATGGCGGGCTTTCGCGGGGCGCTGACACGCACGATCAACAATTATGCGCAGTCCTCGGGTATCGCGCGCAAGGAAAAGGTCAGCTTTACCGGCGATGATGCGCGCGAGGGGTTGACCTGCGTGCTGTCGGTCAAGGTGCCTGATCCCAAGTTCTCGTCGCAGACCAAGGACAAGCTTGTGTCCTCCGAAGTGCGCCCCGCCGTCGAGGGACTGGTCAACGAAAAGCTGGCTGAATGGTTCGAAGAGAACCCCAGCGAGGCCAAGATCGTCGTGGGCAAGATCATCGAAGCGGCGCACGCGCGCGAAGCGGCCCGCAAGGCACGTGACCTCACGCGTCGCAAAACGGCGATGGACGTAAACTTTCTGGCCGGAAAGCTCAAGGATTGTTCCGAAAAGGACCCCTCCAAAACCGAAGTTTTCCTTGTTGAGGGGGACTCAGCGGGAGGTTCTGCGCAAACAGGCCGCGACCGCCAGACGCAGGCGATCCTGCCGCTGAAGGGTAAAATCCTGAACGTGGAACGTGCGCGCTTTGACCGGATGCTGGGCAGTCAGGAGATTGGCAACCTCGTGATGGCGCTTGGCACAGGGATCGGTCGCGACGAATTCAACATCGACAAATTGCGCTACCACAAGATCGTCATCATGACGGACGCTGACGTGGATGGCGCGCATATCCGGACGTTGCTGCTGACCTTCTTTTACCGGCAGATGCCGCAGTTGATCGAGCAGGGGCACCTCTATATTGCGCAGCCGCCGCTTTATAAAGTCAGCCGTGGCAAGTCCGAGGTCTACCTCAAGGATGAGGCCGCGATGGAGGAATACCTGGTCCAGCAGGGGATTGATGGCGCGATGCTGCGTCAGGGCAATAACGAAGAAATCTCCGGTGCAGACCTCGCCCGCGTGGTTGAACTGGCCCGCCAGATGCGCCGTGTGCTTGAAGCTTTCCCGACGCATTACCCGCGCCACATTTTGGAACAGGCCGCGATTGCGGGAGCCTTTACACCCGGTGCCGTGGATGCAGACCTGCAGGGCGTGGCGGACAAGGTCGCGGCACGGCTGAACCTCATTGCGCTTGAATACGAACGGGGCTGGCAAGGGCGCATCACGCAGGATCACGGCATTCGTCTGGCGCGTATCCTGCGCGGAGTTGAAGAAGTGCGCACACTGGACGGGCGCATCCTGCGCGGCGGTGAAGCCAGCCGCAGTGGTTCCTTCACAGAGCACCTGCAGGAGGTCTATAACCTGCCCGCGACATTGGTGCGCAAGGATCGGACACAATTGATCCATGGTCCGATGGACCTGTTGAATGCCATTCTGCAAGAAGGCGAAAAAGGGCTATCCCTGCAACGCTACAAGGGTTTGGGTGAAATGAACCCGGACCAGCTATGGGAAACCACACTGGACCCCGACGCGCGCACACTGTTGCAGGTCAAGGTCGACGATATGGCCGAGGCGGACGATCTCTTTACCAAACTCATGGGCGATGTTGTCGAACCCCGCCGCGAGTTCATTCAGCAAAACGCACTAAGCGTCGAGAACCTCGATTTCTAACCAGTTGTAGGTTTGGTTTTCAACAGCTTCGGCCAGAGGAGAAACTGTGTTTCACCGTTTCCCTCTGGCCGAGGCTTTTTTTGTGCCGTGTGTTCAGGTCAGGCAGTGGCTGCGCCCAAAGCGGAATCCATCAAGGCCTTGATCTGTGATGTGCCGGTCTGCGCCACGATGCGCCCCACCTCCTGATCACCTTTCAGCACCACAAGCGTTGAGCGGCGCGGGATGTTCATACGTTTGACCAGATCCGATTTGCCGTGGTCATCCCAATCCACGTCGATGAAGGTGATTTTGGCCTCGTATTCGGGGTTTTCCGCTTTCAGCGCATTGATGACCCGCTCTTGTGCCGCGCAGGTGCTGCACCAGCTGGCTTTGAAATCCAGAAATACGGTGTCTCCGGCCTTCAGGTGCTTTTCTACGAGGCCCGGCTTATAGGCAAGCGGGGCAGCATTTGCGGCAAACGGCAGCGCAGCGGCCCCTGCAGTCAGAAAAAGAAAATGACGACGATCCATGTTGGTCTCCTAAGGTTGTTTTTACAGTGAAACGGAAAGGTCGATCAGCCAAGCTGGCAGAACGCCGATCATCCAGGCTTCGATCATGTGGTGCACGTTGAACAAAAGGCCCAGTCCAACGGCGACGAATGCCACGCCTAGAATGGGTCGGCTGCGCAACGCAAGGGCGCGCAGTTGTGTATTATAGCGCCCGACAGCGCCGCGTGTGCCGTAGGCAAGGCCAAGTATCAGGGTCGAAACACCTGCGGCAAAGAACACCATGATGGTGGTCGCGCGCAGCAACCCTTCACCCTGCGAGGCAAGCGAGATGGCACCCCCCAGCGTTGGACCGATGCAAGGGCTCCACACCGCGCCGAGCAGCAGACCGCCGAGAAATTGCCCGCGCAGTCCGCCGCGATCCAGCGTGTCGATGCGTGCATCAGCCTGCGACGACAGGCCCGCCGTGGCGCCGGCCATGACCGCCCCGGCCTGTGGCACCAGCAGCGCAAGACCGAATAGCACCATCAACCCAGCCCCGATCTTTGAGATCGTATCGATGTCGACCCCAAGCGCCTGTCCAAAGGCCGTAACGCCCACGCCCAAGGTCACGAACGACAGGCTCAACCCCCCGGACAGGGCGACTGGCCCAAAACGGCTGGACTGAAAGGCGCTGGCGATGACGATGGGCAAGACCGGCACGACGCAGGGGTTGATCAGGGTCAGCAGACCCGCTCCATATGCAAATAAAAGTTCCATGACGGTCACTTAAGGCGTGTGATGTCGCGCTGTCATCAAACGATCCGGTGACGTGGTTTCACATGGTCGTGGGGTTTGTGACACATGACGCGCTTGGCCTGCGCACAAGGGCGGCGCGATACGGGATTCACCTATGCCGCCCGGCTGCCGGTTTGTCGCAGGTGAGAAAACCGCATTGCGGGGAGGGGAGTGAGAACATATACAGAACAAATGGCAAAGTTGACACTGGAACAAAAGCTGGCGATTCTCAGCGATGCGGCAAAATATGATGCGTCCTGCGCGTCATCCGGATCCACCAAACGCGATTCGCGGGGCGGTAAAAGCCTTGGGTCGAATGAAGGCAGCGGTATCTGCCATGCCTATGCGCCGGATGGCCGGTGTATCAGCCTGTTGAAAATACTGATGACCAATTTCTGTATTTACGACTGCACGTATTGCATCAATCGCGCCTCATCCAATGTCGCGCGCGCGCGGTTTTCCGTGGATGAGGTGGTGAAACTGACCATCGAATTTTACCGTCGCAATTATATTGAGGGGTTGTTCCTGTCTTCCGGGATCATCCGCTCGCCCGACGCGACGATGTCCGATATGGTGCAAATCGCACGTAAGCTGCGCAAGGAAGAGAACTTTCGCGGCTACATCCATCTCAAGACGATCCCCGACGCCGCACCGGAACTGATTGAAGAGGCTGGCCTGCTGGCGGATCGCCTGTCGATCAACGTCGAAATGCCCACAGATGCCGCGGTCAGACAACATGCGCCTGAAAAAAGCCCCGAGCAGATCAGGCGGGCCATGGCGGATGTGCGCCTGCGCAAAGAGGCTGCCAAGGATCGCACTCATACAGGGCGGCGACCGCCACGGTTCGCGCCCGCCGGGCAGTCCACACAAATGATTATTGGCGCGGATGATGCCACGGACAGCACTGTTTTGGGCCAATCAACGCGGCTTTATTCGAGCTACAAGCTGAAACGCGTCTATTATTCCGCCTTTTCGCCGATCCCGGATGCCTCCGCCAAACTGCCGCTGATCAGCCCTCCGCTGCAGCGCGAACACAGGCTTTATCAGGCCGATTGGCTGTTACGATTTTATGGGTTTGATCTGGAGGAAATCACGGGTCACCGCAAAGATGGTAATCTGGATCTGGATATAGATCCTAAACTGGCTTGGGCGCTGGCCCATCGTGGGCTGTTCCCCTTGGATGTGAATACGGCCAGTCGTGACTTGCTGCTGCGCATTCCGGGTTTTGGCACGAAAACCGTTGGACGTATTCTCTCAACCCGCCGCCACCGCACGCTGCGCTACGAAGATCTGGCGCGGATGGGGGCGTCGATGAAAAAGGCGCAGCCCTTCATCACGGCACTCGGGTGGACACCGCACGGATTGCTCGAGAGCGACACGCTACGCGCGCGTTTTACGCCGCCACCGCAGCAGATGAGCCTGTTCTGACGTGCCCCATGTCACCTTGCCACGCATTGGAACAGCACAGGCATGGCGCGACGCTGCACGCGGGTTTTTAAACGCGCACATACCGCCCGAGCAGATCACATGGGGCGACAGCACAACCGAACCGGGCCTTTTCGAGACGCTGGTGCCGACCTTTGTGCCGGGAACCGCGACTGTACCGCGGTCTTTTGTCTCAATGGCCAATACCATCGTCTGGCATAGCGATCCATCCCGATTTGCGCGGCTTTACGCGTTTTTGTGGCGGTTGAAAGACACGCCGCACCTGATGACGGATCGGGGTGACGCGCAGCTGGCGAAGCTCAGAGCCATGGAAAAAAACGTGCGCCGCTGCCAGCACAAGATGAAAGCCTTTGTGCGGTTCCGGGAAATCAGCGCGCCTGAGGACAACAGACGGTCCTTTGCCGCTTGGTTTGAGCCAACGCATCATACCATTGAACCCACCGCGCAGTTTTTTGCGAGACGTTTCGCGGATATGGATTGGCGCATTCTGACACCGGATGTGTCGGTCTTTTTTGAGAACGGGAATATGCGCTTTGCTGAAGACCAGCCCAAACCGGAGCTTCCCGCAGATGCAAGCGAAACGCTCTGGGTTACGTATTTTCGGAACATCTTTAACCCTGCCCGGCTCAAGGTGCGGGCAATGCAATCAGAAATGCCCAAGAAATATTGGAAAAACATGCCTGAGGCTGCGGCTATTCCGGACCTGATCGCCACTGCCCCGGAAAGGGCGCGTCAGATGGCCTTGGCCGCGCCCACTTTGCCGCCCGCGCGCATTGGGGCCATTCAGGCGCAGCAGGCAAGCTACGAAAGTGTTTGGGACGGCCCGCCGGGATCGCTGCCTCAGGCCATCGCTGGTTGCACGCGTTGCCCGTTGCACAAAACCGCGACGCAAGCGGTTCCCGGCGAGGGGCCGATTGATGCGCGGCTGATGATTGTCGGTGAGCAGCCGGGTGATCAAGAGGATCTGATCGGGCGGCCCTTTGTAGGACCTGCGGGTCAGCTTTTTGACCGGATCGCGGCTGATGTCGGGCTGGACAGAGGGCAGGTTTTCATCACCAATGCCGTGAAACATTTCAAATTTGTGCCGCGCGGGCGCAAACGTATCCACCAGCGTCCCAATCAGGGCGAGGTCGCCCATTGCAAGTGGTGGCTGGACGCTGAATTGCGGCAGATTGCGCCCGATCTGGTGGTGGCCATGGGTGCAACTGCGGCTGCTGCGTTGACCGGTTCGGGCAAGGCGATTTCAGCGCGGCGTGGCAGGATTGAAATTGGTCAGGCGGGGATTCCGGTGCTGATCACCTGGCACCCTTCTTACCTGTTACGTCTGACAGATGATGCTGCGCGCGAAGCTGCAACGCTCGAATTGGCAGGCGATTTGCACGCGGCTTTGCGCTATGAAACTCAACTACAGCACTGAAAAAACAGGTTTTTTTGCCGGGGGGAAACCCTGTCAAATCACCGGATCTATGAAACCGTCAGTTTGACAGGGTTCCGGGTTGAAAAGGACAGCGCTGCCGCATCCGCCATGCGTTGCGCCGCAACGCCGTCCGCAATGGAGGGCAAAGGTGCGGTGCCAGCATTCAGGCAGCCAACAAAACTGCTGAGTTCGGCAAGGTAAGCCGCTTCATACCGTTCAAGGAAAAACAGCTGATTTGGGGCGGAGCCGAAGCCAGCGGTACCAGCGCGTGTCACCAGATTTTCAACCTGATTTGACACCTGCAACATGCCCTTTGATCCATGCACTTCGACCCGCTGATCATAGCCGTAGGTCGCGCGGCGTGAATTGTTGATCTGACACAGCTTGCCCGACGCCGTCTTGAGCGTCACCATGGCGCTGTCAATATCACCGTTGGCCCCGATATCAGGATCAACAAGGCAGGCGCCAGCGGCGTAAATTTCGACCGGGTCCTCACCAAGAATAAAGCGCGCCATGTCAAAGTCATGGATCATCATATCCCGGAACAGCCCGCCGGATTGCCGGATGTAGGACAAAGGGGGGGGCGACGGGTCCCGCGACGTGATCACCAGGAGTTCCGCATCGCCAATCGCCCCGTCCGCCAGCTGCGCCTGAAGATGCGCGAAATGCGGATCAAACCGCCGGTTGAAAGCGGTCATGAAGGGCACGCCTGCCTTGGTAACAGTCGCCATACATTCCGCGGCACGGTCCGAGGATAAATCAATCGGCTTTTCGCAAAAAATGGCCTTGCCAGCGGATGCCAATGCATGAATCTGATCGTAATGCAGCGTGGTCGGTGTGGCGACGATGACGGCATCAATATCACTCGCCCCGATGATATCATCTGCTGTCCGTATTTCCGCGCCAGAACTATTACCAAGCTGTTGCGCCGCCTCCGGCAGTGCATCCGCCACGGCAACAAGGCGCGCATTATCCATCCGCGCGATGCTGCCAGCATGGACCTGACCAATACGCCCGCAGCCCAATAAACCGATTGAGATCATATTTTTCCCCATTGTCAGAGCCTTATACAGGCCCAATTGCACGCAAAACAGAGCGTGCTGCGGTCACGATAGGTGCCTCCACATCGCTCAGGATCTGCACCCGGTCAAAACGGTCGGGATCGCTGGCAACGGCGTCTCGAAGCGCCTGTCCAAAGACCATCCGCAGCTCGGTTCCGATGTTGAATTTGCAGATGCTGGAATTCCTGGCCAAGGCGCTGCGCTGTGCGGGTGGCACGCCTGAGCCACCATGGATCACCAATGGCACGTCAGTTGCGGCTTCGATGGCGCGGATGCGCGCTTCATCAAGACCGCCTTCCTGATTTTGCTGCAAATGCACATTGCCCACCGATATGGCCATCGCATCGACACCGCTGTCCCTCGCAAATTTGGCGGCTTCCTCCGGGTCGGTGCCTTGCGAGTTTTCGCCCTGCGCGTAGCCCACGAAACCAATCTCCCCTTCGCAGGAGATATCCGCCGCATGGGCGATCTCAGCAATGCGCGCGGTCTGGTCGATGTTTTCCGACAGGCTCAGTCGCGAGCCGTCAAACATCAGCGAGGTAAAGCCACTATCCAGCGCTTCGCGACACTCATCAAAGGTGTAGCCATGATCAAGATGGGCGACAACGGGAACAGACACGCTATCGGCAAGATGGCGGAACATCTTACCCAAAACGGGCAGCGGTGTGTGTTTGCGACAAGATGGTCCCGCCTGCAGGATTACCGGCAGCCCCTCGGCTTCGGCGGCGTGAACATAGGCGCGCATGTCTTCCCAGCCAAGGGTCACGAGGCCACCGACAGCATAGCCGTCGCGCAAGGCCGGGCGCAGGACATCCGTAAGGGTTGCGAGTGTCATTTGAACTTTGCCACCATATCCATGATGCCGGGGATCGTGTGCAATTGCTCTGCATGGGTGGGCTGGAAATACTGTTTCAGGCTGCGTTGGCTCAGACCGCCAAGGATCGTGAAATAGTACATTTCATAGCCCGGCAGCACGCAGCACGGGTGGTAGCCCTTGTCGATGCAGATCGTCGAGCCGTCGACGATATGATACGCGTCGCCCGGTTCATTATCTTCCCGCTGGAGCATCTGGAGGCCAGACCCATAGTTGGGTTTGAAGCGAAAGTTGTAGGTTTCGTCATGGCGTGTCTCATCCGGCAGGCGGTCCGTGTCGTGCTTATGGCTGGGGAATCCGGACCACCCGCCCGCACCGACGGTGAACAGCTCAGACACCAGCAAGCGCCCCACGCGTTCGTGTTGATTGGCGCCGAGGATATGTTTGATCTTGCGGTGTGTCTTGGTGTCGTCTGATCCGTATTGCACCAGATCAATCTCATCAGCGCGCACGGCAAAAGGTTCCAAGACCTCATTAAACTTTGCGCCCGCGACAAAGACCTCGGCGCTGTCTGACAGGCAGGTAAAACGCGCCTCCTGTCCGCTGGGGACATAGACGCCTTCGGGCTCACCATCCCAGACATCGACACCGCGGCCACCAAGGTTCTTGGCCTCAAACCCGCCGGTGGAGACATCCAACAGGCCCGTGGCAGGGGCAATGCAGGTTTCAAAACCGGGCACCGCATAGCCAAAGCTTTCGCCCTTCTTCAGCTTGATGATATTGAAGTAATTCAGCGGGACAAGGCTGTCGCCCGCATCCACGATGGGTTTGTTTTGATTGTCAAAAGGGGCGATATGCATGGGGTTAGCCTTTCGTTGGGCCGGGGTGTTCGGCCAGAAATGCGGCCAGTTGATCGTGCGTCGGCATGGCTGGCGCGCAGCCGGGTTTGGCGACAACGATGGACGCGCAGGCCGATCCGCGCAGCACGGCGTCTTTTAATTCCAACCCTTCTGCGATGCCGGAGAGCAAACCGGCCATGAAGCTGTCCCCCGCGCCATTGGGTTTCACCGCTGTGACCGGATATATGCCGGTGTGAATTTCCTGACCGCCGGCAAAGGTCACGGCCCCCTTTTCGCCCATCTTGTAGATCACGATGGCCACGCCGTTTTCCGCCAGCGATTGCGCCTTTTCGAGACCCTTGGCGATATCCCCTGCCATGAAACCGAATTCTTCGTCATTGCCCACGATCATGTCGCTGGCAGCACCCGCGCGCGACAAAACATCCGCGGCAACCTCGGGGGAGGGCCAGGAATAGGGTCGATAGTCGATGTCAAAGATCACCGGCAACTTTCGGGCGCGCGCGCTCTCAAACGCAGCAAAGGTGGCCGAGCGTGAAGGTTCCGCGGCAAATACAGTGCCTGCGGTGACGAGGGCCCCAAAGGGCGAAAAATCGACCGCCGCCATATCGTCTGCCGTGACCTGAAAATCAGCCGCGCCGTTGCGGTAGATCACGTTCTGGAAGTCTTCGATGCAGCTTTCATAAACGGCCAGCGAATTGCGGAACTCCCCCGCGACGGAACGGACATATTTTGTGTCGACCCCGTAGTGTTTCAGTTTGTTGATGCAAAATCGCCCCACAGCGTCATCGGACACCGATGTCACCAGTGACGCGGCACAGCCCAGTTTACACAAGCCCGCCGCGATATTGGCCGACGACCCACCGAGATCGGCGTGGAAGGTTTCGGCATCTTCGCTTTTGACGCCGGGGGGATGGGCAAACATATCCATGCCTGCGCGCCCCAGAATGACGAAGTTCTTTTGTGCGATGCCGTCGCGCAACTCGGTTTGGCTGATGCCAGTCATTACACGCCCCTACGCTGTCTTGCGCGGGTGGCTTCGATTTCGGCATGTTTTTCGCGGACCGAAGCGTGATCGGAAACCTCGGGCGTGCCGACCTCCCACCATGTGTGGCCCTGGGTGGTCCAACCTTCATAGGCGTCCACGTTCATGACAATAACCGTTGTCTTATCTGCCGCTTTGGCGGCCTTGAATGCCTCGCCCAGCTCTGCCGGGTTATCGACACGCACAGCATGCGCGCCCATGGATGCTGCATGCGCCACAAAGTCGACGGCAAAGGCATCCGGTATTGTCGGCGTGTCCTCGAACAGGTTGTTGAAACTCTGATTGCCGGTGTTGTTCTGCAACTTGTTGATGACGGCAAAACCGCCGTTGTCGAGCACCAGCACGATCATCTTTTTCTGCGTCAGGACGGACGAATAAATGTCCGAATTCATCAGCAGATAGGACCCATCCCCGCAAAAGACGATTGTGTCCTGATCCGGCTCCTTTTCGGACTGGGCGATGCGCGCGCCCCAACCGCCGGAAACTTCGTATCCCATGCAGGAAAATCCGAATTCCACATCCACTGTGCCGATATCAAGCGTGCGCCAGTTTGCGGTGACTTCGGCAGGCAAACCACCCGCTGCGGCAACCACACGGTCGCGTTTGTCGCAGAGCGCATTGACCACGCCGACTGCCTGCGCGTAGGAGTTTGGCCGGTTGCCCGGCTTTACATTTTCGGCCACATAGGCGTTCCATTTCTGACGTTCTGCCTTGGCAAACTCGGCCCAGCTTTCTGGCGCTTTGTAGCCCGCCAGTGCGTTGCCGAGTGCGGCAATCCCCAGCTTTGCATCACCGACCACGGGCAGGGACATATGTTTGCCTGCATCATGGCGTGCGGCGTTCAGAGATACGATGCGCGCGTCCTTGGCAAAGGCGGTCCATGACCCGGTGGTGAAATCCTGCAACCGTGAGCCGACGGAGAGGATGACATCCGCCGCTTCGGCCACGGCATTGGCGCTGTCTGATCCGGTGACGCCCACTGGCCCGATGTTGAGCGGATGCGTGTCATGCAGGTTTGCGCGACCGGCGATTGTCTCTATCACGGGGATATTATGGACCTCTGCAAAGGCGGTGACCTCCGCCACGGCCCGCGAATATTGCACGCCGCCGCCCGCGATTATTACCGGGCGCTCAGCCGCGCGCAACAGGGCCGCTGCATCTGCGATCTCGTCGGGGTCCGGGGTCTGACGGCGGATGCGGTGCGTCTTCTCTTCGAAAAGGACGGCAGGATAATCATAGGCCCAGCCCTGAACATCCTGCGGCAGCGCGATAAAGGCCGGGCCGCAATCTGCCGGGTCCAGCATCGTGGCGATGGCTGCAGGCAGCGATTGGATCACCTGTGCAGGGTGGGTGATCCTGTCCCAGTACCGAGAAACGGCACGAAACCCGTCGTTCAGCCCATAGGCAGGGTTACCATAGTGTTCGATCTGCTGGAGCACCGGGTCGGGCAGGCGGGTCAGAAACGTGTCCCCACACAGCATCAGTATGGGCAAACGGTTGGTATGGGCCAGCGCGGCGGCGGTCATCAGGTTTGACGTGCCCGGACCCGCCGAGGCGGTGCAAAACATGAACCGCTGACGCAGGTGGTATTTCGCATAGGCGGCGGCAGCGAATCCCATGCTTTGTTCGTTCTGGCCCCGATAAAGAGGCAGCGTGTCTTTCAAGTCAAAGAGCGCTTCGCCCAGACAGGTCACATTGCCATGCCCGAAGATGCCAAAGCCGCCGCCGCAAAGCCGGACACGCGCACCGTCAATTTCAATGAACTGTGCGTTCAGATAGCGAATGATCGCCTGTGCCGTTGTCAGGCGAATGGTCTTGTCCGTCATCGTCCGAGCCCCCCTTGAGTGCATTCTGTCAGGTCAGCGCTGATTGACGCTTGACCTGATGCGTCATTTATAGATACCCGTGTTGCAACCGGTTGCAATATCTTTTTTGGGGACAGTCATGGCCGAGATCGGAATAGGCATTATCGGCGGTGGCTATATGGGCAAGGCTCATGCGGTGGCTTTCAGCGCCGTGGGGGCGGTATTTGACACAACCCTACGCCCCCGTTTGGAAATGGTTGCAGCCTCATCCGAAACCTCCGCTGCAAAATACGCAAAATCCTATGGGTTTGCGCGCAGTACGGGGGATTGGCGCGTGTTGGTCAAGGACGCCAATGTGGATGCCATCGTAATTGCATCCCCGCCTGAAACACACCTTGATATTACGCGTGCAGCGGCCGCATTGGGCAAGCCAGTGTTTTGTGAAAAGCCACTCGGTCGCTCCGTGCAAGATGGCAAGGCGATGGTCGAATCTGTCGAGGCGGCGGGTGCTATCAACATGATCGGGTTCAATTATATCCGCACGCCAGCGTCCCAATTCGCGCGCGCGTTGATTGCGCAGGGTGAAATTGGCAACGTCACATGGTTCCGGGGTGAACATACCGAGGATTTCTACGCCGACCCCGATGCGCCAGCGACATGGCGCGCGCAAGGGGATGCCAATGGCTGTATGGGCGATCTTGCCCCGCATATGATCAACGCCGCCCTCGCGCTGATCGGGCCAATTGGGTCGGTGATGGCCGAGATCGAAACCGTCCACAAAACCCGCGGCGGCGCGCCCGTCACGAATGACGATCAGGGCCAGATCATGTGCCGTTTCACGAATGGCGCGATGGGCCATCTGTTTTTCAGCCGCACTGCGACGGGTCGCAAGATGGGGTATATCTACGAGGTCACCGGGACCAAGGGAGCCATCCGCTTTCATCAGGAGGATCAAAATGCGCTGTGGCTCTACAAGGCCGAAGGACCCGAGGCGCAGCGCGGATTTCGCAAGATTCTGACTGGCCCTGCGCATCCCGACTACGAACCCTTTTGTCAGGGACCGGGGCACGGCACCGGGTATCAGGACCAGATTATCATTGAGGCGCGTGATTTTCTTGCTGCGATCGAGGCAGGCGAATCGCGCTGGCCGACGTTTCGTGATGGGCTTGATGTCTCGGGCATCGTAGAGGCCGCGCGCCAGTCTCATGCCGCCCGCGCATGGCAAGACATCGAGCAGATTTAACCCAGAGGGAGCAGACCAAATGACCATCAAAATAGGCAATGCCCCCTGTTCATGGGGTGTGGAATTTGCAGACGACCCGCGCAACCCCGCGTGGCGCGATGTTCTGCGTGAAAATGCCGAAGCCGGGTACAAGGGCATCGAACTTGGTCCTGTTGGATTCGTCCCGGAGGACCCGGCGGTACTGGCAGATGCTTTGGCGGAGTATGACCTGAGCCTGATCGGCGGCGTGGTGTTCCGTCCGTTCCATGATCCGGACGCATGGGACGAGGTGCTGGATGCCGCGGTGCGCACCTGCAAAGCGCTCAAGGCGCATGGGGCGGAGCATCTGGTTTTGATCGATTCCATCTCGCCCCGTCGGGCTGGCACTGCGGGCCGCGCGAATGATGCCGAACAGATGGACAAGGCGGAATGGACCGCTTTTCGGGATCGTATTGCCGCCGTCGCGCGCATCGGTGCCGAAGACTACGGGCTGACCGTCGGCATGCATGCGCACGCAGCAGGCTTTCTCGATTTTGAACCCGAACTTGAGCGTCTCTTGAACGAGATCGACGAGAACACGCTCAAGATCTGTTTTGATACCGGCCACCATTCCTACGCGGGGTTTGACCCCGTCGCCTTTATGGAAAAACACATCAGCCGCATCAGTTATATGCATTTCAAGGACATCGACCCGGTTGTAAAAGCGGATGTCATTGCCAAGAACACCGGGTTCTATGACGCCTGCGGGCAGGGTATCTTTTGCAACCTTGGCGACGGGGATGTCGATTTCCCAAGGGTCCGCGAAATCCTGTTGGAGAGCGGATTTGACGGCTGGTGCACCGTCGAACAGGATTGCGACCCGACCTTGCCCGATACGGATTCGCTGCGGGATGCCAAGCTGAACCGGGCCTATCTCGAAACCATCGGTTTTAGCTGAGAAAGAAGCGGATATGACACGATTGAATTGGGGTATGATCGGCGGCGGCGAAGGGAGCCAGATTGGCCCGGCGCACCGTCTTGGCGCGCAGGCTGACGGCAATTTCGTTCTGGCGGCGGGGGCGCTGGATGTGGACGCGGAAAAAGGCAAGGCCTATGCGCAAAGCCTTGGCGTTATAGCCGACCGCGCCTACGCCAACTGGCAGGACATGCTGGAGGGGGAAAAGAACCACCCGGATCGGTTAGACCTGATCACAGTGGCCACGCCAAATTCCACACATTTTGAGATCACAAAGGCCTTTCTTGAGGCCGGTTTCAATGTGCTGTGCGAAAAGCCCATGACCATGACCGTGGATCAGGGCGAAGAGATCGTGCGTGTGGCGAAAGCATCCGGCAAGATCTGCGCCGTGAACTACTGCTATTCAGCCTATCCGATGGTGCGCCAGATGCGTCAGATGGTGGCCGAAGGGGAGATCGGCAAGGTGCGTCTGATCGTCACCAACTTCAGCCATGGGCATCACGGCGATGCGACGGATGCTGATAACCCACGCGTGCGCTGGCGCTATGATCCGGCCATGGCGGGCGTGTCGGGGCAATTTGCGGATTGCGGCATTCATGCGTTGCATATGGCCAGTTTTATTGCCGGGGATGAGGTGCGCAGCCTGTCGGCTGATTTCGCCTCAACCATCGACAGCCGGGTTCTCGAAGACGATGCGATGGTGAATTTTCGCATGGAAGGCGGTACAGTCGGACGACTATGGTCGTCTTCGGTTGCTATCGGTCGTCAACATGGCTTCGACATTCAGGTTTTTGGCGAAACCGGGGGCATGCGGTGGGCGTCAGAGCAGCCGAACCAGGTTTTCTACACCCCCGTCGGTGGTCGCACGCAGATCATGGAAAAGGGCGAGAGTGGACTATCGGACGAAGCCACGCGCCTGAGCCGTGTGGCCATCGCGCATCCCGAAGGGTTCCCGCTGGCCGTTGCGAATATCTACGTTGATCTGGCTGCTGCAATCCGCGGCGAGCAGCGCGATGGGCTGCCCTTGGCCGAGGATGGCTTGAGGTCCATGGCGGCGGTCTATGCGGCGGTGGATTCAGCGGTGCAGGACGGTAAGTGGGTTGACGCGCGGCCACCAAGTTTTCGCTGAGGAAAGAACGCACATCGTTGCCAGCTTCATGGTTTTCCTAAACGGGGTATCCCGAAAGCACTGGATACTTTTCGTGCGCCGCTGGCATACGTACGAATAATTCGTGGTGCTATTTACCTTTTTGCGAATGACCGAATTTGCCATACCTACGCGCGTAAGCGAAATTCAATGCGTTGGCACCTCCGATGCGTACAGAAGGCGGGCCGATGGATCATTTTGCAAATTTTCACTGGATCGAAGCGGTCGGCTGGCTGGCCTCCATCCTCACGGTCGCCTCCTATTCAGTGGCCACAATGCTGCCACTTCGGCTATTGGCGATTGCGTCATCTGTCTGTTTTGCCGCCTATGCCTTTACCCTGCAACTCTGGCCACTTTTGGCCATGGAACTCATATTGCTTCCGATCAATCTCTATCGATTGTGGCAGGTCCTCGCCTTGCGCGGAAAGCTGGGCCGCGCTGCGGCAACAACACAGTCTGATTTTTCAATCATCAAGGCTTATGGAAAGCTACAGAAAATCAAAGCCGGCGCAGTTGTTTTTGAACGGGGGGATCCGGTCGATCAGTTGTATTATATTGCGAAAGGCCGGGTGTCGATTGAAGAGATGAACGTCGATTTATGTGCCGGCGACATCTTCGGAGAGATTGCGTTTTTCACGAATTCGGCCACACGCATCGCCACTGCGCGTTGCAGCGAGGATACGCAGGTCTACAGCATTGATGAAAAGCAGTTCATGAGGCTCCAGTTCGAAGACCCCAGCTTTGGGATGGCCGTTATGCGCATTATCACGCATCGCCTGATTGAGAATGTAGGCAAGACCGTAAAGACTGCGTCTGGGGATGTGGCGCAAGCCAGTGAGGCGATGTGAAATGCAGGTCGTGCGCTTGTTTTCGATAAGAATGCACTGAAGCGGGTAATGTCTGACCTTCGATGGTATCATTTTTCGTTTCACACCGGTTGAACGCATCCGCGTGGTGATTGCAAAGCGCTTTAAAATACGGCATCACACCATCAAACGAATGGCCTATCCTGCGCCAACGACCCAAAGCCCCCTGCGGAGCGAGGAGAAACAGATGGACAAGTTCACAACACTCACCGGGATCGCGGCGCCTCTGCCGCTTATCAACGTCGATACCGACATGATCATCCCCAAGCAGTTTCTCAAAACGATCAAGCGGTCGGGTCTTGGGGTCAATCTGTTCGACGAGATGCGCTATGACGATGATGGGAATGAGATCGCTGATTTTATCCTGAACAAAGACGCTTACAGAGACTCAGAGATCATTGTTGCGGGCGACAACTTCGGCTGCGGGTCCAGCCGGGAACACGCGCCTTGGGCCATCAAGGACTTTGGCATCCGTTGCGTGATTGCGCCGTCCTTTGCGGATATCTTTTACAATAACTGCTTTAAAAATGGCATCCTTCCCATCGCCCTGCCGCAGGAACAGGTCGATATCCTGATGAAGGATGCGGAAAATGGGGCCAATGCCCGGATAACGGTGGATCTTGAAGCGCAGACCGTTTCCACCTCGGATGGCGAGGTGTTCAGCTTTGAAGTGGACCCGTTCAAAAAGCGCTGCCTGATGGAAGGCCTCGATGATATTGGCCTCACGATGGAAAAAATCGGCGCAATTGATGGGTTTGAACAACAAGCGGCCCAATCCCGCCCTTGGGTCTGAGCCACGCCCGGTTTCCTGAATGCGTTAACGTCTGATAAAGGTTCTAGGGCTTAATAGTTAACGCTATGATACTCGTGCGGCGCGCTGCCCGTTCCTTTCCCCGTTCGGTCGAAAAGACCTTTGGTTTGTCGGATGAGCGTCCGACCGGCAACTGGTCACGTCTGCACGCGACGGCGTTGCAAAACACGCCACATCTTGCTCAGAACACGCAGCTGCCCCGGCGCCGCAAAATTCGACCCGATGCAATTGGCGCATGCCGTCTGCTGTTGGCGGGCGTGCTTACCTTGAATGCCGCTTGTGCTTGGTCAGAAACCCTTCGTATCGCCACTTTCCACACTGGACTGGAACGCAAAGGGCCGGGCCTTTTGCTGCGCGACATCCTGCGGGGGGAGGATGAACAAATTAAGGCGGTGGCGTCGGTTTTGACAACGGTTGCACCTGATATCGTCGCCTTGCAAAGTTTTGATTATGACCTGACTGGGGCGGCGCTTTCGGCGTTTACAGACGTATTGCGCACGGGGGGCCTCGATTACCCGTATCAATTCGCGACCTTACCAAATACCGGCATGCGCACCAACCTCGATCTGGACGGCAACCGGCGCCGCGCAGAGGCGCGTGATGCGCAAGGCTATGGCTTTTTCTCTGGTCAGGGGGGCATGGCGATCCTGTCGAAATACCCGATTGTCATAGATGAGGTTCAGGATTTCTCCGCAGTGCTTTGGCGGGACTTTCCCGGGGCCTTACTCCCTGAAACGGCGGCGGGACCATTTCCGTCCGAGCAAGCGCAGGCCATCCAGCGCCTGTCGACAACCGGGCACTGGGTTGTGCCCGTGGATGTGCCCGGACCGGGTCGGGTGACGCTGATGACCTTGCATGCCAGCCCCCCCGTTTTTGACGGTCCGGAGGACCGCAACGGCAAACGCAACCATGACGAAATTGTCTTTTGGCAAAGCTATCTGGATGGCGTTTTTGGTCCAGCCCCCGATAGCCAGTTCGTCGTGCTGGGGGCGTTCAATCAGGACCCTGTCGCCGGCGAGGGCCTCAAAAAGGCAATGCGCGGACTCATCAGTGATCCGCGCTTGCAGGATGTCGAACCGACTAGCCCGGGCAGTGTTGAGGCAACCGGCGACCCGTTCGATACCGCTGACTGGGATGACCCTGTGCCCGGAAACATGCGGGTGGATTATGTTTTCCCCTCGTCTGATTGGCGTGTTCAGGCGGCGGGGGTCTACTGGCCCTCGGGCCCGGAGGGTGTTGTGGCGCAAACGGCCAGCAGCCATCGCCTTGTCTGGGTTGATCTGGCGCGTTGAGGTGCCGTCGCCTTCTTGACCCTGCATCGCCCACACGGTAGGGCGCTACAGACCATTTTTCAGGAGAAACGCCATGGCCAACCCTTCCCTTTTAATTCTTCCAGGTGACGGAATCGGCCCCGAAGTGATGGAAGAGGTCAAGCGCGTGATCGCATGGTTCGGTGATAAGCGCAGCCTTGCCTTTGACGTCAGCGAAGATCTCGTGGGGGGGGCCGCCTATGACGCGCATGGCACGCCCTTGCATGATGACACCATGGCGCGCGCGCTTCAGGCTGATGCGGTGTTGCTGGGTGCCGTGGGCGGCCCGAAATACGATGACCTCGATTTCAGCGTAAAGCCGGAGCGGGGGCTGCTGCGCCTTCGCAAGGAAATGGACCTGTTTTCCAACTTGCGGCCCGCTCAGTGCTTTGACGCTCTGGCTGACTTTTCATCCCTCAAGAAGGACTTAGTCGCCGGGCTCGATATCATGATTGTGCGCGAACTGACGTCCGGCGTCTATTTTGGCGAGCCGCGCGGTATTTTTGAAGAGGGCAACGAGCGCGTCGGCATCAATACCCAGCGCTATACCGAATCCGAGATCGACCGTGTCGCCCGTTCTGCTTTCGAACTGGCCCGGCGTCGGAGCAACAAAGTGTGCTCCATGGAAAAAGCCAATGTCATGGAAAGCGGCATCCTGTGGCGCGAAGTGGTGCAGAAAGTCCATGACGAGGACTACCCGGACGTTGAGCTGAGCCATATGTACGCCGACAATGGCGCGATGCAGCTGGTGCGCGCGCCCAAGCAATTTGACGTCATTCTGACGGACAACCTGTTTGGCGATATTCTGTCGGACTGCGCCGCGATGCTGACTGGCTCATTGGGCATGTTGCCATCGGCGAGCCTTGGCGCGCCGGCGGCGAATGGTCGGCCAAAGGCGCTTTATGAACCGGTGCACGGGTCTGCGCCCGACATCACCGGTCAGGCCAAGGCAAATCCGATTGCCTGTATTCTGAGCTTTGCGATGGCGCTGCGCTATTCCTTCGACCAAGGCGATGAGGCCGCGCGTCTCGAAGCAGCGATCGAAACAGTGCTTGCCAATGGTGCGCGCACCGCAGACCTTATGGGCGAAGAAGGTGGCACACCAATCAGCACCACCGAAATGGGTGATGAGATCCTGAAGGCGTTGGACGCAAGCCTCTAAGCACAGCAGATATGCACCCAGCGCTCTTGCTGGAAAGGGTTCATCGGCCTAAAGCGTCCAAACAGCCCGCATTTCGCGGGCTGAGTCGTTTTGTACAAAGAGGTCGCCGAAATGGCACGCGGACCAATGAACCCCAATGTGAAAGGCGCATCCTTTGCGCTCATCGCCTTCGCCGTTTTTGCGTCACATGACGTGATCATCAAGGTGCTGGGGGCCAGCTATTCCCCCATTCAGATCGTCTTTTTCGGCGTGGTGTTCAGCTTTCCTCTGGCGATGCTTTATCTGTTGCGTGACACGACATCCGGCACATTGCTCCCGGTGCATCCTTGGTGGATGGCGGCGCGCACGGTCGCGGCAGTCATCACCGGGTTTTGTGCGTTTTACGCCTTTTCCGTACTGCCGCTCGCACAGGTTTACGCCATTTTGTTTGCGGCACCGCTGCTGATCACAATTCTCGCCATCCCTATCCTTGGCGAACAGGTCAGATGGCAACGCTGGATCGCTGTCTTTATCGGGTTGTGCGGCGTGCTGATCGTGCTGCGCCCCGGACAACAAGAGCTTGCCCTTGGGCATCTCGCCGCGTTGATATCGGCCATTTGCGGGTCATTTGCTTCCATCATCGTGCGCAAGATCGGGCGTGAAGAGCGCACAGTCGTGATCATGCTCTATCCGATGATGGCGAATTTTGTCGTGATGGCTGCCCTGCTGCCCCTCGTGTATCAGCCGATGCCGCTTGCCGATCTTGGAAAGCTGGGCGTCATTGCGGTGCTTGCATGGATCGCCGGGCGTTTTCTGATCGCCGCCTATAACTCGGGAGAGGCAGTCATTGTGGCCCCCATGCAGTATTCGCAGATTCTGTGGGCGACATTCTACGGTGTCTTGTTCTTTGATGAGGTGCCGGACATGCCCACGATTGCCGGTTCAGCGGTCATCATTGCCAGCGGCTTGTTCATCGTTCTGCGCGAAAGCAGCGCGCCGGGTTCTGAACGCCCCGTTCAACGCACGCGATCACGGGCCGAAACCGGCACGTCACCGAGGGTCTCTGCGTTTTTGTCACCCGACCGCAAGTGGGGCAGGTCGAACAAGAAGAATACGTCCAAGCCAGATAATCCGTAGCATTTCTGGTTGTTTGGCACATCCGTCGAAAAGGGATCATCATTGGTCAGCCGGGAGACCTCGGCACCTGTGTTGGGTTACTTAGCAAGACCCAATCGATCCAGCTGCCCGTCGTCACGGCGGGTTTTGACGCCGTGATGTGTGACGTCACGCAAGCGATTTTTGCCAATGCCGTGAAACCTGACGCGCGGTGCGCTGTGCACGATGACGACCTTCTGTTGCGCCGTTTTCTCTGGTCGCGGCGCGTTGGCAATGGCATCCGCCGCATAGGTATTAAACCATGATGAGTTTGTCACCGGCCCGCCTTGCGCATGGGATTGAGATGCACCTGCGACACCGGCAAGGGTGATCACGACTGCGGCGAGGCTGACTTTCTTTGTAAATCGGTTCATGGCCCTATCCTTGTCTTGAGCGGGCGGCGCAGGGTGCGTCGTCTCCCTCTCAAGATAGGCGCGGGCATTGAAAGAATAAGGACTGGTGACTTCAACAGACGTCACAGAATTGCGACGTCTTGTAACACTGACGCATTGCTTCGCCTCTGTCCGCCTTCCGGTCCGCATGTGCGTTATGCGGATCGGAAGGGGTCGTGTTGATCGGTGGCTTAAGCCGCGAAACCCAGTTTTGTGACGTGGATTTCGAACGTCGGATGCATTTCGGCGCCGACGATGCTTTCTTTGTGATGGCGATAGATTGAGCGCCAGTAAGGTTGAATGATCACGCCTTCGTCCTGCATGATCTTTTGCAGTTTGGCCATCACCTCGCGGCGCTGGTCCGCATCGGCAATCGCCATCGCATCCGACAGCAAAGCATCAAATTCCGCATTGGCAAAGGCACTCTCGTTCCAAGGCTCGCCGGATCGGTAGGCCAGCGCCAGAACCTGCACGCCCAAGGGGCGCTGCGCCCAGTCGGTGCTGGACAGCGGGTACTTGGACCAGTCATTCCAGAACGTCGATCCGGGCAACACGGTACGTTTCACGTTCATGCCGGCATCTCGCAGCATGGCCGCCGCGGCGTCGGTGGTATCCTTACGCCACGTATCATCGATGGAAATCAGATCATGTTCGTAATCTGCCATGCCAGCTTCTTCCATCAAAGCCATGGCAGCGGCGGGGTCAAAGACCGGGGCAGGCAGTTCCGCGTATTCCGGATGGATGGGCGACACATGGTGGTTTTCCGCTAGACGCCCGTTGTCTGAAAACCCAAGTTCCAGCAGCACCGCGTTGTCTACCGCCATCGCCAGAGCACGGCGCACGCGTGCATCGGCATAAGGCTTGATACCATCGACTTCGGCCGCCTGATTGGGCCGGATGACCACGGTGTTGGCGGTGACAGCTTCGGATTTCGCCAAGCCGATGTCATCCATGATAAAGATGAAATCGCCCAGGGATTCATAGACCATATCGACCTCATCCGCGTCGACGGCCGCCACGATGCTCGCCTGATCGGTGCCAAAGTCCAGATATTCGATACGGTCGAGGTACGCGCCCTCGCCCCACCAGTTGTGCGCCTCATTCCTGACAAGGGCTGCTCTGACGCCGACTTCGAATTCTGCTGGCATGTAGGGGCCGGTGCCGATCGGGTTGTCCAGCGGATCACCGTTGAAGCTTTGGTGCACGATGGCTGCAGGATAGTCCGAGAAGCCTGCGATTAACGTGATGTCGGGTTTTTCCAGCACCAAACGCACGGTTGCTGCGTCCTCGACGACGATCGCGCCCTCGCGGGCGACGCCTGTATCCGGATCGACAAGCGCGTCCATGCGCGATGCCATTGAATTACCCTCGACGCCTTTGTCGCACCACCTTGCGATGTTGAATGCCACATCCTCTGCGGTGAATGCGTCGCCATTGCTCCACGTCACGCCCTGACGCACGGACAAGGTGTATTCGGTTGCATCCGCATTCACCTCCCACCCTTCAAGCAGCATGGGTTCGAAACTGCCGTCGATTTGATATTCAACGAGGTATTCAAGATACCCGCGTGTGTAGTTTGACATCTGCGGCCAGTCATAGGTGCGTGGGTCCTTCAGCGCCTTGACCAGTGATTCAATGCGCAGGGTGCCGCCGGCCTGTGCCGGACTTGCGGCTTGAGCGGGTTTTGACAGACCCAGCAAGCCATAGGCCGCAGCAGCGCTGACACCCAGAGATGTCGCACGGGTCAGGAACTCACGGCGCGACAAAGTGCCCGCTGCCACCTCCTTGGAATAGGTGCGGGCGGCGGGATGGATGGTGTCGGAAAATTTCATAAAACTCTCTCTCTCTGGCTGTCTTGGACATTCCAAACGAAACAAACACGAGCGGGACGTATACCGCAAACAGATAGTTCAAAAGCGACACCGTCAAGGGAGCGTGAGAGCCCATCCGCAATTGAACGCCGCTCTTAAAGGACGGAGCGGCACGTAGGGGGCATATGCGTTTCTACTTTAAATCATGTGTGTCAGCGCTAACTGAAACTCTATGCAGCAGCGGGGCGCATCCGTGATTGATCAAAACAACCCCTCGATTGGCCGGTTCGACAAGTCGTTTCTTGTCCACATGATCCGAGACTTTTTCATCGTTCTGGTGATCGTTACCGTGGTCGAGTTTTCCCTCAAGGCGGCGTTGGTTTTTTACAGCTACTATGTGGATGGGGTGGAGCAGGCACAGCTTGTCGCCGAAGACCTTGCGGATAATGTCCGCTCGATCATGCGCAATGAAGGGGGGCCGGTTGCTGCCCGCACGATGTATCCGATCCTCGAAGAAAACTGGTCCGATCTGGGCTATGTGATCGCGATCGAGCCCGCCCCGGTCACCGTGGAATCCATCGAAGAAGGGTTCGGTTTCACGCCCAAGGGCATCCCGGCGGAAAACTGGCCAGAGGGGCGTTTTCAGGTTCACCAGATCGAGATCACGGCCGAAGATTTCTGCCTCGCCTGTCACACGCAGGCGTCGGTGGGCGACGTGCTGGGTACGGTGACGGTGCGCAATTATCTCTATCGTGATTTCAGCATCTGGTTCAAAGATGTCCAACTCACCGCGATCCTGTCTGCGGGCAAGATCGTTCTGCATTCCCTGCTGTTGTTCCTGATCCTGCGCGCGCGGTTGGAGCCGCTGATGGAATTGCGATCCGTCATCAGCAACCTTGCGCGCGCTTACGGACGGCTTGACCATCGCGCCGAAATCAGAACCTCCGACGAATTTGGTGTGCTTGCGCGGGATCTGAATCTGTTTCTGGACCGGATCACCGGCATCGTTTCTGAACTTGATCTGGTGCTGGCTAAGGTTGTGAAAGCCAATGATGACATCATTTCGGTACAGGGCAGCTTGCGCGACACTGTGGACGACGTTGTTTCAGGTATCAGGCGCTTGGAACGAGACGCAATGCTCAGCGCAAAACGGGAGCCGCGTCTGTCGAATGAATGGTTTGACGCGGTGAAAGGTTCGATAAACGAGTTGGACACTGCTTTGGATGGTGCACAGGATGCGACTGTTGCCACCGACCTTCTGAAGGCCCTCAGACAGGTGGTTGCGAATGCGGAAGGTCAGACAGCGACGAGTGAGAAAATCTATACAAACCTCGCGGATCTCGGCGATAAAAGCGAAACGCTGAAGTCTTCCACCCTTGAAATGACGCGGCTGGAAGAACGCCTGAAATCCATCATCGAAACCTGCGGTGGGTTGGTGCGCAGATTGAAGCCGGACGGGAAATGACCCCTCTTGACCCTACGTTCCGGTGGCTGAGCATGCGGCTGAACCGGCCAAGATCGAAACTGGGGGTCATGCGCCGCCCGTCCTGAGCTGTGACATAAACCCAAACTTCTCTGGTACGCAGGGGGGTGGCAGCAAAAAACCTTTACATCGACTTCTCATTTGGTATCGCTCTAACCGGTGTGGCCCCGTAGCTCAGCTGGATAGAGCACCAGATTCCTAATCTGGGGGCCGCAGGTTCAATTCCTGCCGGGGTCACCACTTTGGGCATCATCTGTTCTTGCTCTCTCGAACAGAGGTGCCGAGTAATCGTGCGGCGCCACGCTGGGGATGGTCCCTCACCGTGCAGCATGTCAGAATCCCAACAAATCGCATTGGCTGCAGGTCGTTTCTGCATATCGATGTAGAATTTATCCGCCACGCTCGCCGGGATCAGTAGCGCGCTGTATCACGGTACTGTTAGCGCTCAAACTACAGCACGTCCGACAGCGCTTGATAGGCAGCCCCATCGTAGGCTACCAATGCTCAACAGAACAGGAAATAACAGTGACAAGACCCAAACACCGACCGCTGACACTCAGAGATGTTTCCGAAGCCTGCGGGGTTTCCGAGATGACGGTCAGCCGGGTTCTGCGTAACCGCGGCGATGTCTCTTCGGCCACCCGCGAAAAGGTGCTGGCCTCGGCAAAAGCGCTTGGCTACGTGCCAAACCAGATTGCAGGGTCGCTGGCCTCGCAACGGGTCAATCTTGTGGCCGTCGTGATCCCGTCGCTGTCGAATATGGTGTTTCCCGAGGTACTGACGGGCATCAACCGAACGCTTGATGACACACCGCTGCAACCTGTCGTTGGGGTGACGGATTATCTGCCGGAGAAAGAGGAGCAGGTCCTCTATGAAATGCTGTCATGGCGGCCTTCAGGGGTGATCATCGCTGGGCTTGAGCATTCAGACGCAACGCGTGCCATGCTCACCAATGCCGGTATTCCGGTTGTCGAGATCATGGATACCGATGGCACGCCCGTGGATTCAATGGTCGGCATTTCGCACCGGCGGGCGGGGCGGAAAATGGCCGAGGCGATCCTGAAACAAGGTTTTAGCCGCATCGGGTTTATGGGCACGAAAATGCCGCTCGACCACCGCGCACGCAAAAGGTTTGAAGGGTTTACCGAAGGGTTGACCAAGGCCGGGATCGAAATCGAAGACCGCGAGTTTTATAACGGCGGCTCTGCGCTGGCCAAGGGGCGCGAGATGACACAAGCGATGCTTGAACGTTCGCCTGATCTGGATTTCCTGTATTATTCCAATGATATGATCGGTGCGGGCGGTATGCTTTGGCTCATGGATCAGGGCGTTGATATTCCCGGAGAGGTCGGCCTCGCCGGGTTCAACGGGGTTGAACTGCTTGAGGGTCTGCCGCGCCAACTGGCAACGATGGATGCCTGCCGCTCAGAGATTGGCGAGAAAGCCGCACAGATCATTCTGGACCGCAGTGCCGCACTCGATACAGAAGACAGCTTTGAACCGCAGCACATCACGCTTGCGCCAAAGATATCTTTTGGGCAGACTCTGCGCCGTCACGGACAAGGATGAATACACTCACCCTGAGCAATTCAGACGCTCGGCGGTTGTTTCTTGACCGGCATGCGCTTTCTGAAGCACCCGTCGGCGACGCTCGGAAAAAAGACCTGCTTCAGTTGATCGGCAGGCTTGGTTTTGTCCAATTGGACAGCATCAATACAGTCGCGCGTGCGCATGATCTGATCCTTTTCGCGCGGCGGCCCCGCTACCGGCCCAAAGCGCTCAAGTCGCTCTATGAAAAGGACCGCGCGCTTTTCGAACATTGGACACATGATGCCGCCGTCATTCCCATGGAATACTATGCGTGGTGGCAGTTGCGACGCCAACGAGACGCTGAAAAGCTGCGCAAACAGTGGAAAAGTGGCCGGCGCGGCGGGTTCGAAACGCAGTTTCAAACCATATTGGATCAAATTCGCGATCAGGGCCCGGTCTGTTCATCCGACGTTGGTGCTGGGGAAAAACGCGGATCAGGCGGCTGGTGGGACTGGCACCCGTCCAAAACGGCTTTGGAATACCTGTGGCGTAGCGGCGCGCTTTGCGTTGTCGGCCGGGAAGGTTTCAGGAAACGCTATGATCTGACCGAACGCGTGGTTGATGCAGCTCTTTGCAACGCGCCCCTGTCTGAGGACCACCAAAGGGCCACGATTGACTGGTGTTGTGCCGGTGCATTGGAGCGTTTGGGGTTTGCGACTCCGACCGAACTGGCCGCATTCTGGGACCACATCACCTTGGCGGAGGCCAAAGAGTGGTGCGCGCAAGAACTGGCCAGTGGGCATCTGCAACCTGTGCAGATCACCTGCGCGGATGGAAGCGCGCGGCACAGCTTTGCGCGTCCCGATATAGCTGCTGATCCCGCGCTTGACCGCCAACCTACAAAACGTTTGCGCGTGCTGAGCCCGTTTGATCCGGCCCTCAGGGACCGAAAACGCGCCGAGCGGCTGTTTGGATTTGAATATCGCATCGAGGTGTTTGTGCCAGAAGCAAAACGCAAATACGGCTATTATGTTTTCCCAATTCTACAGGGCGACAGGGTGGTGGCACGCGTTGATATGAAAGCATTTCGCAATGAGGATGTTCTCAGGGTCAAAGCTTTATGGCCCGAACCGGGCCTGCGTTGGGGCAAAGGTCGGCAAGCGGATTTTGATGCAGAATTGGCCCGTCTGATCCGGCTTGCCGGTGTCAGCAAAGTCGAATTCGATGACGGTTGGCTGCGGCTTTAAGAACTCGGAAAAACCTGCGGGTTCAGGCTTTGGTAAAACCAGTTGAGATAAGTGTAGATCGAATACACCGGCAGCCCCGTCGTTCGTCTCAGGTCCGCCGCATAGGGCACCATATTGGTGCATTCGAGCAAGATCGCACCCGTCTGTGGTGCAGTCTCAACAAGGTTTCGCCCAACCTCGACCAGCTCACGCCGCGCGCATTCCACATCCAGATCAGCGCGGTTTTCGAGGATCGAACGCGCGAAGGCGGTCCCCTCCATACCCACAATCGCGCAGTCTTCTGGCACGCCGGCAATTCCCAGATGCTGCTGCGTGAGGCTGGTTTTTGAGATCGTGATAATGCCCAGATGTTTGTCGGGCGCCAGTGTCGCCTGAATTTGTGCCGCCTGTTCAAGGGCTGAGGCTGCGACCGGTACGCCCAAGGCTTGCGCCAACTGGGGTCGGATCAACGCGAGAAAGCCGCATGTCGTGGCAACCCCGGTGCACCCTTGTGCAACAAGATGCTTTCCCTCGCTGATAAAGGCGCGCACGAATGGCGACGTGTCTTCGCACACGATGGCTTGTGGGGATGCCCCCGACACAACCGCATATTGCACCGGGAAACCCCATGTCCGAGGGTTGCCAATGTCACCCGGCACGCGCGGAAACCGCGTATCAAGCATCAAGATGCCGAGTTTATCCGTAGCTTTGCTGTTCATGCCATCTCTGTGCCCGTTCGGCAAAACGCAATCAATAGGTCGTCGCGGCCCGCGCGGCCTGATCGTACTGCCCGGACATCAGCCGCAACAGGGTTGCTGCACGACTGACCTGTCCGGGCTCCAGCCCCAACTCTCCGACAGCGCGCAATAGCAAGCCTTCGCGGATTTCGCGATATCTTTCACAGGTTTGTGCGCCTTTTGCAGTCGCCACAACGGTTTTTTCCTTGCCCTGACGCCCATCTTTGACAAGCCCTGCCTTGATCAGTTTTTTAATCGCATAGTTGACCGTGTGCGTGTCTTCCACGTTGAGGACCAAACAGATATCGGCGAGTTTTTTCGGGCGCTCCCGGTGGTAGACTGAATGGAGAACAAGAACGTCAAGCGCACCAAGTTCGGGATAGCCCGCCATCGCGATGGCGCGCACCATCCAGCGCTGAAAAGCATTGCCCGCCAGCGTCAGGCCAAACTCCAATTCCGAGATTTCGGCAAAAGAGCCGCTGGCGAGGTGAGCAGAAGACACAACTGGTCCGGGGAAGCTATCAGACATATTACCAGCCTGCCCATCGCTGACATTTTGTCAACAATTTGTTGACGTGTGGTAAAAGATTGCTCCTAATGGGCACGAGAATCAGTCTTGAGGTGCGCCTTGTTCTATTTCTGCGTCAGCATAGAGATTTCGCATTGACCAAAAATGTGGTCGTCATAGGTGCGGGCATCGTGGGCGTTTCCACGGCGATTTGGCTACAGCGCGCAGGGGCGGACGTTACGATCATCGATCGGGCAGGGCCGGGAAAAGGCACCTCACATGGCAATGCGGGCGTGCTGGCAGCTGCTGCCATGGTTCCCGTCACTACGCCGGGGTTGATCAAAAAAGCACCGGGCATGTTGTTCAACCCCGATTTCCCGCTGTACCTGCGCTGGTCGTACCTGCCGAAAATCGCACCTTGGTTGGTGAAATATCTGTCGAACGCAAATGATACTGACACACGGCGCATTGCGCGGGATCTGGCGCCGATTGTGACCGACAGTGTAAGCCAGCATAAATCTCTGGTCAGCGAACTCGGGCTGGATGCCTGGGTCACCGAAAGTGACTATTGCTTTGCCTATACGGATGAGGCCGCTTTCCAGAGCGAGGCCTATGTTTGGGCGCTGCGGCGTGATGCTGGTTTTGAACCAGAACTGATCCGGGGCGGGGATGTTCAGGACTACGAGCCCAACATCAGCCCAAACGTGGGTCTGATCGCTGCGTTGAAAGACCATGGGTTCATTCGTGATCCCGGCGGATATGTGCAGGCGCTGGCAAAGGCCTTTGAGGGCATGGGCGGCAAAATTATCGAGGCTGAAGTCAAGGACTTTGACCTCAGCGGGGGACGCATCAGCGGGTTGGAAACCACCATTGGGCGGGTTGATTGTGACGATGCGGTACTTGCAACAGGTGTCTGGTCGAAACCCATGATGAAAAAGCTCGGCCTGAATATCCCACTGGAATCCGAGCGCGGGTATCACATCGTATATGAAGACGCGACAGGCGGACCCGCGCGCCCCACCATGATCGCATCGGGCAAGTTTGTGGCAACGCCAATGGCACAGGGTGTGCGCTGCGCTGGTATCGTTGAACTGGGTGGCCTTGATGCCGGACCCTCCGATGCGCCACTGAATTTCCTGCGCAAAAAGGCGAAAGAAACCTTTCCGAATTTGAAAGCCACCGCCGAGATTGAGTGGCTTGGTCACAGGCCCGCGCCAACGGACAGTCTGCCGCTGATTGGGCAGATCGGCAAAACCGGCGTGTTCACGGCCTTTGGCCATCACCACATCGGCCTGACCGGCGGCCCCAAGACCGGGCGGCTTGTGGCCGGACTTGTGATGGAGCAGCCTACCAATCAGGACCTCACCGCCTATGCACCGCAAAGATTCCAAACCTAAAAACCAACATGGAGAGTACAATGAAAATAACAAAAAAACTGATGGCAAGTGCCGCGACAGTTGCCTTGGCTGTTACATCTGCCGCCCCGGCCTTTGCGGCGGAAAAATGGGATATGCCGATGGCTTATTCTGCGTCCAACTTCCATTCTGAAAATGGTGTCGCCTTTGCCGAATGCGTAGGTGCTGGCACCAATGGTGAGATCACGATCGAAGTACATGCGGGCGGGTCGCTTTTTGCGGGTGCCGACATCAAACGCGCGATCCAGACCGGGCAGGTTCAGATTGGCGAGCGTTTGCTATCGGGCCACCAGAACGAAAGCGCGGTCTTCGGATTTGACAGTATTCCGTTCCTCGCACCGTCATTTGACGCCAGCGACAAACTGTATGAGGCGGCCAAACCATCCATCGAAGCACTGCTGGATGAACAAAATCTCGAACTGCTCTATGCCGTGCCATGGCCACCGCAGGGGCTGTATTTCAAGAAAGAAGTGAATAGCGTTGCCGATATGGCAGGTGTGAAATTCCGGTCATACAACAACACGACCAGCCGACTTGCCGAGTTGACAGGCATGTTGCCTGTGACTGTTGAGGCCGCAGAAATCAGTCAGGCCTTTGCCACTGGCGTCGCGGAATCCATGGTGTCGTCGGGTGCCACGGGCTATGATCGCAAGGTCTGGGAAAGCCTGACGCATTTCTATGAAGTCGACGCATGGTTGCCGCGCAACTACGTGATGGTCAATCAGGACGTCTGGGCCGATGTTTCGGACGCCAACAAAGACGCGATCCGTGCCTGCGCAGACGAGGCCGCAGCCCGCGGCCTTGAGGCGTCCAAGGCTTATACGCAGTTCACGATGGACGGCTTGGCGGCTGGTGGGATGACCGTGCAACCTGCAGGTGATGCGCTGATGGCCGAATTGCGCGCGATTGGTGAGACAATGACAACTGAATGGCTCGATGCTGCGGGCGACGAGGGCGCGGCGCTCGTCGACGCCTTCAAGGCAGCTCAGTAAACGCGGCGGCGGCCCCTGCAAGGGGGCCGCTCGTCTCTATCTCAACTCAGGAGCCCGCCATGACAGCCCTGCGCAAGACGCTGGATTTCCTCTACCTTGCCGCCGGTGTTCTGGCAGCCATCTGTCTGATTTCAATTCTGCTGCTGATCGTGGCGCAGATGGTGGCCCGCTGGACGGGCGAGATTTTTCCCGGCGCGCCTGACTACGCGGGCTATGCCATGGCAGCGGCCAGCTTTTTTGCCTTTGCCAACGCGTTGAACCACGGCGCGCATATTCGCGTGTCGATCCTGTTAAACGCCGTCCCCGCAGGGCCCAAACGGGTGTTGGAAATCTGGTGTTTCGGCATCGGCGCGGCCATTGCGTGGTATTTCACCTATTACGCCTATTGGTTCGTCTACTGGTCGTGGAAATTCAACGAAGTCAGTCAGGGACAAGACGCAACTGCGCTGTGGATTCCACAATCCGTCATGGTGATTGGCGGCGGACTTTTGGCGATCGCGCTCACCGACAATCTATTCCATGTCATTTTCAAAGGGGATCATCGGATCGTGCGCGACACCCTCGATGATCATTTCGAGGTGTGAACAGATGACTGAACTTTACGCAATCGGGATTTTCCTCGCGGTCCTCTTTTTACTTCTCGGCACTGGCGTCTGGGTGGGTCTGGCGCTCATGGGCGTGGCTTGGGTCGGGATGGAGCTTTTCACCACGCGGCCTGTTGGGGACACGATGATCACAACGATCTGGGCGTCCTCCAGCAGTTGGACGCTGACGGCACTGCCCCTGTTTATCTGGATGGGCGAAATCCTCTACCGTACCCGCCTGAGCGAAGACATGTTCAAAGGTCTTTCCCCATGGCTGGCGCGACTGCCGGGAGGGCTTGTCCATACCAATATCGTTTCCTGCACGGTGTTTGCGGCCGTTTCCGGGTCTTCTGCGGCCACGCTGACCACCGTGGGCAAGATGGCGATCCCGGAATTAAGGGCGCGTAATTACCCTGAGAAAATGGTTATTGGCACGCTGGCCGGGGCGGCCACGCTTGGCCTCATGATCCCGCCGTCCCTCGCGCTGATCGTCTATGGCGTGACGGTGAATGAAAGCATCACCAAGCTGTTCTTTGCCGGTGTCTTTCCGGGCCTGATCCTCGCCAGTATGTTCATGGCCTATGTGGCGATTGTCTCCTTCACGTCCAAGGACTGGAACCCGACCATTGAACGGGGCATGAGCTTTGGCGAAAAAGTGCGCAATTCGAAATTCCTCGCCCCCGTCTTTGCGCTGATCGCCGTGGTCATCGGGTCGATGTATCTGGGATATGCCACCGCAACCGAAGCCGCCGCCATCGGGGTCATCGGCTCCCTGCTGCTGGCGCTGACCCAAGGGTCGCTGTCCATGGCATCGTTTCAGGCCAGTTTGATGGGCGCGATGCGGACTTCCGCCATGATCGCCCTGATCCTTGCGGGCGCCGCGTTTCTTAAACTGTCGATGGGCTTTACCGGTCTGCCGCGCGCGCTGGCCGATGGCATCGCGGCGATGGAGCTTGGACGCTTTCAACTGCTCATGGCGCTTTTGGTGTTTTACATCATCTTGGGTATGTTTCTGGATGGGATTTCAGCCGTCGTTCTGACCATGGCCATTGTAGAACCAATGGTCCGCGAAGCTGGCATCGACCTGATCTGGTTTGGCATCTTTGTGGTGGTCGTCGTCGAAATGGCGCAGATCACACCGCCCATCGGGTTCAACCTCTTTGTGTTGCAAGGCATGACGCGACACGAAATGGGGTACATTACCAAAGCGGCCTTGCCGATGTTCCTGATCATGGTTTTGATGGTCTTTGTCCTGATCTGGTTCCCGCAGATTGCCACATGGCTGCCTGAAAACCTCAGACAAAACGCCAATTAGTGCTCGGAGCTCTCTTATGGCGCATTTCGGAAAATGGACGGCTGACATTGATTGCCGGGCTGATCGCTGGGCTTACGCTGCCGGGGCTTGCCGCGGCGTTGCAGCCGTGGTTGCCGCAGATGGTGGCCGCACTGCTGACGATCACGGCTTTGCGGATCGGACATCGTGCAGCCTCGGGCGCTTTGGGCGATTTGCGCTGGGGCATCGCATCGGTTCTGGTGTTGCAGTTCCTTTTGCCACTGTGCCTGTTCGCACTGTGCTGGAGCATCGGCATAGCGGGCACGCCCGTTGCGTTGGCCGTCATGCTGGCAACGGCAGCACCAGCTATTTCCGGCGCGCCAAACCTCGCGCTGATGCTTGGCCAGAACGCAGGCCGGATGATGCAGATCCTCGTTCTGGGCACAGCATTATTCCCGATCACCGTCCTTCCTTTGCTTTGGCTTGCGCCGCAGTTTGGCGATCCGCAGTTGGTTTTGCGCGCTGCGCTGTCGCTGCTGGGGGTCATAATCGCCGCTACCTGTCTGGGGTTTGGCCTGCGCGCGGTGGTTTTTCCCGCACCGACCAAGGGCCAGATCAAAGCGCTCGATGGGTTGTCGGTTCTGGCTTTTTCGGCCATCGTCGTTGGGCTCATGGCCGCCCTCAATCCGGCGTTGCGCAACAACGTCCAAGATGTCGCCATCTGGGCAATACTCGCGTTCAGCATCAGCTATGGCGCGCAAATCATCGTCTACCTTTTCCTGCGACGCTCACGGCTCAAAGACGTGGCAGGCCCCCTTGCGATTGGCGCGGGCAACCGCAACATCGCCCTGTTTCTCGTTGCATTGCCCGAACAGGTCATGGCCCCATTGATGGTGTTTATCGGCTGCTGGCAGTTGCCCATGTACCTCACTCCTATGCTGCTGCGCTGGCTGTACAAAGCAGAGGGCTGACATGATATCTTACCCGCAAATCAAAACGGTCGGCCTGTCCGGCTTGCTGGTCACCTTCGCCGAAAAAATGAGCAGCCCTGCAAACCGTGCAGCCCTCGCTTTTCGCGCCGCTGTCGTCGCAGCAGACTGGCCTGAAGTGCGCGAAACCAGCATGTCGCTTGTGTCCGTATATGTGGTCGCGGATTTGGTCAGTGAAGATATCCCAAAGCTGATCTCAAAGCTGGAGGGCCTGTTGGCACAAACCGATTGGTACGCCGCACCGTTACCAAAAGGGCGCACGCTTTGGCATGTCCCGACAGTTTATGGCACCGACCTTGCCCCCCAACTGGCAGAGGCCGCGGAACTTGCAGGTGTCGATCCCGATACCGCCATCCAACAGCTTTCGACGACCCGCATGCGCGTTTTGACCATCGGCTTTGCTCCCGGTCAGCCCTATATGGGCGAGTTGGGCGAAAACTGGAACATCCCGCGCCAGCAGGATCTGACCAAAAGTGTGCCGGCAGGCGCACTGGTTGCGGCAATCCGGCAGCTGGTCGTTTTCACGGCCCCCACGCCGACAGGCTGGCGACACGTCGGGCAAACCGCATTCCACAACTTTCGCCAGAAAGCTCAACAGCCCTTTGCCCTGACCCCCGGCGATGAGCTGCTGTTTCCACAGGTATCGCGGCAAAACCTTCAGGACATCATGGCGACCGACGCATCCGGCAACGGTGGCGCAGAGCGGGAGACATTGCCGTGAGCGGACATCTCATCATACATACCGCAGGTCCGGGATCATCTGTGCAGGACATGGGTCGGGCGGGTTTTCTTGCCTATGGTCTGACACGCGGCGGGGCGGCAGATCAGATAGCCCTGCACGAAGCGTCGGCTCTGCTGGGCCAAAGTCCAACGCATGCGGCGATTGAGATGGTTGGGGTCGGGGGCACGTTCGAAAGCAGCGTGGACACAGTCATTGCGCTGACCGGTGCGGAAATGTCGGCCAGCATTGACGGCTCTGCCGTGGTTTGGCACGCCAGCCATAGCCTGCCCAAAGGCGCCAAGCTGAAAATCGGCGGGGTGCTGAAAGGGACTTATGGCTATCTCAGTGTCGCGGGCGGCATAGACACGCCGCAGATCATGGGCGCGCGCTCCACCCACTTCAAAGCAGGGATTGGTAGCGTTCTAGAGCCAGGTCAAACCCTGCCGCTCGGGGCGGCCACGACGCAGCGGCCGGGGTTTTTGATTGCAGCCAGTGATCGGTTTGCAGGCGGCGATATTCGCATTGTTCCTTCGGTTCAGACGGACCAGTTTTCGCCAGAAACGCTGACCCGGTTTGCGCAGACGACGTTCCGTCGCGATGCCCGCGGGAACCGCCAGGGCGTGCGCATGGATGCGGAAACGGATGGCTTTTTCGTGGATGGCGGTTTGAGCATTGTGTCCGAAGTGATCACCGAAGGTGATATTCAGGTGACAGGCGACGGTGCGCCTTACGTGCTGATGTGCGAATGCCAGACGACCGGCGGCTACCCGAGGATCGGCACCGTATTACCCTGCGATCTCGCACGCGTGGCGCAGGCCCCCGTGGGCGCGCCTCTGCGGTTTCGTTTTGTGACAGTGGACGAGGCCCGAGAAGTCGAAATCAAATCTCGTGCAGAAATCAAAGCCCTTGCCGGGCGCGCAAAGCCTCTGGTGCGCGATCCTCACGATATATCGGATCTGCTGAGCTATCAGCTGGTCAGCGGTGCGGTTTCTGCAACAACAGACCCTTTTGCCGAATAACAGGAGAGCCAAATGAAACGCGTAGATCTGAATGCCGATATGGGCGAAAGCTTTGGCCCGTGGAAAATGGGCGATGATGCGACCCTGCTGAAAACCGTGTCATCGGCGAATATCGCCTGCGGTGCGCATGCCGGTGATCCCGACGTCATGATTGCCACGATGCGCACGGCCCATGAGAACGGCGTGGGGATCGGCACGCATCCCGGATTTGCGGATTTGCAGGGCTTTGGGCGGCGGCGCATGTCTGTCCCCCGCGCCAGTCTGCAAAACTCAGTCCGGTACCAGGTGGCAGCCTCTGTCGGGGTTGCGAAATCCATCGGCGCGAAGGTAAGGCACCTCAAACTACATGGCGCTTTGGCCAATATGGCCTCCGAAGACGACGCGCTTGCCCGCGATCTCTTTGAGGCGGCACTGTCTGTCGATCCCGACCTGATCGTCATGGTGCTCTGCGCCACGGCACAGGAAGAGGCCGTACGTGCACTGGGCTGTTCCTTCGCAGGTGAAATCTTTGCCGACCGCGCCTACAATGATGACGCTACACTGGTCGACCGCAGCCTGCCGGGTGCGGTCATTCATGATCCGCAGATTGCAGGCCCGCGTATGGTCGAGATGGTGCAGGCAGGGGCCATCATCACGGAATCAGGCAAACGGATCGAAACATCCATCGACACGATTTGTCTGCATGGCGATACGCCAACTGCTGTGGAAATTGCGCGTTCCGTGCGGGCAGCGCTTGAAGGTGCTGATATTGTAGTCAAACAATTTGACGGTCGCATTGCCTAATTTTTGTGCACGCTCCAGTGCTCAACGAGGGCACTGGCGGTTGCATCCTGCAAATCTGCATATAGCGCGATCTCCAATGGTTCTCGGCCAAGCTGGTGCGCCAGAGAGATCATCGCGCCACTTTCAACTTCCTTGTGGCACATGCCGACGGGCAACCATCCGACACCCATGCCGTTCAGAACCAGCTCCTTGATGCCGCTCGACAACGCCGTTTCGCAGACCGGGTTTGCACTGAGGATGTGTGTCGCAAATGCCCGCCCCGAGCTTTGCAACACCTCCCCAAAGTAGCTGCTTTGAGGGTAGACGATGGCGGGCATTTCCAGCGGAACCGTGCCATCATCGCGCACCCCAGCCCGCAGCCCGCCCCCAACGACCGGGATCAGATAGTCATCCCCCCAGACCACGCGCCGGATCGTTTCATCGAAGGGCATCGGCCGCGACTTGGGGGATTCGTAGCACAGCAGCACACGGGTATCCCCCCGCAGGAACATCGTTACACAGTCGCGCAAGTTCCCGGCCCGCAACCTGAATTTCAGCCCCGGATATCGCTGTTTTGCATGTAGGACCATATCGGGAAAGCTCGAAAATATAGGAGCGTGCTGGGCCGAGATTGATACAGTTGAACTGCCGGGATCGAAGTTCCGTATCTTGTCTTTCAAATCCTTCAAACGCGCGAGGAGCGCTCGGATTTCGGCTTCACTTCCGGTCAGCGCCGGGCTGATCTTGATGGCGTTTGACTGACGGTCCAGAACCGCCATACCAAGCCAGTCTTCGAAGTTTCTGATCCGCCGCGAGAACGCAGGCTGCGTAATGTTCCGCCGCGCCGCCGCACGGGTCATATTCCCCTCTTCCAACAGTACCAGCACGTCATCCAACCATTGTACGTCCATAAAATCGCCCCATTGCCCATACCAAATATATGGGCGCCCATACAAAATTGCACTATTTTTTGCGCATGCCATAGCGCAGAGTATGAGCGATATGAAAAACTAGAAGGCTCTGCGCGTGCCAGACAATCAGGTCTTATCCAAAAGGGCCGTCGCCGAAAGGCCAGATCTGACAGGCAGCCGCTGCACAGACCCTTCTATGGCGCTGGTGACATGCGCATGCGTTGCGCTGTTTCGCTATCAGGGTACAATCCGTTTACCGGGCCACACGAAGTAACACAAAAAACGTTCAACAAGGAGAGACCACTATGTCAATGAAACGGGTACTTATATCCGCCACAGCAGCCCTCGCGCTGTGCTCAACACCAGCCCTCGCGGCTGAAGAGGTCAAGATCGGCGTACCGAGCTGGACCGGCGCGCAAGCCATTGCCCATCTGCTGGGCGCCGTTGTCGAAATGCGCATCGGCGGCACGGTCGAATATGTTCCGGGCAATAACGCGACGATTTTCCAGGCGATGGATCAGGGTAAGGGCGACATTGATGTACACCCGGATGTCTGGCTGCCCAACCAAGAGAGTTTTACCAAGAAATATGTCGATGAAGCCGGCACGGTGACGCTGTCCTCTAACCCCTATGAGGGGAATCAGGGGTTCTGCGTCTCGCAGGACTTTGCCAAGGCGAATGACATCTCTGACATCGCAGACCTCGGTCGTCCTGATGTCGCGGCGCTCATGGACAGCGATGGCGACGGCAAGGGAGAAATGTGGATCGGCGCGCCCGGATGGGCCTCTGCAAATGTGAATGAAGTCAAGGTCCGCGACTACGGCCTGCTGGATTTCATTGAACCGATCCGCGCCGAAGAAAGTGTAAAGACAGCCCGGATCAAGGACTCGATCACGAAAGGCGAAGGCTATGCGTTCTATTGCTATAAGCCGCATGCCGTCTGGTTCATGTTCGATGTTGAAATGGTTTCGGAGCCCGCGTTTGATCCCGAAAAATATGTGATGTTCCAACCATCTGACGATGCGGATTGGTACGAAAAATCAACAGTTGCCTCAAAAGATGCCCTGAAGGATGTGCAGATCGCATGGTCGAATTCTTTGCCAGAGCGCTCGCCCGCGATTGCGGAGTTCTTTGAGCGCTTTTCCCTGACAGCGGATGATGTGTCAGGATTTGCATATGAAATCAGTGGGCAGGGCCGCGATCCGGCTGAAGTCGCACGGGAATGGGTCGAAGCAAACCCAGAGCGTGTGGATGGCTGGCTAGGGCTCTGAGGCGGAACGCTTTTTGAACGATCCGGTTCCGGGTTTACCGGGGCCGGATACCCGACGCCTTTGCCATGCATGCAACACACGAAAAGGTCCGTCATGAACCAGGATACAGTCATCGAAATCTCAAACGTGTGGAAGATTTTTGGCGCGCACCCCGAGGCCGCGCTCAAAGCGATCCATGATGAAGGTCTGACCAAGGCAGAGGTGCTTGCACAGTATAATGCGGTTGTCGGCGTTGCGGATGTCAGCCTCTCTGTGAACAGGGGCGAGATTTTTTGCATCATGGGCCTGTCGGGCAGCGGCAAATCCACGTTGGTGCGGCATTTCAACCGGCTGCTTGAGCCGACTGCCGGGCAAATCCTGATCGAAGGCACCGATGTCATGGGCCTTGGACCGAAAGAACTGCAGACTTTTCGCAATCTCAAAATAGGTATGGTGTTTCAGAACTTTGCGCTGATGCCACACCGGTCCGTTCTGGATAATGTCGCGATGCCGCTCGAAATTCGGCAGGTCAGCAAGAACGACCGTATGCGTCAAGCCGCGGCCATTCTCGATATCGTTGAACTCGGTGCGTGGGGCGCCAAATTCGCACATGAGCTTTCTGGTGGAATGCAGCAGCGGGTCGGCCTTGCCCGCGCGCTTGCGGCAAACCCGGATGTCTTGTTGATGGACGAGCCCTTCAGCGCGCTTGACCCACTGATCCGTCGTCAGTTGCAGGACGAGTTTATCCGCCTGTCGAAAATCCTCAAAAAGACAACAATCTTTATCACTCATGATCTGGACGAAGCGGTGCGCATCGGTGACCGCATTGCCATTATGCGGGATGGAAAACTGGTCCAAACCGGCACAGCCGAAGAAATCGTGATGAACCCTGCGGATGACTACGTCTCTGATTTCGTGGCAGGTATTTCGCGTCTCAAGGTCGTCCGTGCACATGCGGTCATGCAACCCATTGAACAGTTTGTCCAAAATATGGGGCCGATCCCTGCGGATGCACCTCGCTTGAACGAAGGCGAAACGCTGAGTACGCTTATCAACCTCGCCATAGACAAAGAGAGCCCCATTCTGGTCGAGGATCACGGGGCAGATGTTGGCGTTATTACGCGGGCAGATATCTTGCGCACAGTTATTGAAGGGACCGAAATGTCATGAAAGACACACCCGAAAACCCGCTCGATGCAAAAGACACCGAAGGCGCGCGGGCCTATGCCGCGGAGCGACAGGCAAACATTCGCACCTTCGTGCGCACAAACCCTGACTATTATATCGCGCAATTTGATACGATCGGCGCAAGCGCGAAATTCACGGCGACCTTTAATCTCATGGCCGGTCTTTTCGGACCCGTCTGGTTCGGCGCGCGTGGTCTTTGGTCTTGGGCCTTGCCGTTTTTGATTATTGAAACGCTGGCTCTCGTCCAGATTTCACGTGGTCTTTTCGGTGATCTTGCAGCAGACGCGCGCGCGCGCATCGCCTCGATCGAAGGCACGCTGGAACTGCGCCAACAGCAATTGGCTGCGGCCATAGAAAGCGGGTCTGACAGGGTGGATGTGTATCAGCGCACCGTCGACTCCTTGCAGGCCGCGATTGGCGGTATCAGGGCGGATGCAGATGCGCTGGCAGAACAGGGTCTGTCCATAGCCTTGTCCGGTTTGGCGATCCTTTTGGTGGTCAAAGCCGTGCAGGCTGCTGTCGCCAATTGGGCGCTGGAAGCTCGCTTTTCAGAATGGCTCTCTGACCGTACGGTCAGGTCAGGTCTGCCGATGTCCAATATCATCTGCAGTGCGGTTTTTATGGCGTTGATCGTTTTGGCAGCGATGATCCACTACAGCTTTCCCGGACGATTCACGATCCTCACGGAATTCCCAACCAACCCGGAATACCGACTAACCGCGATCAATGAGGTTGAGGCTTTCTTTGCCTGGTGCGTGGCGAACGGCGAAGTGCTGTTTGATTTCATCACCTATGGTATCCGCATGATACTGGATGCGCTGGAGCTGATTTTTGTCAGCACACCATGGATCGTGATTGCCAGCCTGATCGTGCTGCTAACGTGGCTGACCGCTGGTGTACGCACGGCGGTCTGGTCGGCGGCATTCCTGTCTTACATGGGGCTATTGGGCTTTTGGGAAAAGGCCATGACCACGCTGGCCCTGTTGGGCACTGCCGCCTGTCTGTCGATATTGATCGGCATTCCATTGGGTATGTTCTGCGCCCGGCGACCAAAGTTCTATTCGTTCATCCAGCCGATCATGGACTTCATGCAAACTATGCCCGCCTTTGTCTTCATGATCCCGGTAATCGCGTTTTTTGGCACCGGCAAACCGGCAGCCGTTGTAACGACGATGATTTTTGGCGGCACACCAGTTGTGCGTCTGACGGTTCTTGGGTTGCGTGGGGTGCCGGAAAGCGTGCGCGAAGCGGCCATCTCATTCGGGGCAAACAAATGGTATCTGCTGACCCGCGTTGATCTGCCTTTGGCCGCGCCGTCCATCCGGGCAGGGATCAATCAGACGATTATGCTGTCGCTTGCGATGGTGGTTGTGGCCTCGCTGATTGGCGCAAAAGGACTGGGCGAAGATGTCCTTGAAGCGCTGCAATATGCGAATGTTGGGCAGGGTATTCTCGCCGGTTTCGCGATCCTGTTCTGCGCGATGATCCTTGACCGGATTGTACAGGGTCAGCGCAAGTGAGCCTTCCGCTGGTTTGTGTACATGGGTTCATGGGCGGCCAAAAGCAGTGGCATTTGCAAGAGGAAGCTTTGGGTGCTGAACGTTCCCTCGTTCTCGTGGCGCTCCCGGGGTTCGGTGATCTGAACGGCGAACCTGCGATCAGCACGATCAATGGTCTGGCAAAACGGGTGCTGGCGGATGTTGATGCGCAAGGGATTATGCAGTTTGACCTGATGGGTCATTCCATGGGCGGCATGATCGTGCAAGAAGTCATTAGACTTGCGCCGGATCGTGTCCGGCGTCTGATCCTATATGCCACCGGGTCAATTGGTGTGCTGCCCGGCCGGTTCGAGACCATCGAAGAAAGCAAGGCACGCGGGCACTGTGACGGCATTCAATCAACAGCAAGGCGTATCGCAGCGACCTGGTTTCTGCATGGTGAGGCGGCGCGTTGTTATGGACCTTGCGCCGATATCGCTGCGCAAACCTCACCGGATGCCTTTGACGCAGGGCTTGAGGCGATGCAAAGCTGGTCGGGACAACCGGATTTGCCATCGATTCGATCAGAAACCCTGATCCTGTGGGGTGACCGTGATCGCACCTATCCATGGTCACAAACCGAAATTTTGTGGCAATCCATTCCGCATGCCCACCTTGCTGTGGTACCCGGTTGCGCCCATGCCGTCCACATGGAGAAACCTGCGTTGTTCAACGCAACATTGAAAGACTTCCTCGAAGCGTAAAGCGCGTTTCGCTTTGATGGCGTCCGAACATCAATAGCGGTCCTGTTTTCCGGGACCGGGATTGAAAACACCCTTCACTGAGGGCTACGGCGATTGTCGAAACTCAGTTCCTCAGACTGTCTGGGCTGGCTAAGCAAGCCTCATAGCCTTGATCGAGAGCAATAGGGTCGAGGGTCACTGAAGGTTTCACCGGCCATCTTGTCAAATCAGCTGCTCAAACAAGGCGCTTAAACGGCCGAGTCCAGTCTTAGCTTATTACACCACCGGCCACCTGCTCAAAACGCAAACAGTCCAATGGAACTCCTAGCAGTTCTACGCAAGCTTTCGAACCGGCCTCTTCAGGTGTGACCAATTCGTTGCGTCACTTGATGTGCTCAATACTCTGCCCACGCTTCAGTCCAGTAATCAGCTCAATGCGCTCCATATCCATGGAGGCTTTTTTTGCCAAATCTCATCTGCTGCGTAGCAGAAGCTGTTGTCCAAGGCGGTCCAATGACCTGCTCCCCTTTGAGTCCGCTAATTTACGTTAGCTCTGTTCGGGTTTTGG